>JBQTIE010000373.1:0-30621 GCA_052389315.1 Acidobacteriota bacterium
AGGACGCGCAGCTCATCCTGCTCGGTCGAAGAGGAGGTGAGGCCGCTCGACGCCGCCAGGTAGTACGTGCTCGAGTCAAGGTGCTCCATGCTCATGCCGTACTCATGGCGCGGTGAAATCGGAGTCAGCAGTTCCTGGTGCACGGAGTAGTGTGCGAACGGCACGGTGCCGAAATACGCGAGCACCCGCTCGTACGCCGTCAGCGCGAGGCGTCCCACCCCGTCGAGATCCACCGGTCCCTCGGCGTAGGATGCGAGGTAGAGCGGCGCCGGTTTCTCGCTCAGCCGTCGGAACACCGCGCGGGGGCCCATCACGATCTGGCTGTCGGCGAGCGCATAGTAGTCGGGCGCCGTCGCGTCGATGGATGTGCTCGTCACGGGCCAGCGAGGGGCGAGCGTGGAGTACACGGGCCATCCGGCGGGCCCCTCGAGGCGCAAATGGGTCGGCCGGGTTTCGTCCCCCTCGACGTAGGCGAACACCGAGTATCCCAAGGCACCGAGATAGCCGTCTCGCACGCGTGAGGCGTCCGACGCGGCCCGGACCTCGCGCTCCATCTCACGCAGATCCACGCGGTAGCGCACGCGGACCGTGTTCGGCCCCAGACGCCAGCGTGGCCCCTCGTCACGCTGTGGCGAGGTCTCGGCACCCTCCGCCGACCAGGCGCGCAGATCCTTGACGAACGCGTCGTAGCGCTGCTCGCCGTAGCCCATCGGGATGGCGCGCGGCATGATCAGCGTGCGCCGTTCCGGGTTGGCCGTGCTCCACCCGATCTCGACGACGGCTGTGGCGTCGTCTGGCTGCGCGTAGGTGAACCGGTACGAGACGGTCGCCGCTGCTGGCTGCGCGCTCGACGGCGCGGTTGCGGCCACCAGGATCGCCACCACCACGAGATACGGCGCTCGCGTCATGCGCGATTGACCTCCTCCAAGTCGAGTCTAATCCCAGCGAGGTTTCGCCGCAGATTCGCGAGCCTGTGGTGCGGCGGCTCCGCCTCGCTGGGGCCGTGTCGTGTGGCCCCGCTTCGCGGAGCAGTCGCCTTGACGGAGGCAATTTGACTCCATTCAGTCGAGATCCTGTCCCCTCAAGGCTCCCAGTCGTCTCCAGTGGTGGATCGCAGGGGTGAAGTATGCTGATGATCGGTTCGACCCCGCCAGGGCGTCAGCCGTTCTTCCTGGAGTTCCGTTCATGCCTGTGTTCCTGCTCCGCGCTCTCGTCGCGTCGTCGCTCGTGCTGGGAGTGGCGGTCGCCGCCCACGCCCCAGCAACGGCGCAATCGAAGCCCTCGGCTCATCGCGTCTCCAGCCTCGAGGTCAAGATTCTCTCGACGATGCTGGCCGACGAGGGGTTTGGCGAGTGGGGGTTTGCCGCGCTGGTCGAGGTGGACGGGCGCCGAATCCTCTTCGACACCGGCGCGAACGAAGACACGGTACAGCGCAACCTGCGCGTGCTTGGGCTCGATCTGGCCGACGTCGACACCGTCGTGTTGAGCCACAACCACGCGGATCACACCACCGGCCTCGTGCCGTTGCGCCGCATGATGATGGCGAAGTCGCCGAAGGCCCTCGGCACCGTTTACGTCGGGAAGGGCATCTTCTGGCCGCGCGTCAACGGATCAGGACAAGTCGACGATCGCATGGTGCGTGTCAGGCGCGACTACGAGGCGACCGGTGGCCGCGTCATCGAGCTGACGGCGCCGACGGAGCTCTTCCCCGGCGTGTGGCTCACCGGTCCGGTGCCGCGCCTGCACCCCGAGCGGAACTGGAGCGGCACGGGCAAGGTTCGCGGTGGGGCGGGCGAGGTCGAGGACACGGTGCCGGAGGACATGACCCTGGTGGTCCAAACAGCTCAGGGGCTGGTGTACGTGTTCGGCTGCGGACATGCGGGGGTCATCAACACGCTCGACCACGCGCGAAGCGCCATCGACCCGTCTCCCGTCAAGGCCATCATCGGCGGGATGCACCTGTTCGCGGCCGACGAGGCGCACCTGAAGTGGACGGCCGGCCAGTTCAAGCGCTTCGGTGTCCAGCAGCTGATGGGCGCGCACTGCACGGGCATCGAGGCCGTGTATCGCATTCGCGAGCTCGCCGCCTTCACTCGACAGAGCTGCATGGTCGGCGCCGTTGGGGCCTCCTACTCGCTGGCCAAGGGCATCAATCCGTTGCGGGTGGCCCGCTAGCGAAGCTCCGCCTCAAACCGCCCAGAACCCAGACGAGCCTCCGCTTCGCTAGCGTCCATATCTCGTCTTGCCCCGCCTCCGGCGGGGCGGACATCTTCAATGGCCGGTCGACAAACTTGCTTCATTCGTGACGTCTCAGGCCATCGAAGATGTCTAGCTAGACGTTCGTGGTGTCGGCCGAGGCGCAAGGCCGGCGCCTCGTACGTCGACCGGCGGCCCTCCCGTGGCTATACTTTTCCCTCGCGCGCGTCCCGCAGATCAGGGCGCCGAAGCACCGCTGCACCGCGTTCAACCAAGAGGCATCATGAACAAGTCGCTGCTCTTTCTCGCCGCCGTCGCGATGGCTGTTGCGCTTCGGGCGCAAGAGCCCGCCCCTCAAGAGTCCGGTGAGCGTGCCGCCGATCCCTTCTCGGCCGCCACGTTCTCGAACTTCCGGCTTCGGGCCGTCGGTCCGGCGCTCATGTCTGGACGCATCAGCGTCGTTGCCGTACATCCCGACGATCGGCAGACGTGGTACCTCGGCGTCGCGTCCGGCGGGGTCTGGAGGACCTCCAACGCCGGGATCACCTGGACGCCCGTCTTCCAGAACGAAGGCGCGTACTCCATCGGGGCGGTGGTCCTCGACGCGAAGAACCCCAGCACCGTGTGGGTGGGCACCGGCGAAGCCAACAACCAGCGCAGCGTCGGCTACGGCGACGGCATCTATCGCAGCGACGACGCAGGCCGGACGTGGCGGAACATGGGGCTCAAGACCTCCGAGCAGATCGGACGCATCGTCATCGACCCGCGGGACTCGAAGGTCGTATGGGTCGCGGCCTACGGCCCGCTGTGGAGCGCGGGGGGCGAGCGTGGCCTCTACAAGACCGCCGATGGCGGCGCCACCTGGACCAAGGTGTTGGAGATCAGTGAGCACACCGGCATCAGCGACGTGGCGATGGATCCGTTCAACCCCGACGTGATGCTGGCCGTGGCGCACCAGCGGCGGCGGCACACCTGGACGCTGATTCACGGCGGTCCCGACAGCGGCCTGCACAAGTCCACCGACGGCGGTGCCACCTGGCGGCGCGTCCGTGGCGGTCTGCCAGCAGGGGATCTCGGGCGAATCGTCGTGACGTTCTCGCCCGCGCAGAAGGGCCTGGTGTACGCCAAGGTCGAATCCTCGGCGCAACCCGTCGCGCTCTACGCCTCGCTCGACGGCGGGGACTCGTGGGAACGGCGCGCCAACGTCCAGGCACAGCCGATGTACTACAAGAACATTCACGCAGACCCGAAGAACCCGGAGCGTGTCTACGTGCCGAGCGTGCAGACGCAGGTGTCCGACGACGGCGGCCGCACGTTCCGCGGCCTGGGAGAGCGCTCCAAGCACGTGGACAACCACTATCTGTGGATCGACCCGGACAACACGGATCATCTGCTCGAAGGGTGCGACGGAGGGCTGTACGAGAGCTGGGATCGTGGCCGGTTGTGGCGGCACTTCACGAACCTCCCGGTCACGCAGTTCTACAACGTCGAGGTGGACAACGCGTCGCCCATCTACCACATCTACGGCGGGACGCAGGACAACGCCACGCTCGGTGGACCGTCGCGATCGCGCGGTCCTCAAGGCGCGACCAACAACGACTGGTGGGTGGTCACCGGCGGCGACGGGTTCGTCGCCCGCATCGACCCCACCGATCAGAACATCGTCTACGCCGAGTCCCAGTACGGCGGCATCGTCCGGCTGGATCGGCGGACGAGCGAGCGCGTGAGCATTCGTCCCGTCGAGGGACGGGGTGAAGCGCCGCTCAGGTTCAACTGGGAGTCGCCGTTCGTGATCAGCGCGCACAACCCTTCGCGCTTGTACTTCGGGGCCAACCGCCTGTATCGGAGCGACGACCGCGGCAACACGTGGAAGCCCGTCAGCCCGGATCTCACGCGGCAAACGAATCGCAACCTGCTGCCGGTCATGGGGCGCGTGTGGTCCCCCGAAGCCGTGGCCCAGCACCAATCCACTGCCACCTGGGGCAACATTTCCGCCGTCAGCGAGTCGCGCAGGCGCGAGGGTCTGCTCTACGCAGGGACCGACGACGGCGTGATTCAGTTCTCCTACGACGGCGGCGCGAACTGGCGGCGGAGCGAGCTGCCGCCGGGCTTGCCCAGTTACGGGTCATACGGCGTCTACGTCCAGCGGCTTTTCGCCTCCAAGATCGATGAGAACTCTGTGTACTCGCTGTTCGACAACAGCAAGAACGGCGACTTCAAACCCTACGTCTACAAAAGCACCGACCGCGGCGCGACCTGGTCCGCCATTGCCGGGGATCTGCCGGCCAACGGGCCTGCGCTGGCGTTTGCCGAAGACCACGTCAACCGCGATCTGCTCTTCGTCGGCACGGAGTTCGGGTTGTTCTTCACGGTGGACGGCGGGAAGAAGTGGATTCGCCTCCGCAGCAACCTGCCGACGATTCCCGTCCGTGACCTGGCGATTCAGGAGCGAGAGAACGACCTGGTGCTGGCTACCTTCGGGCGCGGCTTCTACGTGCTGGACGACTATGCACCGCTCAGGCAGGTGAGCGCGAGCGTGCTGCAGAAGGACGGCCATGTGTTCGACGTGAAGCCCGCGCAGATCGAGTTGCCCGAGACCGGCAAGGCCCGCGGCTCCCAAGGTGAACAGCTGTGGATGGGCGAGAACCGGCCATTGGGCGCGGTGATCACCTATTGGATCAGGGAGGCCCCGCGCACACTGCGCCAGCGGCGGCAGGACGCCGCGCGCGCGGCGGAGCAGAAAAAGGAGGCGCCGCGGTATCCCTCGCAGGCCGACCTGACGGCCGAAACCGATGAGGAGGCGCCGCAGACGTTTCTGACCGTGACCGATTCGGCTGGCAAAGTCGTGCGCCGCATGACGGTGCCTGGCGCACGCGGGATTCACCGCTTCGTCTGGAATCTGCGCAGCACCGCCGCGACGACGCAAGGGGGCGGTTTTGGCGGAGGCGGCGGGGGAGGCGGCGATCCAGAGCCGGAGACCCAGGGGCCGCAAGGCGGCACGGGCGGGGGGAGCCTGGTGCCGCCTGGCACGTATCGCGTGGCGCTCGCACGACGCGTGGGCGGCGTCCTCTCGAGTCTCGGCGACGCGCAGACGGTGGCGGTGGCCGGCGATCCTGCGGTGACGCTGTCACCGGAGGCGCGGGCGGCGGCCAGTGATTATCAGGAGAAAGTCGCCAAGCTGCAGCGTTCGTTCACCGCGGCGCTCGAAGAGGCCAACGCGATACGCACGCGGACGACGGGCATCCGGCGGGCGCTGGTGGACTCTCCAGCCGACTTGAAGCTGATGGACATGGCCACCCGGCTCGATCAGCAGGTCACGGGGATCTTGCGGAAGCTGCGCGGCGACGAAACGCTGCGAGGGCTCGAGTCGGGGTCGCCCTCGTCGATTCAGACGCGCGTCAACTCGGCGGTGGCCGGCGCGCGAGGTCTGACCGGAACGCCGACCGGCACGCAGCAGATGAATTACTCGATTGCTGCCGACGATCTGGCGCCGGAGGTCACGAGGCTGCGCGCCTTGGAGGCGGAGCTGACCAAGTTCGAGCAGCAGCTCGAGGCGGCGGGTGTGCCGCACACGCCGGGGAGGCGGCCGCCCGGATAGCGCGTGATCCGCCTCTGAGCGGCAAACACGGCACGGGGGCTGCGCCCTCGCTGCGTGGGCCTTGCTTTCCTCGCCCCGTTCTGGCGATGCGGTGGGCCACCGCCGTGTGTCGCTCCGATCGGGAGCGCGCGCGTTGCCTGATGTCCGTCGGTCCCGGCCAACGCGGTATGATCGACCAATCATGACGACATCCTTCGCGTCACCCACGGCCGACACGCGCGCCGTAACCTCGCTGCCGCTGTGGATTGGCGGTCAGCCCACTGCCTCGCTGAGCCAACGCTCGGGAGAGGTCACCAACGCCAGCACGGGCGATGTGATCCGGCGTGTGCCGTATGCGAACGCCGCCGACGTGGATGCCGCGGTGCGGGCCGCGACCGCCGCCCTCCCGGCGTGGCGGGCCACGCCGCCGCTTCGCCGCGCGCGCATCCTCCAGCGCTTCCGCGAGGTGATGGAGCAGCATCAGAAAGAGATCGCCTCGCTCATCAGCGAGGAGCACGGCAAGGTCTTCCTCGACGCCATGGGGTCGGTGCAGCGGGGCATCGAGGTGGTCGAGTTCGCCACCGGTGCGCCGCACCTGCTCAAGGGCGAGCATTCGGGAAGCGTCGGCCGCGACGTCGATGCCCACTCGCGCCTGCAGCCGGTGGGCGTGTGCGCCGGCATCACGCCGTTCAACTTCCCGGCGATGGTCCCGATGTGGATGTTCCCGCTCTCGCTCGTCTGCGGGAACACCTTCATCCTCAAGCCCTCGGAGAAGGACCCGTCGCCGAGCGTCCGCATGGCGGAGCTGCTCAAAGAGGCCGGGCTCCCCGACGGCGTCTTCAACGTCGTCCACGGCGACAAGGAGGCGGTGGACGCCATCCTGCATCATCCCGGCATCGCCGCCGTCTCGTTCGTGGGCTCGACGCCGATCGCCAAATACATCTACACGACGGCCGCGGCACACGGCAAACGAGTGCAGGCGCTGGGCGGCGCGAAAAACCACGCGGTGGTGCTGCCGGACGCGGAGCTCGACTTCACGGCGGATGCGCTGATCGGCGCAGCCTATGGCTCGGCAGGCGAGCGCTGCATGGCCATCTCGGCCGTCGTCGCGGTCGGGGACGCCGCCGATCCGCTGGTGGCCAAGCTGGCCGAGCGCGCCAAGGCCCTCAAGGCCGGGCCGAGCATGGCCGAGGGCATGGACATGGGACCGCTCGTGACGCGCGCGCACCGCGACAAGGTGCGCGGCTACGTGGATGCGGGTGTCGAGCAGGGCGCCACGCTGGTCGTGGACGGGCGGGGCCTGCTGGTGACCGGTCACGAACAGGGCTTCTTCCTCGGGCCGTCGCTCTTCGATCGCGTCACGCCGGAGATGTCGATCTACCAGGACGAGATCTTCGGCCCAGTCCTCATCGTGCTCCGCGTGAACACTCTTGATGAGGCCATCGGCCTCGTGAACCGCAATCCGTATGGCAACGGCGTGGCGATCTTCACCAACTCGGGCGGCGCCGCGCGCAAGTTCGAGGACGAGATCGAGGTGGGGATGGTTGGCGTCAACGTGCCGATTCCCGTGCCAATGGCGTTCTATTCGTTCGGCGGCTGGAAACAGTCGCTCTTCGGCGATCTCCACGTCCACGGCCTCGAAGGCGTCTACTTCTACACGCGCACCAAAGCGGTGACGACGAGGTGGGTGAAAGACGAGGCGCAGACGTCGAGCTTCCACATGCCGACGCTGGGCGGGCGGTAGGCGGCTGGCCGATCAGGCGGCATCCATTCGCCCGGACACCGGTTCGACGACGGCGGGTCTCGGGATTGGCCTTGTTCGCCGCGGACGGGCGAGTCCATCCAGAAGCCAGCATCATCGTGCCTACGGTGATGCATCTTGGGACAAATTGACATCAAGTATGACCATCAGGCATCATTTGTCCATGCGAACAACATTGACCCTTGACGATGACGTGGCGGAGGCGGTGGCACGGCAGGCCAAAGCGCGCGGCGTGTCGCTGGGCAGGACGGTGTCCGACCTCGTGCGTCGCGGCCTCAACGCCCCTACGCCGTCCACCGACAGGGACGGCGTCGTAGTGTTCCGGCTGCCTGCCGACTCGCCGAAGGTCACCACCGAAGATGTCCGACGCCTCGAGTCGGAAGGCGCATGAACGGCTATCTGCTCGATACCAATGTGCTGATCGCGCTCTTGTGGCCGAGCCATGCCCGACACGAGGTGGCGATCAAGTGGTTTGTCCGGCATCGCCAGCAGCGATGGGCCACCTGCCCGCTGACCGAATCCGGTTTCGTGCGCATCGTCTCGAACCCGGCATTTTCGCGGGACGCGGTCACACCGCGCGAGGCCGTCGGCCTGCTGGCCGCCAATACGCGCGCGGACGACCACGTGTTCTGGGCGGTCGACATTCCGTTTGGCACGGCGGCGGAAGCGGCTGGCACGAGGCTCGTGGGACATCAGCAGGTGACCGACACCTACCTGCTGGCTCTCGCCATGAAGCGAGGCGGCGTGCTGGCCACGCTCGATCTGGGGCTGGCGGCGCTGACGGTCCCGCGGTCGGCGGAGCGGAAGGCGCTGGACGTGATCTCGCAGGGTCCCTGATACCCGGCGTTGGCAGGTAGGGTCACCCCGGGGCTCCCGCGTCGGTTGAGTGCGATTGGCGACGCGCCCCTTCAGTCTTCCTTCCAGGGATTGTTGGCGAACACGGCAAGCTCCGGCCACAGCACGCGGCGCGGCATGTGGAGCGCCGCCAGGATGGTGGCGGCGATGTCGTCCGCGTAGAGCTTGTTGGGGTTGTTGCGTCCGGTCCGGCCGCCGAAGGTCGTCTGCACTTCCGACGGGCAGACGCACGTCACGCGGATGCCGTGCGGCCTCAGCTCCGCCTGCCAGCACTGGCTGATCCCGCGGAGCGCGCACTTGCTGCCGGCATAGGCGGTGGCCGTGGCCGCGCCCTTCATTCCTGACGTCGACGCGATGTTGACGATGTCGCCGTCGGTGTGTGCCTTCATCTGCGGGACGACGCGGTTGGTGAGATCGACGAGGCCGAAGATGTTGGTCTCGAACATCGCCCGCATGGCGTCGACGTCCAGCGCGCCGATTTCGCCGCGATAGGCGTAGCCGGCGTTGTTGACGAGCACGTCGATGCCGCCCATCAGCGCGACGCTCTCGTCCACGACGCGCGCGTTGTCGGCCGCGCGGGTGACGTCCGCGCGCAGGCCGTGCGCGGTGGTGCTCGCGGCCGTCGCGGCAATGCGCGACTCGTCCCGTCCCGTGAACACCACGGCGTGTCCCGCCGCCCGCGCCTGCCGGACCAGCGCGGCGCCGATGCCCTGGCTCCCGCCGGTGATGAGAAACCGTCGTGGCTGCATGAATCCTCCTACGATCGCGGCTGATCGGTCTGTGGGATTCTATCCGGGCACGCGGGACCCTCCCGCAGCCGTCGGCGGCGGCCGTGCTCTGCCGGACTGGCCGGAAGAACACCTCGGCTCCACTAGCTGTGCTTGCTGGTGTGAAATGTGTACGAACCTGTCGATTTGTTTGGAGCAAGCACAGCTGCCCCTGCGGAGCGGGGGCAAGACAAGATATGGGCTCCTCGCGAAGCGGAGCGACTGACTCTCTCGACGGTTGAGGCCTCCACCGTCGCCAGCGACGACCCCACGGGGACCAAACGCGGCACAGATGCCACAGTTTGGTCTCAGATGATAGGAAACAGTCTCGCGCTGGGTACAGGAGGGTGCCGCACGTCGCCATGCGCGGGCAGCGGGAACTTCCTGCGCTCCTCGACGTAAACAACGGTAGCGACCGGCCCTGCCCGTCCGCCGGCGCTTCTTCCGCCCGCACCGCCAGCCCCGGAGGATCTCTCAATGACCTCGGTCGTCAGCCACATCCGCTATGGGGCGCGCATGCTCGTCAGGCGACCGGGCCTGAGCCTCACGGCCATCGTCGCCCTCGCGCTCGGAATCGGCCTGACGACGACGATGTTCAGCATCGTGTACATCGCGGTGATCCGGGGCCTGCCCTTCGAGGACTCCGACGAGCTCGTCGCGCTCTTCCGCAACCGGCCGGCGCAGGGCGTCGAGTTCATGGGCGTCAGCATCCACGACTTCGAGGACTGGCGCACCGAGCAGGCGAGCTTCGAGGACGTCGCGGCGTACTTCGCCGAGACCGTGAACGTCGGCGGAACCGAGGGCCGGCCGGTCCGGTATCTCGGCGCGTACGTCAGCGCACACCTGTTCGACGTGCTGCGGGTACGGCCGATCCTCGGCCGCACGTTCCGGCCGGCAGAAGATCATCCGTCGACACCCCCGGTGATGCTCCTCAGTTACCGCGCCTGGCAGGACCGCTTCCACGGCGATCCGAACATCGTCGGGCGCACCGTCCGCGCCAACGCCGAGATGACGACGATCGTGGGGGTCATGCCGGAGCTGTTCGGATTTCCGCAACAGATGGATGCCTGGCTGCCGCTGCGAATCGATTCGCTGGCCTTCCGGCGCGGGGGCGGCCCCGCGGTCGAGGGGACGCAGCTCCAGGCCATCGCCCGTCTGAAAGATGGGGTGACCGTGGAAGCGGCACAGGCAGAAATGTCGACGATTGCCGGGCGCCTTGCCGCAGCCTACCCCGACGCGAACGCCGGGATTGGCGTCACCGTCATGCGGCAGATGGACGCGTTCATCGGGCCGCAGGCGGCCGCCATGCTCTACACGATGCTGGGCGCGGTCTTCGGCGTGCTCTTGATCGCCTGCGCGAACGTCGCCAACCTGCTGCTGGCGCGGACCGTCGCGCGCAGCAAGGAGATTGCGGTTCGCACGGCCCTCGGAGCCGGCCGCTTCCGGACGGTCGCGCAGTTGCTGGCGGAAACCCTCGTGCTCACGGCCGCCGGCGCGGCCGTCGGGTTGATCGTCGCCAGGATCGGCATCGACTTCTTCAACGCGGGCCTGGCCACGCAGGAAATGCCGCTCTGGTTCGTGGCTTCGATGGACCCGGCCGTCATCGCGTTCGTCGTCGGGCTCACGGGCCTGTCGACGCTGATGGCGGGCACGATCCCGGCCCTTCGCGCCTCGAGGGCGAAGGTCGCGGAGATCATGAACGACGAGGCCCGGGGATCGTCGAGCATGCGAATGGGCCGCATCGGCAAGACCCTCGTCGTCGGTCAGCTGGCGGTGTCCTGCGGCCTCCTGGTCGCGGCCGGCCTCATGATCCGGACCGTGATCAACGTGGCCAACTTCGACTACGGCTTCGCCACCACTGACATCTTCACCGCACGGCTGGGCCTGTTCGAGAAGGACTACCCCAGCACGCAGGCCCAGCTGCAGTTCTACGACGAACTGCTCCGACGCCTGGAGGGCCGGCCCGGAGTTCGAGCCGTGGCCTTTACATCCGACTTGCCGGCGCGCGGCGGTCAGTTGCACCCGGTCACGGTCGATGGCGTCGCGTACCCCACCGAGCAGGATCATCCGCTCGCCCGCCGGATCGTGATCACGCCCACCTACTTCGACATCGTCGACGTCAGGCCCCTGCGCGGACGGTTGCTCGGCCGTACGGACAGCCAGGACTCCGAGCCGGTGGCGCTCGTCAACCAACGTTTCGTCGAGCTGCTTTTTCCCGATCGCGACCCCCTCGGCGCGCGGATCAAGCTGGGGCAGGACGATGTGCCCTGGCGGACCATTGTCGGCGTGGTGCCGGACCTCTATCTCGGGGGCGCCATCGGCGCACTCAACCCGCGCCACGAGGGCGTATACATCCCGCTCGCGCAGAACGTGATCAACTTCATGAGCCTGGTCGTGCGGACCGAACAGGCCGCGATGAGCTACACCGCAACCATCCAGAGCGAGGTGAACGAGATCGACCCGGCCCTCCCCCTGTACTGGGTTCGATCGCTGGCCGAGCAGTACGCGCTCGATACATGGTTCTATCGGGCGTTCGGTTCGCTGTTCGTGGCGTTCGGCCTCGCGGCGCTGGCGATGGCCACGATCGGCCTCTATGGGATCATGTCCTTCTCGGTGGGAAACCGCACCTGGGAGATCGGGGTGCGGATGGCGTTGGGCGCGGGCGCGGCATCGGTGCTGCTGATGTTCCTGCGGCAGGGCGCCTGGCAGATCGCCGCGGGCCTCGCCCTGGGGATCGGGCTGGCGGCCCTGCTCTCGCAAGGGCTCGGGGTTCTGTTGTTCGGCGTGGAGCCCTGGGACCCGGCGATCTTCGCGGCCGTCATCCTCACGCTGGGGGTGGCGGGGCTGCTGGCTTGCTTCGTCCCCGCGCGGAGGGCGACGCGCGTCGACCCGGTCGACGCGCTGCGTTGTTGACCGATGGCAGCGACCGCTGTCGAGCGTCGGTTGAGCGACCCGACGCCGCGTGCGAGGTTCGATTGGTGCTCTGGCGCCTCTCGTGGACGGGCTGGTCCAGCGACGTGCATCGCGGGGTCCGGCAACTGTTCCGCACACCGGCCTTTGCGGCCGCCGCGGTCGGCGTCAGCGCATCAAGCTTCGATCGCAATGTGAGCGGCCTGGCGGTGGGCTAACGGCCGCCGTAGGCCGGACGCGGTACGCGACGTCAATCCGTTCATCGACTGGCGAAGGTTACCGGCCAGTGCGGTCCTGCCGGCGTCCAAGCGGCGGAGGGACGACATGACTCGCCGTTCAGGCGTGGCTTTGTCGATGCTAGCCGGGTTCCTCCTGAGCGGCGACGCGGCGTCGCAGCCTCTCACCGATCCGCTGGCCCATTCGGTCGATCAGCTCCGCCACGTGGTGGGCTGCTGGCCGACGTGACCGAGTTCCTCAACCCGGATGGGACCGTGGCGCGCACCGCGCGCGGGACGTACGACTTCGAGTGGGTCGTTCCGGATCGGGTCGTGCGCGGTCGTTTGGACATCCCACAGGAGCAGAGCGCCGGCATCCTCTTCTACGTCACCCCGGGCGCCAAGACCGTCACGATGGTCTCGGTCGGCGGCGACGGCCAGTTGTGGATCATGACCGGTCCCCTCGGGGGTGAAACGCGGTTAACGCAGCCCTTCAAGACGCCCGATGGCGGCGAGGCGCAGCTTCGGTTCACGCGGTTCAACGTCGCGCCGAACCGGTTCGAGTCGCGGATGGAACGCAGCGTGGACGGGGGCCGGACCTGGCTCCCCGGTAATCACCAGGTGTTCGAGCGCCAGCCGGCAAAGGCCTTGTCGGGACCCGGTCGCTGACCCGACACCTCCCTCTCGTCGGCGGCCCCGGCATCGCCGCCGCTCGTTCGTGGGCTCGACGCTGTTAGCCACAGACAACCACTCGAAGGCCGCGGCAAACGCCAAACGCGTGCAGGCGCTGAGCGGCACGAATAACCACGCGGTGGTCTTGCCGGACGCGGAGCTGGTTGGCCGCGTGAACCGGACTCGCCTATGGCAGATCTCTCGGCCGCCAGAGACCCACGAGGGTTCCGCGGGTCGATGCCTCGACCTCGCGCCACCGATCGATCGGCAGGGTCACGTGCGCGAGCGCGGCCGTCGGCATCTCCGTCCGCTCGCCGGTCAACTGGGCGATGAGCTGTTCGAGCCCCGGATTGTGCCCGACGATCATGACGGTGTCTCCTTGGTCCTCCGTCACGGTGCGAACGACGCTGAGAATCTCGTTCGGGTTCGCGAGATACAGCCGCCCGTCCAGGAGGATCTCGGCCGGAGACCGAGCGGCCTTGGCGACCTCCTGCGCGGTCAGACGCGCACGCACGGCATCGGAGCTGATGATGAGGTCGGGCCTGAGGCGATGGGTCCGCAGCAGTGCGCCCACCCGTGGCGCATCACGCCGCCCGCGCTCGTTGAGCGGGCGATCGCGGTCGTCGAGCGCCGGATCGCTCCACGACGACTTGGCGTGCCGAAGCACCAGCAGGGTCTTCATGCTGGGTGAGATTTGACCTTCTCGGCACGGTCAGGTCAAGCAGAGCGTCTCCGGTCCGATCGGCTGCCGCCTCCAGTACGCCGGCGATCGCCGCATACGCTGAGAGAGGGCGGCCATGCAGTCAGACATGTGCGCGCTACGGTGAACGTGCGCCTCGGCGCTGAGCGCTGGACGTGTCGCCGTGCACCGAGGGGCTGATCGCGGACGGGACCCCACGACGGCGCTTCAGCAGCGATCCTGACAAGCCACTAGCCTGCGGCCGATCCCAGCGTGCCCGGCGGATCGCCCAACTCGCGGCGGAGCCACGCGCGGGCGGCCGCCCAGTCGCGTTTGACCGTCTTTTCAGAGAGCGTGAGCAGCGAGGCGGTTTCCTCGATGGTGAGGCCACCGAAATAGCGGAGCTCGACGATCTGGGTTTGTCGCGGGCTGAGCGTCGCCAGTCGATCGAGGGCCGCGTCGAGAGCTTCCCAGCGATCGGCGTGCGCCGGATCGACGATCGCCATCGATTCGTCGAGCGGCACGCGCCGCTGATCCTTGCCGCCGCGCTTCTCGCGTCGCCGGGCGCGGGCGTACTCGACCAGGATCTGACGCATCAGATGTGCGGCAATGCCGATGAACTTGGACCGATCCTCGTACGTGGACGGTTGTTGTGCGATGAGGCGCAGGTACGCTTCGTGAACGAGGGCGGTCGTTTGCAGCGTGTGTCCGGTGCGCTCGCCGCGCAGACACGAATGCGCCAACCGCCGCAGCTCGTTGTACACGGCCGGAACGAGCGCGTCGTCGACGCCCGTCAGGCGCCGAGTTCCAACCTGATCATCCTGATCCGACGCTGCCATCCTGAAGCTGTATGCTCTAGCCGACCCTACGATACCCGATGGGCGACGTTCCCGACGATCGTTCGCTGTCCGGGCGGTCCGCATGACACGCGAAGAGTGGGCGAAGGTCACCGACCTTCTCGGAGACGCGCTGGAGTGCGGGCCTGACGACCGCGCGCCTTTCCTCGCGCGTCTGCGTGCGGAAGACCCTGAAGCGGCCGCCGAAGTGGAGTCGCTTCTGGACCAGCACGAGCGTCCTGGTGAGTTCCTTCCCGATTTCCCCGCATCCACGCAGCCGCTCACCGATCTCTCGGGACGCACACTCGGCGCATACCGCCTGATACGGCTCCTGGGCTGTGGAGGGATGGGTGCGGTCTACCTCGCCGAGCGGAGCGACGGCGTGTTCACCAAGCAAGTCGCGGTCAAGATGCTGTCGCCCGCCTTCGCTCATGCCCGCGAACGATTCCATCGCGAGCGAGAGCTCCTGGCACGACTGGAGCACCCCAACATCGCGCGGCTGCTCGACGGCGGCACCACCTCGGATGGATCGCCCTACCTCGTGATGGAGTACGTCGAGGGCGTGCCGATCGATCGGTACTGCACGGAGCGCGATCTATCCCTCGATGATTGTCTCGCGCTCCTTCTCCAGGTGTGTGCCGGCGTCGCACACGCCCACCAGCGGCTCATCATCCACTGCGACATCAAACCGGAGAACATCCTCGTCACTCGGGACAATACCGTCAAGCTTCTGGACTTTGGCATTGCCAGGCTGCTCGACCTGGAGGGACACCCCACACATTTCAGGGCGGCGACACCGGCCTTCTCGAGTCCCGAGCAGTTGCAGGGAGGCGCGCTGACGACGGCATCGGACGTCTACGCCATCGGCGTGCTCGGGTACGTCGTGTTCACCGCCAGCGGGTCTGACACGCCGCGATCAACTCGCGGGATCGAGGCCGTCCAAGTCGTGCTCCATGCCGAGCGTGTTCCGGCCAGTCGCCTGCGACGGGTGCCGCCGGCGCGCGCGCGGAAACTGCGCGGCGATCTCGAGAACGTTCTGGCAAGGGCGATGGCCCAGGACCCGAACCGCCGGTACGCCTCTGCCCAACAGCTTGCCGACGACCTCGAGTCATTTCGGCGTGGTTTCCCGGTCCGGGCGCGCGCCAACACCGTCGGGTACCGGCTGCGACGGTTCGTGGGCCGCCATCGCGTCGCTTGTGCCGCCGCGGTTCTCGGCGTCGCAGCGCTGCTGGGGGCGGCGCTGTTCAGCACGTGGCAGGCGCAGATCGCGGCACGGCGATTCGAGGATCTCCGTGAGTTTGCCCGGGTCATCGTGTTCGATGTCGACGACATCATGCAGCCCATCCCAGGCACGACGGCCGCGCGCAAGCTCGTCGTCGACACGGCCCTGCGATACCTCGATCGGCTGAGCCAGGAGGAAGGCGCTGATCCGAACCTTCAGGAGGAGCTGGCCGCAGCCTACATCCGCGTGGGCAAAGTGCAAGGCGGCGCGTTCCTGCCGAATCTTGGAGACACCAAGGGGGCTGTCAGCAGCTTCATGAAGGCCGTTGCGACGGCTGGTGCGTCGCCGGCGAGCCCGGCGCTCGAGCGACTACGCATCGAGGCTCACATCAACATCGCGCTCCTCGCGACCGACCCTGTCCAAGGCGCTCCCGAGTTCGACCGAGCGATTGCCGCAGGCGAGCGGCAGCTCGCCTCCGGTCCGGACGACCTCCGGACGCTCCGACTCATGGCCCAGGCCTATCACGGCCAGGCGACGATCGCGCACGTGATCAATCACGTCCCGGATCACGAGCGGGCGGTCGTGCGCGCCGTCGAAATCCGCGAGCGTGTTCTGGCACTCTCGCCCGGCAGCTGGCAGGACCAAGTGGACCTCGCGAGGGAGTACGCTCAACACGCAATCGCGCTCAGTCAAAAGGAAGATCCCGAGCGTGCGCTCGTCAAGCTCCGGCAGGCACGGGCCGTGATCGAAACCGCGCTCACTATCGCCCCGTCGAACCAGGTGGTGATTCGGGGTCTGGCCGAGAACCGATCGCGCACAGCGGCGGTGCTCGTGCTCGTGAGCCGGATTCCGGACGCGGCCGCCGAAGTCGAGGCCGCGATCGACCTGCTCGCGCCTCTTGTGGCGTCAGACCGGGACAACCTGCAGTACAAGGCGGACCTCGCGTTTGCGTGGGTGCAGATGGGCGACCTTCGACGTGGCGAAAAGCGGCTCAGCGAGGCGCTGTCCTGGTACCAGCGGGCGCTGACCGTGCGGCGCGAGCGTGCCCGGCTGGACAGCGCTTTCATGTTCGTGCCCTGGGAACTCGCGCGCAGCCTCAACACGGTCGGCGAGCTCCTGCTGGAGCTCTCGCCGGAGAACTGGACTGATGCGTCCCGCGTGTTTGCAGAGGCGCGCGACGTGGCCCGGGTGACGCTGCGCCTCGCGCCGAGCTTCAACGAAGTGCGCAGGCAACTGGCGATCAGTTACGAAGGGCTCGGCCGAGCGGCGCTCGCGCAACACCGCCCGGGCAGCCAGGACGCCGCCGAGCTGCTCGCGCAAAGCGTCGTCACCTGGCACGAGGTGTTCGGGCGCAGCGTGGGAGACCGCCGTCAGGCCGGCCGGTTGGCGCAGGTGGAACAACTGCTCGCGTCGCTAGGCTCGTCGAAGCCCTGAGTGTCCGGACCCACCACGCCGCCCCTCCGCTACCCCCCGCATGACCCACTTTTCGGCCGGACGTCGCTTTCCTCGCTGACGGCCTGAGTCTCCTGCTGGTGAGACCTGATTGGAGGACACGATGCGGATGCGGATTCCGCGGACGCGGACAGCCATCATCCTGGGCGTCGGCATGGCGCTCGGGCTTGGCTCGTGGGGATGCGGGCGCGGCACGCCGACAGCTCCGACGCCAGTTGGTCAGGTCATCGCGCCAGGCGTCGCTGACGCCGGGGGCGCCGCCGGCAGCGGAGGAGCCTTGGGCGGCGCACGTCCCTCCAGCGCGCCCTCGGCCCCGATGACCGTCTCCTGGGCCTGCTTCTCTGGTGACGGCGCAGGCGGCCTGGAATCGTCCATCGCCTGTGCGGCGCCTCGATTTGCGCTCTCCGCCCAGGTTAGCGCCCCCTTCACGGCGGCGCCCATCAACCTTCAGCGGCTCGTCCAGGGCACGACCGTCGTCCTCACCTGGAATCCGCCGCCGGGGCCCGATCAGCCCACCTCGTACGTCGTCGAAGCGGGAACGAACATCGGCTCGAGCAACATTACGACGTTCGACACAGGCAGCACGGCCACGTCGCTGACCGTGACCAACGTACCCAACGGTGCCTATTACGTGCGCGTTCGGGCCCGCGACGGATCGGGCCCCGGCCCCGCCTCGAACGAAGTCCTCGTCATCGTCGGCCCGCCCCCCGGCCCGGGGGCATGCTCGAACCCGGCGGGGGCGCCCACCAGCCTTGCCGCGACGGTGATCGGGGCGGCCATCGCGCTCCGCTGGCTGCCCCCCAGCGGCTGTGCGCCGGACGGATACTTGATTGGGGTCGGGTCGGCACCCGGAGCCAGCGATGTGGCCCGTATCCTTACCGGAGACGGCACGTCGTACGCCATTTCCGGCGTCTCCCCAGGGACCTATCACGTGTTCGTGCGCGCGGTCGCCGGTGCGACGACCGGACCGATGTCGAACATCATCGCCGTCACGGTGACCGGCATCGTCCCGCCCGGCACCACGACGTGGATTGGTCTGTTCGCGAACGGCGAGGGGATCCTCCTCAACGATCCAGAGTGCCCCCCAACGCTCGGATTGGATCTCACCGCCACGTTCGTCGAATCGGGCGGCCGCTTCACCGGAATCGGGACGGTGACGGTCAGACACGCGCCCGGCTGCCCCGATGCCGTCGGGTTCTCCGACACGCAGCCGATCATCGGGGCGGCGAGCGGGCTGCTCGCCAGCGGCTCTGGAACCATCACGGCGACCATCGGCAGTGGAAGCGATTCGGGAACGCTCAACGGAACTTTTGCGAACGGGCGCATGACCGGTACGATCGTGTTCCTAGACGACGGGGCAGTAGGCACCTTCGTGATGAACAGGCAGTCGCAGTGACGGGCGCGAGCTGTGCCAATTGGTCAAGCATGCGATCCTGCAGCGGGTTGTGGGGTCACACGCGTGCGCTGGGCGGCCTCATGACTTAGTACTGCGTTTCACAATTACGGTGGCATTCGGCCGGCGATGCATCCCGCCTGGCGGCGTTGCTCCTTCCTCAAATACTCCCGGTATTCTCGGTCGTCGCGCCTTGCCATCCGGGCGCCGCGCCGCCCACGGTGCGTCACCGTAATTGTGAAACGCAGTACTTAGACGGCGGCGACGGGGCCTGCTCCATTGTCAGCAGGTAGCCGTCGCCGTGAACCGTGTGAATGAACCGGGGGTGGTGGGCGTCGGCTTCGATCGTCCGGCGCAGCCGTGCCACGGCGTGATCGACCGCGCGCGTGTTGGGCGATTCCGGATATCCCCAGATCTCGTGCAGCAGTTCGTCGCGATGGACAACGCTGTCCGCGCGTTCTGCCAGGTAGCGCAAGATGGAGTCTCGATAGCTCAGCTCGAGCTTTCCTTGCGGGTTCCAGGCTTCCAGGCTCACGAAGTCGATGGTGACGGTGCCGAGAGCCTGCCGGTCGATCGTGGGCCTGGCGCGTCTGAGCACCGCGTGCACGCGCGCCATCAGCTCTTCCAGATCGAAGGGCTTGGTCACGTAGTCGTCGGCGTCCGTTTTCAAGCCGCGCAGCTTGTCGGCCTTCTGCGCGCGTGCGGTCAGCAGGATGACCGGCAGGCGGGGACCTTCGCGCCAGATCCGGCAGAGCTCGAGCCCGTTCTTTCCCGGCAGCGTGATGTCCAGCAGCACGAGGTCTGGGGCGAAGGCCTTCGCGGCGTTGATGGCCAACCCGCCGTCCGAGACGCACTGCACCTGGAACCCCTCGAATCCCAGGTTGTCGCACAACACCCGGGCCAGCGCCGCGTCGTCTTCAACCACCAAGATTCGCTTCTTCATTCTCGGGAACCTCCCCTTGGACGGAAGTCCTCTGACACGTCGGTGATCCAATATTTGAACGACTCAATTAATTGACCTATCCTGTTGGTGTGCCCACCGATGCGGCAAACGTCCTTCGTCAGCGCGGGATCCAGGTCACGGCCCAACGATTGGCTGTCTTGCGCGCGGTCGCGGGCCAGCCCCACATCACGGCCGACCGTGTAGCCGAGGTCGTCAGGGTCAGGATTGGGGCCATTTCGCTCCAGTCGGTGTACGACGCCCTCGGCCTCCTGGTCGCCGAAGGCCTCATCCGGCGCATTCAGCCTGCCGGGTCAGCGGCCCGCTTCGAGGATCGGGTCGGCGACAACCACCACCATTTGATTTGTCGAATCTGCGGTCGGCTGGTCGACGTCGACTGCGCGGTTGGCTCCACCCCATGTCTCACGGCGGTCGATGACAACGGGTACGAGATCGACGAGGCCGAGGTCGCCTACTGGGGTCGCTGTCAGGATTGCCTGGCCAAGGCCCGACCGCCATCGCCCTCCGACTCACCGGCACGCCGACGCCGAAGCCAGCGAAGGACGGCAAGAGTCCCCGGCGCTCCCGTCAACGGAGCGTGAAGATAATCCCCCGGACTGACATCCGGGCTGCAGCCCCATCAGGGTAGAGGTCACGTCACCATGAGCAACGAACAGAAGTGCCCGTTTTCAGGCAAAGCGCACAGCGGCCCGGCCAACATCGACTGGTGGCCGAATCGGTTGAACCTGAAGGTGCTCCACCGGCACCCACCCGCGGGCAATCCCATGGGCCCGGAGTTCAACTACGCCGAAGAGTTCAAGACCCTCGATCTCGAGGCGCTGAAGAAGGACCTAGAGAAGGTGATGACGACGTCGCAGGACTGGTGGCCGGCTGACTTCGGCCACTACGGTCCGCTCCTCATCCGGATGGCATGGCACAGCGCGGGCACGTACCGCATCCACGATGGCCGCGGCGGCGCCGGGTCCGGCACGCTGCGCTTTGCGCCCCTCAACAGCTGGCCCGACAACGCCAACCTCGACAAGGCCCGCCGGCTGCTCTGGCCGATCAAACAGAAGTACGGCCGGAAGATTTCGTGGGCGGACCTGATGGTCTTCACCGGCAACTGCGCGCTGGAATCGATGGGCTTCAAGACCCTCGGGTTCGCCGGCGGGCGCGAGGATGTCTGGGAACCCGACCAGGACGTCTACTGGGGATCTGAGCGCACGTGGCTCGGAGACGAGCGCTACAGCGGTGACCGCGAGCTCGAGCATCCGCTCGGCGCGGTGCAGATGGGTCTCATCTACGTGAACCCGGAAGGGCCGAACGGCACCCCGGATCCTCTCGCCGCCGCCCGGGACATCCGCGAAACGTTCCGTCGCATGGCGATGAACGACGAGGAGACGGTGGCGCTCATTGCCGGCGGCCACACGTTCGGCAAGACCCACGGTGCGGGTGATGCCAAGCACGTCGGCCGCGAGCCCGAGGCGGCTCCGCTCGAGGCACAGGGCCTCGGATGGCCGAGCAGCTACGGCACCGGCAAGGGTGCCGACACCATCACCAGCGGCATCGAGGTCACCTGGACGACGACGCCCACGAAGTGGGGCAACAACTTCTTCGAGAACCTCTTCGGCCATGAATGGGAGCTGACCAAGAGCCCGGCCGGTGCGAACCAGTGGACTGCCAAGGGTGGCGCGGGCGCCGGCACGATTCCTGATGCCCACGACCCATCCAAGCGTCACGCACCAACCATGCTGACGACCGACCTCTCTCTGCGCTTCGATCCGGCCTACGAGAAGATCGCGCGCCGCTTCTACGAGAACCCTCAGGAGTTCGCGGATGCCTTCGCCAAAGCGTGGTTCAAGCTGACGCACCGCGACATGGGACCCCTCCCACGGTACCTGGGTCCGCTCGTGCCCGGGGAGCCGCAGCTGTGGCAGGATCCCGTCCCCCCGGTCACGCACGACCTCGTCAACGCGGCGGACATCGCGGCCCTCAAGGGCCAGCTACTCGCCTCGGGCCTGTCCATTGCCCAACTGGTCACGACGGCCTGGGCGTCGGCGGCGACCTTCCGTGGCACCGACAAGCGCGGCGGCGCCAACGGAGCACGCATTCGCCTCGCGCCACAGAAAGATTGGGAGGTCAACAATCCACCCGAGCTGGCGAACGTGCTGCGGACGCTGGAAGGGATCCAGAAGGCGTTCAACGACGCGCAGGCCGGCGCGAAGGAGGTCTCGCTTGCCGATCTGATCGTGCTGGGCGGGTGTGCCGCCGTCGAGCAAGCCGCAAAGCAGGCCGGATTCGACGTGCCGGTGCCGTTCACGCCGGGACGCACGGATGCGTCGCAGGATCAGACCGACGTGGAAGCCTTCGAGGTACTCGAGCCGACCGCGGACGGTTTCCGCAACCACCTCGGAAACGGGCAGGAGCTGCCGGCCGAGCATCTCCTGCTCGAGCGAGCCCGCATGCTGACCCTGAGCGCTCCCGAGATGACCGTGCTGGTCGGCGGCATGCGTGTCCTGAAGACGAACGCCCGGCCGTCCGAACTCGGCCTCTTTACCAAACGGCCCGAGACGCTGACCAACGACTTCTTCGTGATCCTGCTCGACATGGACACCGAGTGGCAGCCAACCTCTGGCGCAGGGGAGACCTTCCAGGGCCGCGATCGCAAGACGGGGAAGGTCAAGTGGACGGGCAGCCGCGTCGACCTCGTCTTCGGCTCGAACTCCGAGCTGCGTGCCCTCGCGGAAGTCTACGCGTCCGACGACTCGCAGGAGAAGTTCGTGCGCGACTTCGTGGCGGCGTGGGACAAGGTGATGATGCTCGATCGGTTCGACGTGGCATGATGATGGTGGGCGCGCGCCCGGCCGGTTGACGACCACGGGCACGGGCGCGCGGCTGCACACGTCCGTTCCGGTGGTGCTGGAGACGTTCACGTTCCTGGACCGGAACGCGGCGCGTGACGTGGCGCTTGCCTGGAAGGACTCGCTGGGGATGGTGGCTCACCTGAAGCTCCTGCCGGCGACTGCCAGAGATCTCGAGGACGCCTGGCGATACTTCGAGCGGCCCGACCTGCACACGCTGTCGGCCGTGGATGCCGTCAGTATTGTCCTGATGGCCCGGCACCGCATTCGCGTGGCGTTCGCGTTCGACGCGCATTTTGCGACAGCGGGGTTTCGGGTCGTGGGTTGAGATCGCGGCCGTTTCGTGTGCATGCGCCCGGTTGGCTACGAAGCGCCCGCGTGGGCGACGGCCTTCGCGCGGCTACGGCGTCGCGCGCGCAGCCGGGGCCGCCGCTGCCCGGTTTCTTTACGACACGGTAACGCGACAGGGTCTCGCCGACTACGATGGGGCTGGTAACACTACTTCAGAGCCGCCATCCAGTCGAGCACGATCGGGATCGGGGCCGCGGCGCTTGCCTCGGTGACGCGCGACATCAGAAAGCGCTGGCCATCGCCGGCGACGACGTACGGCAACACGTCAACGGGGATGCGCCCCGGGGTGTCGAAGGACACCTCGAACAACGGCCGCGGCACGCCGGGCTCGAACGTGGGTGGTATTCTCACGTCCATCGCCATCAGCTTCCGGTCGGGCGCCACATAGAAGATCTCCCGGCCGTCGGCGCGCCAGCGCGGCGCGGAGCCGCCGCCAGACGAGATCGGCCACTTGGCGCCCGACGGAGGCACGGGCTGGACGTAGACCTCGGGGCTCCCCGTCTCGTCGGACGTGTAGGCGACCAACGTGCCATCCGGCGAGAACTGCCCCTGGCTTTCGGAGAACGGGGTCACCACGTACGGCGCCAGCGTACGCTCGCCCGCAAGCGGCAGCATCCACAAGTCCCCGCGTGTCTTTGGATCGACGACTGTGTACAGCAGCGTGCGCCCGTCGCGCGACCAGTCATCGGCGTAGATCGTTTGTGGCGGCCCGCCCGCCAGGTGCACCTTCTTCAACCTGCCATCGCTCGAGAACGCGATCTCCTGGCTGTCAGGCGACCAGAACGGCAACTGGGCATCCTCGGTGCCGGCGATCTGCCGGAACTGGAGGGCCCCGAGAGGCCGCACCCAGAGCGAGCGGCTCCCGCCGGCGATGAGCGCGGCGGCGAGAAACCAGCCATCGGGCGAGAGAGAGGGCGCGCTCTGGAACGCGGTGTGGTCGGGACTGGCAATGGTGAAGCGGTAGAGCGTGGCCGATTCCGGCGGCGTGCCACGACGCGAGCGTCTTTGCCTCGCGCTCGAACCGCGCAAGCCACTCGGCATCCGACGCGAACAGGTCAGGCAGGATCTTCAGCGCGACCTCGCGATCGAGCCTCGTGTCGCGCGCGCGGTAGAACCTCGCCCATGCCGCCGGCGCCAAGCTTCGCGATCACGGCATAGGCGCCGAGCGTTGTGCCGGGCCGCAGGTTCATGGCTGCCGCTGCCTAACGGACGACGCGAAGGAGCATCGATGTCATCGTGCCGCGCGACGCTTCGAGCACCAGCTCACCGGGGGCCGCCGGCTCGTACTCGAAGTCGTACGTCTCGCCAACGCCCAGCACTTGTCGCGCGACGCGACTGGTCGCCTGATTCGGCGGAAGGTCCGCGCCGTCTTTCGAGATGGCCCGCCATTGCACCGGTCCGGTGTCGCCGCGCAGCGTGACGCGGACCGACGAATTCGGCGTGATGTTAATGAGGCGGAAGCGATGCTTCACGCCGACTTTGAGCTCCGCCGGTTGCGGGTTCGTCGAGCGGTTCATCTCCACGGCAGGGACGCCGGGACCCGCGCCGCCGATCAACACGATCCGGTCGGTCGCGGGATCGAATGTCTGACCCGGCTCGAGCACGATGAGCGGTCCGTACAAACCGCCTACTAGTTGGCGCGAGCCATGGCTGTGCGTGTGATAGATGAACGTGCCGGCACGGGGCGGTGTGAAGTGTACGTCGAAGGTTCCGCCCGGCTTCATCGGCGGCATGACTTGTCCCGAGTGTCCGCTCCAACCTGGCACGCCATCGTGAAAGCTCTCGAGCTCGATGCCGTGCCAGTGAATCGCGGTGTCCTCTGCGAGTCGGTTGACCACACGAATCGCGACGGGTTGCCCTTTGGCCACCACGATGACCGGACTCGGCGGCGCATCGGAAGTGACTGGAGGTTCCGGTGCATGGCCCTCGACGAGCGCGAACGCATAACCGGGTTCCGCGCCATAGCGTGCCGGAATGTTGCGCAAGTACAGCGTCATGCGGCGGCGCTCGTGCATCTCGAGATCGGGAGCCGCTGTTTCGTCGCCGGGCTGCACGAAGATGCCGAGCACGAGTCCGGCCATCGCGCTCTGGGGATCGTGTTCGGCATGATCCTCGTGATGCGCGCCCGCCGGCATGTCGCCGCGCCGCATGTCGCCTGACACGTGCGCCAGGATATGACAGTGAAAGAGCCAGTTGCCGACGCGGTCGGGCACCCACCGCATCATCATCGTCGTTCCGGGTTCCATCAGCTCCGTGGTTGCCAGTCGCCGGCTTTCCGACCCGTAAGTCACGTCGCGCACGGCGAAGCCGCGGCTTTCAACGGTGTAGAACGTGCCGTGCAGATGCATCGGATGGGGTGCCACGGTGGCGTTGATCACGCGCCACTCGACCGCCTCGCCAAACGGCAGCGTCAGCCGCTCGGTGTGCGGCCACGATCGGCCGTTTATGGCCAGCGAGACCTTGCGCGGCATACCAGTGGGAACAACGGGCCCAAACCACTCCGTCATCACGAACACGCGATCGACGGTCCGCCCGCGGCTCGAGTCGACGACGAAGGCGCCGTTGAGCTGGCTGTCCGCGCCACGGCGCTGGTTGAAGGCGATGTCGCTCGTACGTCCCCAGTAGAAGTAGGTGCCCGGCGCGCCAGCCTTGAATGTGAACTCGTGTACGGCGCCGGGCGCGATATCGACGAACGCATCAGCGTCCGCGGGCCGCTGGAGCAGGCCGTGCATCTTGAGCGGCTCGGGCAGCCGATTGCGAACCGACACGTGCAGCTCCGTCCCCTCGGCCACGCGAATGAGAGGCCCGGGGTTCTGGGGCGCCTTGCCTTCTTCGGCGAACGCGTAGATCTCGCGCACCGGACCCTGCTCGAGCTCCGGGCGCCAGATGCCAGCTACGGCTTCGAGCCGCAGCGTCAGGACACGGTTGCGCCACTCGCCAGCGGGCGTCCTGTTGTCGTTCGCCGCCACATCGGGCGCGCTTGCCCGCAGAGGACTCGAGAGGGCGACGAGGAGGACCGCGATGCCGATGCGAGGAGGCATGCGCGATCCCCTACTGCGGCGGACGCGCTGCCGGCAATTCGAGCGCCGGCCGCGTCTGACCGCGATGACAGGTCGTACAGTTCACCGAAGGGTTGGTGCTGCGGAGATTGGGGATTCTCTTGAGGTGCTCGCCGTTGATGGCGCCGAGCATCTGCGACATCTCGCGCGCGATCTGCTTGGTGAGCTTCTCCTCGGATTCCCACTTGCCGGGCTCGTGGCAGTGGGTGCAGTCGACGCCGAGCGCCACGGTGAAGCCGAACTCCATGATCCGCAGGAAGCGCGCGGCGGTCACGCCTTTGTACTGCTTGATGTTCTTGAAGACCTCGACCGCAGGTTGCTCTTCCTTCCCGGCGATACTCGCTCGCAACTGCGCGAGCGCCGCGGCCTGATCGAAGGAAGGGGCGGCCGTTGGCGCACCCTGTTCTGCAGCCGCTGTCACTGCGGCAAGGAGGAAAACGGCCGTCGTACACGCCGGTCGAACCATCATGTCCCCCCGGAATGGAGTTGCCGAGCCCGTCGCGCGCTGCTGAGCTGGCCAAATTCTATCTCATCGTGGTCGGCAAGAACGCAACGACGCCTTGGAAATCAGCCCGGCACCGCGGCGAGCGCCATGGTGATGAAGGTGCCGCGGAACATAGTCGAGGCCGGCCGTCGCTAGGGCGGCGGGCGCAACCAGTTCACGATCACCTTCAACGGCTGCGTGAGCCCCGCCGCATCCACGTCCGCGGGCGTGATGGCGAGAACACCCACACGTCGTTGCCGGTGTCGGGGGCGCTTTCCAGATACAGCAGGAGCGTGCCGTCGGGCGACCAGGATTGCGGTCTCTTGTGATGCGCGGACTGATGCAGCAACTCCTCGGGCTCGATCCCGTTCGCGCGTTTTTGGTACAGGTCGTAGATGCCCGACGCGCGGTTGGACCTGAACACAACGCTGGCGCCGTCAGGCGACCAGATGGGGGTTTCGTCCTCAGCGGCGTCGAAGGTGAAGCGCGTGCTCGTCCCGCGCGCCAGGTCGACCAGCCACAAGTCGGACGTCGTGCCCGGCCCTGGGTCCCGTTGGACCACGAGTCGCTGCTGATCGGACGCCAGCGCCAGGTCCTCATAGCCGGCGGTGGCCTCGATCGCCGCCGTGCTCGCTCCTCGGCGGTCGAACCAGCGCACGGAGGACGCGCGGCCAGCCACGGCGTCTGGCCGATAGACGAGCACGCCGTTGTTCGACACCGAGAATGCAGCGGCGCTGTACAGGTCGAAGATACCGATGCCGTCCGCCACCGGATAGGGATCGCCCACGGGCTCCAGGCGCCTGGTATCGAACGGCTGCGCCAGCAGCGTGCTCTCACGCATGAACAGCAGCCGATCGGGGGCGGCAAAGGCGGCGCGGTATTGGCTGCGGGCCACTGGCCGACCTGACGGCGACTCAAGCGAGGCCAGCACGATCGTGGAGTCCGCCGACACCCGCTTCACGGCAACGTAGATGACATGCCGCCCGTCCGGCAGGAACGAGGGATGACGATGGGCAATCTCGCCGCGCGCGGTGTCGAGTTCGGTCAGCGGCGTCGGTTCGCCACCAGCCGCTGACACGCGGACGAGCGGCCCGTTCGCGTCGGGAGCGAACACAATTACGCCGTCCTGACTCCACGCACCCCCGTGACCGTTCGCTGCGCGGGCGAGCGTTTGCGGCGGCGAGCCCGTCAGATCGACCCGCTTCAGCTCGCCGCCCGCGAAGAAGCCGATGGAACGGCCATCGGCCGACCAGAACGGCCATGCCGCGCCTTCGGTGCCTGGAAGCAGCTGACCGCTGCCGCGCGCGAACGACGCCAGCCACAGCATGTTGTTGGTGCCAGAGAGCGCTCGCGTTACGACGTCGGTGCCGCGCGGCGACACCGCAATCTGATTGGTTGATTGCGAGGGAGGCGTGGGCAGGTCGAACTGCACGCGCAGCGGCTCGGGGACGCGAGGGGCCAGCCACCACGCGGCGCCCGCCACGGCTATGCCAGCCAATAGCGACGCCACGGCGGCCGCGCCAAGCCGGGCGCGCCACAGCGGCGGCGCGATGGGCGGGCTGCCGGCAGCGGACGAGGAAGCTGTGTCCGCCGCCAGCGCATCCTCGAGTTCCACGCGGGCGTCGCCGATGTCGCGCAGGCGCCGCTTCGGATCCTTCTCGAGGCACCGGCGCAGCAGGCGGCGCACGTGGGGCGGCGTGTCGGCAGGAAGCGCCGTCCAGTCCGGGTCGCGCTGCACGACGGCGGCGAGCAGATCGGTGACCGTCTCGCCGGCGAAGGCCCGGACGCCGGTGAGCATCTCGTAGAGCACGCAGCCAAACGCCCAGATGTCGGCGCGCGTGTCCACCGGCTTGCCCCAGGCCTGCTCCGGCGCCATGTAGGCGGCGGTGCCGACGATCATCCCCATCTGCGTGGCCGCCACGGCAAAGGTCGGCGAGTCTGCCGCGCCCGCACCTGTCGCACCCGTCTTGGCGAGTCCGAAGTCGAGCACCTTCACGGTGCCGTCCGTCCGTACTTTGATGTTCGCCGGCTTGAGATCGCGATGGATGATCCCCTGTTCGTGCGCGGCCTCGAGCGCCTCGGCAATCTGCCGGGCGATGGCGAGCGCCTCGTCCACCGGAACGGGGCCGCGGGCGGTGCGCGCCGCGAGGTCCTCGCCCTCGACCAGCTCCATCACCAGCGCTGAGATCGTCGATGATTGTTCCAGGCCGTAGATCTGGGCGATATGCGGGTGATTCAGGGCGGCGAGCGTCTTCGCCTCGCGCTCGAACCGCGCGAGACGCTCGGCATCCGACGCAAAAAGCTCGGGCAGGATCTTCAGCGCGACGTCGCGATCGAGCTTGGTATCACGCGCGCGATAGACCTCGCCCATGCCGCCCGCCCCCAGCGGGGCCACGATTTCGTAGGGACCGACACGAGCGCCGGCCATGAGCGACATGAGGTGCGCGGATTATAGCTGAGCAGCCGTTCATCAAGGCAGGTCCTGCGAACGGCGCGTACTCGACTGTGCCACAATCACCCTCGTGGACTTCGCCGGCGAGCTCCGCACCGTGCGTGAGTTTCTCGAGGCAGGGGGCGTCCGCCACGCGGTCATTGGAGGAGTCGCGCTCGCGGCGTATGGGCATCCGCGCATGACGCTCGATCTCGACATCGTCACTGAGTCGAAAGCGCAGGATGCGCTGGTCGCGTTCATGGAGTCACGCGGGTTCCAGACGCTGCATCGCTCCACCGGCTACTCGAATCATCGACACGTCGAGCGCCAGCGCGGTCGCGTCGATTTCATGTATGTCGAGGGCCGGACCAGCGAGCGGCTTTTCAGCGGAACCCGGGACCTGCCCGGCCCAGGCGGTCTCACCATCGCCGTACCGCGTCCCGAACACTTGATCGCGATGAAGGTGCAGGCCATGAAGGATGCCCCCGAGCGAACTTGGCAGGATCTCGCGGACATCGGCTACCTGCTGCGCCGTGGTGGCATCGATCGGCAGGAAGTGCAGGGCTACTTCACGCGCGCCGGGCTGCAGGAGAAATGGCGGGAGCTCGACGATGCGCTCTGACGATTTCACGCTCGATCCTGGGCCGCTTGCACCGACGACGGCTCACGACATTGCCGTCCTCCGTCAGCTTCGCGCCGAGGCGCCGTCCTGGTTCTCACTTACCGCCTCCGAGCTGGACGCCCTGCTTCCTGCCGACGCGCTGGACCGCCGGCCGGCGACGCCGCCCACAGCGCGGCCATTCGTGCTGCCCTGAAACCGAGGGCACCCGCGGGAGATCTCGATGCGCTGGCGCGCGCTGCCGGGTCCGTGTGGCGGAAGTCGTGCGGTCCGTGGCAAGCGGCGTCGCCCGCCGCTGATGACGCGGCATCGGTGACCGCGATCAGCAAATGACCTCGATGCCGTACTCGCGAGAGCGCACACGCCGGTTACCACCGGCAGGTTGTCACGCCTGGCCACCGCGATGATGAACCGATCGCGCGAAACCGCCTGCCCTGAGCCTGTCGCCCCTCGACCGTGCTCGGGGCGACCCTGAGACCCTCAAAAGGGTCGGCGGGGATGATGCTTCGAGTCCGTGAATCTGGGCGATGTGGGGATGATTGAGCGCGGCGAGCGTCTGCGCTTCGCGCGTGAACCGCGCGATCCGTTCGGCGTCGTTGGCAAACGCGTCGGGAAGGATCTTCAGCGCGACGTCGCGATTGAGTTTCGTATCGCGCGCCCGATACACCTCGCCCATGCCGCCTGCGCCAAGCTGGCGGCGGCGCTGGGGCAGTCGTAGCGGCGAGCTCGGCCGGCGCCCGCGGTCCTGACGCTCGCCGAGCGGCGCGCTTGGAGTACACTCTCGCCTCGCTCATGCAGAGGCGTTTCGCTCGTCGGCGCGTCTTCATCCCGCACTCGCCCGATCCGTTGACCTGGTTTCGCGAGGCGGGTCGCCTCCCGAGAACACCCCGACCACAAGGACACTCGACCATGCCTACACGACGTCGTACCATCCGGCGGATTGCCCTGACCAGTGCTGTCGTTATCGCGGGTCTCGCGGCCCGCGTCGATCACGGCGCCGCGCAGGCGCCGACCTTTCGTCTGCTGACCTTCGAAGCCGGGGCGAGCGGTCCCCGTCTCGGAACCACGCGCGGAAACGGCGAGCAGGAGGTGGTGGACGTGCACAATGCCGTCCTGCACCTCATTCGGGCTGGCGCGCCCGAAGCGCGCGGCCTGACGTACATCCCGCCCGACATGCGGTCGCTCATCGAGGCAGGCGATCCGTCGATTGCCGCGGTACGGACGGTGCACGACGCGATCACGCGGCTCAAGGCGAGCGGTTCGTTCACCGAACCCGGCGGATCGCAGCGCGTCTTCTATCCCGAGCGGGGCATCCGCTACCTGCCGCCGATTGTCAACCC
>JBQTIE010000374.1:0-43643 GCA_052389315.1 Acidobacteriota bacterium
CCAGCCAGTCCTCGTCTGGCTCGCGCGAGGCGAAGCTGCAGTCGGTGAAATCCGGCAACGGGTCGTCGAACGCGACGAGCGCGCGGGAGGCGCCTCGGCCGTCGGCACCGTGGCACGTCGCGCACGCTCTGGCATAGAGATCCGGGCCGCCTTGCGGCGGGCGTGGCGCGCCTTGCGGCTCGTGGGAGGGGTGCGGCCGCAACTCTTCAGGACGGACGCCACCGGACTCGCTGAAGGCCTCCAAGGGGGAGGCCTCGACCGCGAGGGCGAGCGCCAGGACGCACACCTTGCTCAGGCGGCAGATCGGGCCGGACCAGGTCGGACGGCCCAGGCGTGACGTCGGTGTGCTCAACGCGGCCTCGAGATGGAGTGCCGCCCGGCGAGACGCAGGCAAGTTCCTACGTGTCGTGGCACTCAAGAGATCATTCTTCGAACATTTCGCTCGAAAATCCAAAGTCGAGACACCGTCGCAACTTGACGTGCCATGCGCTGACAGTGCGCGTCGCGTCGGCGCACCTCGCGCCGGTGTGGAAGTGGGTGATTCTACGCGTCGAGTGCGGTGAGCAGCGGCGGCTACTTGAGGTCGCGGAGATACTCGCGTGCAGCGTTGACGCCAGACCCGCCCGTCAGTCCCGTGCCGGGATGCGTGCCGGAGCCGCAGAGGTAGAGCGAGCGAATCGGAGTCCGATACTGCCCCCAGCCGAGCAGCGGACGCATCGTGAGCAACTGGTCGAGCGCCAGTTCACCGTGGAAGATGTGCCCGCCCGAGAGTCCGTAGGTGCGCTCCAAGTCGAGTGGCGTGATCACCTGGCTGGCGACGATCCGCGACCGCAGGCCCGGCGTGTAGCGCTCCAGCACCTCGAGCGCTGCATCGGCCAGGCCATCCCGCGCATCGTCCCAGGATTGGTGCCTGAGGGTGTAGGGCGCAAACTGCACGTACGCCGAAAGCACGTGCGCTCCGACGGGTGCCAGACCGGGATCGTCGAGTGTGGGCACGGTGAACTCGATGTAAGGCTCAGGAGAGTATCGGCCGTACTTCGCATGATCGAAGGCGCGCTCCAGATAGTCGAGATCAGGGCACACGCGCACGCGACCCCTGAGCGCGTCGGGGCCGAGGCCCCGGAGGTCGGGCAGAGAGGACAAGGCAAGATTGATCTTGGCCAGCGTGCCGTGTGCGCGATAGTGGCGCATGCGCCAGAGGAACTCCGGCGCCAGGTCCAGAGGGTCGCAGAGAGTCAGGAATGTGTGCTTCGGGTCGATGCCGGAGATGACGGCGCGGGCGGTGAGTTCAGTGCCGTCGGCGAGGACGACTCCACGGGCCTGTTCGTCTTTGACGAGGATCTTCGCCACGGACGCGTTGACCCGCACCTCGCCGCCGGCGGCGCGGAGCGCGCGCTCGAGAGCAGCCGCAATCGCGCCTGGCCCCCCGCGGGCGAACCACGACTGCGGGGGAGCGACGACGCTGTTGGCCGCACGAAGCAGGAGGCCGAGGCCGCTGCCAGCCGACCAGGGCCCGAAGGAGCTGCCGAGAATCCCGTCGGCTGCGACAGCGGCGCGCAGCCGCTCGGTCTCGAACGACTCGCTGACCAGGTCGGCGACGGCCATCGGTCCCCATCGCAGCAGGCGGTAGGCGTCGGACTTGTCGAGCGCTCGAAACGCGCGCAGCGTGCGGAGCAGCGACCACAGATCGCGGCCCCGCGCATGGTCCACGGGCGGCGCGGTCGTGGTGAACAGCGTGCCGATCACGCGGCCAATGGCGGCCATCGAGGCGGCGAAGCGCGGCCAGGCGTCGGCGTCTCGAGGCGAGTGCGAGCGCAGCCCGGCCGCCGTGCGCGCGCCGTCGGCGTAGAGGACGATGGGGGGAGAACCGAGGCCGAGCGCTAGCACGTGCACGTCGCCGGCGCAGAACTCGAGGCCGTGGCGCCTGAGCTGCAGATGTTCGATCACGTCGCGGCGCAACGGGCCGGCGGCGTGCGCGAGCGTGGGGATACGGAAGCCCGGCGCCAGTTCCTCGGTGCGTGCCCCACCGCCGGCCTCCGACAGGCGCTCGAGCACGAGGGTGCCCAGCCCTGCCTTGGCGAGGTAGGCTGCGCACGTGAGGCCGTTCACGCCGCCACCGATGACGATCACGTCGCGCTGTGCGGTTGTCATCTCAACCCATCCCGGCGTTCGGTCGCCGGTCCACGGTCAACCGAGCTCTCTCGCTGGCGACTGGCGCAGGGTTCACCGGTGTCGGGCCGCCAACTGCGGTCCACAATCGCCGGGGTTGGCGTGCCCCGCGCAGCTGTTGCCCCTCGTGCACCTGCCCCGGTCGCATTTGTGGCCCTTCACCGCCCGATGATCCGCATTGCGGCGTTACGTCCGGGTGCACCCATGATTCCGCCCCCGGGGTGGGTCGCCGATCCACACATGTACAGGCCGTGCACGGGCGTGGCGTACCGCGCCCACCCTGGAACGGGGCGCAGGAAGAACAGCTGCTCGAGCGTGAGCTCTCCTTGAAAGATGTTGCCCTCGGTCAGTCCGAACTCTCGCTCGATGTCGAGAGGCGTCAGCACCTGCCGGTGCCGGATGAGGCTGTGGATGTCTGGGGCGTATTCGGCGATTGCGTCGACGACGGCGTCACCGAAGGCCTCGCGCTGCTCCTCCCACGTGCCCTCCCTCAGGTGATACGGCGCGTACTGCACGAAGCAGGACATCACGTGCTTGCCCGGGGGCGCCACGCTCGGGTCCGTCAGCGACGGAATGACGATGTCGACGTACGGCTTGCGCGAGAACCGCCCGTACTTGGCATCGTCGTAGGCCTGTTCCATGTAGTCAATCGACGGTGAAATCGAGACTGCGCCGCGAAGATGCGGGCCGGCCCCGGGAAGGCAGGTGAAGCTCGGCAGGGCGTCGAGCGCCAGATTGACCTTCCCGGACGAGCCCCGAAACTTGTAGCGCCGGACGCCCTCGACGAAGTCGCCAGGCAGATCCTGCGGGTTCAAGAACTTCAGGAAGGTGAGGTGCGGGTCCACGCTCGACACAATCGTGTCCGCCTGGAACTGGTCGCCGTTGGCGAGAGCGACGCCCGTCGCTCGGCCGTTCCTCGTCAAGATGTGGGTGACCGGTGACTCGGTGCGAATATCGGCGCCAAAGCCGCGGGCGGCCGACGCGATGGCGTTGGAGACGGCGCCGGTCCCGCCCCGTGACAGCCCCCATGACCGAAACGCGCCGTCGATTTCGCCCATGTAGTGGTGGAGCAGCACGTAGGCCGTGCCGGGTGAGCGGATGCCGAGAAAGGTCCCGATGATGCCGGAGGCCGACATGGTGGCCTTGAGCACGTCGGTCTCGAACCACTGATCGAGAAAATCGACCGCGCTCATCGTCAGGAGCTGGACCTGGTTGACGCGGTCGTGGTGGCGCATGGCGCGGAAGCGTTTCCCGATGCTCAGCAGCTCCAGCAGGCCGCGCGGGTCGAGCGAGGTCGGGTCGGGCGGGGTGAGGCTGAGGATGGGCTTGGCGAAGCGGCCCATCTCGATCATGGCCTTGCCGTATTCCTCGTACGCCTCGGCGTCGAGCCTGGAGTGGCGCGCGATCTCCCGGCGCGTCTTGTAGTGGTCGTTGACACGCCAGAGGTAGTCGCCGTTCGGCATGGGCGTGAAGGTGCCGTCGAGTGGCAGCAGCTCCATGCCATGGCGTGGCAGGTCCAGCTCGCGAATGATCTCGGGGCGGAGGAGCGAGACCACGTAGGAGCAGACGGAGAACTGGAAGCCGGGAAAGATCTCCTCGGTGACGGCGGCGCCGCCGAGGACGTGACGCCGTTCGAGCACGAGCACCTTGCGCCCGGCTCGTGCGAGGTAGGCGGCGCAGGTCAGCCCGTTGTGGCCGCCGCCGATGATGATGGCGTCGAATGTCATTCGCCGGGTCATTTTTCCACAACGGGGCCGGTTTTCCACAAAGGGGTCGGGCGTATTTTCAGTTTCTGCGATCCGCCCGCGCCCGGGTACGCCAGAACTGCACGCACGTATAATTCGGCCGTGCCTGTCGCGTCAGCATTCCACGAACGCACCCACGAGCTGTGCGAGAGCCTGAGCTACCGCGACTGGGCCGGCTACTACGCCGTCAGCGCGTACGAGACGCACCACGAGCACGAATACAACGCCATTCGCAACGCATGCGCGCTCATCGACGTCTCGCCGCTTTTCAAGTATCGGATCTCGGGTCGCGATGCCACGCGCCTCGTCGATCGCCTCATCACACGCGATGCCACGAAGCTGGCGATCGGCCAGGTCTTCTACACGCCGTGGTGCGACGAGGACGGCAAGGTCATCGACGACGGCACCGTCACCCGCGTCGCCGAGCAGGTGTACCGCTGGACCGCAGCGGATCCCAACCTCCGCTGGTTCACCCAGAACGCGGCGGGCCTCGACGTCAAGGTCGATGACATTACCGAACAGGTGGCCGCACTCGCGCTGCAAGGCCCGACGTCGGCGCGCCTGCTTCGCGCGATTTCAAACGTCCCGATCGACACCTTGAAATACTTCCGCGCCTCGTCTGGCTCCATCGCTGGCGTTCCCGTCGACGTGTCGCGCACGGGCTACACCGGCGATCTCGGCTACGAGATCTGGATGCCGTGGGACGCGGCGGTGCGCGTCTGGGACGCGGTCGTCGATGCCGGGCGCGCCTTCGATCTGCATCCGACCGGCATGCTCGCGCTCGACATCGCGCGCATCGAAGCGGGCCTGCTGCTCATCGACGTGGACTTTCACAGCAGCCGAAAGGCGATGATCGACCGCCAGCGGTACTCGCCCTTCGAGCTGGGCTTCAGCCGCCTCGTGTCGCTCGGCAAGGGGCCGTTCGTCGGGCGTCAGGCGCTCCTGGCGGAGCAGCAGCGGGGCGTCAGCCGCCAAATCGTCGGCCTCGAAGTGGACTGGACGGAGGTCGAGGCGCTGTACGAGCGCGAGGGCCTGCCGCCAACGGCGCCGTCTGCGGCCTCGCGGGTGGCCGTGCCCCTCTACAAGGACGGCAAACACATCGGCCGCGCTACCTCTACGACGTGGTCCACCACGCTGAAGAAGCTGATTGCGCTGGCGACGATCGACGCGCCGCACTTCGCGGTCGGCACGCGGGTCAAGCTGGAAGTCACCGTCGAGGCCGTGCGGCATCAGGTGACCGCGACGGTCGTCAAGACGCCGTTCTTCAATCCGGCGCGCAAGACGGCGACCCCGCCTGCGTAGGGCGAGGCCGCCTGGCCGCCCACCGCCACCCGCTCGCGGCTCCTCGTCCATTCGGCAACATTCAGGTATCAGGAAAGGAGCCTCTGGTGAAGAAGATTCAGGTCCAGGGCGTCCACCACATCACGATCGTGGGCTCCACCAGGCAGAGCGCCATTGATTTCTGGCAGGGCGCGCTCGGCATGCCGTTCCTCTTCGAGCAGCCGAATCTCGGCAGGGCCGATGAAAACCACCTCTACTTCGATCCCGGCGACGGGCGTCTGCTCACGGTGTTCACGAACGAGTCCAGGGAGGACGCTCGCCGGCCGGCTCCGCGCGAGGTGGGGTGCGTGGAGCACCTCGCGTTCAACGTCTCACGGGCCACCTTCACGCAGGTGCCGGCGCGATTGCGCGAACGAGGCATCGACTTCCTGGAGCGCGACCGGGGGTTCATGAATTCGATCTACCTTCAGGATCCCAACGGCCTCAAGATCGAGCTCGCCTGCTACAAGTTCGAAACGCCTGAGGGTTTCCGGGCCGCCGACGTGCTGATGAAGGCCTACGAACTGCGGATCGAGCGTGGAGATCACCACATCACGGAGGAGCATCTGGCCGACGCCATCGAGGCGTTGATGGAGGCGCGGCCGAGAATGACGGGGTGACGCGGCCGCGCGGCGAGGCGGGGCCCGTGTTGATGGCGCGAGAGGCGCGTGCAGGAGCTGACACGCAGGGGCCATCTCCGACACCCACCCCTTCTGACAGGTTTCCGTCAGCGGCACGCGCTGCCGGTGTATCGTGGTGGCTCCTGACGGAGGAGGCACCCATGACGAGGCTGCTGGTTCCAACTTTCCTGCTCGCAATGGCGGTGGTATCGGCCGCGTGCGCGCCTGAGCCACCTCTGACGCAGGCGTCCCGCGAGATGGGCGCGGCCGGGCTCACAACGATCAGGTTCGTGGCCTCCGGCTCGCACTTTGTGGTGGGTCAGCCCTTCAGCGGCGACGCCGCCTGGCCGCGGTTCAATCTCAAGTCGCTCGTGGTCGAGGCCGACTACGCGCAGGCCGCCCTTCGCCACGAGATGACGCGGACGCAGGGCGAGAATCCGCCGCGCGGCGGCGGTGGACAGCCTCTGGCCGGCGAGCAGCGGCAGGTGCTCGTCGTCGCGGGCGCGGCCGCGTGGAACGTCGGCGCCGACAACGCCATCGCGCCACAGCCGGCCGCCGTCGTGGAGCGCACGCTGCAGCTCTGGAGCACGCCGCACGGCTTCCTGAAGGGCGCCGAGGCGAACGCGGCGACCGTGACGCCGCGGGAGGGCGGCGGCCACAGCGTGAGTTACCAGGTCATGGAGAAGTACACGCTCACCGGCACACTCGGTGCGACCGGACTGGTCGAACAGGTCGAGACGGCCGTCGAGAATCCTGTTCTCGGTGACATGCCGATCGTGACGACGTACAGCGACTACCGCGACCACGGCGGCGTGAAGTTCCCCGCGCGCATCGTGCAGACGCAGGGCGGGATGCCGGTGTTCGATATGACGGTGAGCGAGGTCACGCCCAACGCGCCGGTCACCTTCGACGTACCTGCTGAGGCCGAGGGCGCGACCGCGCCGGCCGTCAAGGTCGATGTGACCAAGAACGCTGAGGGCGTGTACTACCTGACCGGCGGGTCGCATCACAGCGTGCTCGTCGAGTTTTCGGATCATGTGGTGGTCGTCGAGGGTCCGCAGCACGACCAGCGGGCCGTGGGGGTGATTGATGCCGTCAAGGCCACCGTGCCTGGCAAACCAATCCGCTATCTGGTGAACACCCACCATCATTTCGATCACTCTGGCGGTGTCCGCGCGTTTGTGGCGGAAGGCGCGACGATTGTCACGCACGAGTCACTGCGTACGTTCTATGAGCGCGCGTGGGCGGTTCCGCGAACGCTGGCGCCAGATGCGATGGCGAAATCCGGACGCACCGCCACGTTCGAGACCGTCGGCGACAAGCACGTCCTCACGGACGGCAAGCGGACGCTGGAGCTGCACCATATCAAGGGGAACGCGCACAATGACGGCATGCTGATGGCGTACCTGCCGCGCGAGCGGATCCTCGTGCAGGCGGACGCCTTCAACCCGCCGCCGCCGAACGCCCCGCCCCCGGCGACGCCGAACCCGTTCAGCGTGAACCTGTGGGAGAACTTGCAGGCGCTGAAGCTGAACGTAACGACGATTCTGCCGATTCACGGGCGGGCAGTGACGCCGAAGGATCTGGCGATCGCGATCGGCAAGGCAACCGGCTGAGAAATGGGACCGTTCCCTTCTCAGCGGACATCGGCGTCGAACACGGCGGTGTGCACGAGTCCGGCGCGCTTGACCTGCACCCAGATGCGATATCGCCCGGGCGACGGAAACGCGTACGGCACCTCGACCGCGCTCCCGACAAGCTCCGGCGTGTGACCGGCGTGCGGCGCAGCCGGCATTACGTGCCCCGGGCCCGCTCCACTCGTGAACCGCTGCCACGCCGCCATCGAGATGCTGCCTGCCGGATGCAGGTGCGCGAACACCGCGTGATCGTGGCTGGCCACGATCGCGTGCGCGGCCATTCCCATGTACGGCTCGACCATCGCCAACGAGCCGGACGCATCGCGCACGGAGAACGACAGCACGCGCTCCTCGCCCGCCACGAACGGTGCATCGCCGCGGTTCCACGCCACCGCGGCACCGTCAGGCAATGGATACGCTGTGCCCTGCGCACCCGCCGGCGCGCCGCTCGTCCACGAGTCATCCGGATCCGACACCCGGTCGCTGCCGGGGCGTTCGACCGCCGCAGTGGCCACCAGCGTCTGCGCGTACCCACTCTCGTGGACGATGTCGCCGTAGACGCGGTAGCGGCCGGCGGGCAGCCGTGGAAGCGCGCTGTCGAAGTCCAGCGCCTCCGGCGATCGTGCGACAGGATGCAGATGCGCGAAGGCGTCCAGACCCTCCTCACGTACCAGAAAGAGGTGCATCAGTTTGCCGTGGTCCGGCAGCAGCGCGTTGTACCGGCTGCCGGGAACGGGCGTGCCGGTCCAGCGATCGTCGCGAATCGACAGCGTCAGCATCTCCCGATCGCCTTGCGCGCTGACCGTGGCCGTGGACGCAAACGGCCGATAGCGGACGAGCTCGCGGTAGGCGTTGGCCTCGAATTCCCACCACACGTTCCCACCCCAGACCGCCAGTCCGGCGACGACCGCGGTGCCGGCCATCCCGATCCGTGCCCGCCGACGTCTCCGGTGATCCGGCGCGACGCCCGGCGCCAGCACGCTCTCGCGGAGCGCCGCGCCGATGATGGTCAGCAACCCCGCCGTCAGCAGCACGCCCAGCGCGGCGAGCACTCCGCCCAGCCAGGGCGGCATCGTGCGGTCGGCGGTCGCCAGCGCCATCACGGGCACGAGCGCCGTTCCATGCCCCATCGGCCCGTCGACGTTCACCGCCACCTGGTAGGACGAAGGCGTCATGAACCAGATCTCCGTCGCAAAGAGCGTGGGATCTCCCGGCACCGGCGTCGCGATGTCCGGCGGCGGCGCGCCCTTCAACCCGACGTTCCACTGGCCCGCGCGAATCGCGACTCGGTAATCGCTCGCCGCCACGGCGCCAGCGACGCGGACCGTGACCTGCGCGCGCCCGGGGATGACGCCGGGCAGCCGCACGCTGACGCGCACGTCGTACGGCCCCGCCTTGCCGGAGAAGAACGTATCGGGGCTGCCGACGTGGGCCAATGAAACGACCGCGAGCGCGAACGCGGCAAGCACGCCCCGCCGGCCGGCGCGGACTGCCAGGCGCGCGTGTTCGCCGGGAGCCGACATCGACGAATCAACCGCGTCGGCTGGCCCGTGGGGACGCCCGGCCTCGGCCAACCGCACGCGACAAGAGCAGCTCATCGCTGCACGCGCGCCATCCAGTTGCCCCACCACAGGCCCAGCCGCGCCGAGACGCATCCGAGGCCCACCGCGATAGAAAGACCGAGGGCAAGGTTGTCCGGCGGGTTGAGTTCATACCACCGCGCCTGGATCTGCGGGGGCACGCCGTAGTCCATGCGGTGGCTGCCGAAGAAGTCGTTGCGCGCCCATGGCGACACGAGGAAATCGGCAAACGGCCACTGTACGGCGACGAAGACGGCGACGAAGACGACGCCGAGCGCCACGGCCAGAAGCCAATCCCGTACGCGACCCGGCTGCACGCGCGACATCAGCAGGTCGATGGCGATCGCCGGCGCGATGAGCAGCAGCGGAAAATCCGGCGGCATGAAGCGATCCACCTGCACGTAGATCGGGCCGAGCAGCGGCTGGGCCGGAAACAGCGGCAGCACCAGTACCATGACCATCGTCAGCGTCGTGTAGATGAGCGTGACGATCGTCGCCGGCCATCGCGCCACCGACGCGCGCGCGGCGCTGACGAGCAGGAAGACGAACACCGCGGCGGTGACCTGATAAAAGAGCGACTGGTGCATGTCCCAGCGCTGCGTGTACTCCGTGGCGACGGTGCTGGCCAGCAGGATGAGCAAGGCGGCGCCGAAGAGATAGAGCTGGCCGAGCCGGCGCCGATCGCCGATCGCGCGGTTCTGACGAGCCAGCGCCATCAGCATGGCCCCGCACTGGATGGCGGCAATGCCGGCCGCCAAGACGATGTGCGGCGGGCTGATGATCTTGACGTCCAGCCCATACGTGTTGTGCCACCAGTCGTCGAACGGCGCCGAGGTCACCATGGCGATGGCGCCCCAGATCGACACCCACGCGCCCAACGGCGCGCGGAACCCCCAGAAACGCACCGCCGCGTGGCGCTCGACGTCGCTGCCGGCAAACGTGATCTTGAGCGCCAGCCAGCCGCACGTCAGTCCGGAGACGATGCCGCCCAGATAGATCGCCAGGTGCGCCGGAGTCCAGAAGGTGTCGCGGCCGATCGAGCGGTGCCAGGAGATGTCCCAGATGCCGCCCACCACAACGCTGGTGGACGCGAAGAGGACCGCGTAGATTGCCCAGAGCCCGGATGCCGCCAAGGGGTGCACCGACGTCTCTCGATCGAGAAAGGGCGTGGCAATGGTGGGGGTGGACATGGCCGCGATCATTGTATGCCGCTCGGTTGCGCGGGCTCAGCGTCCCATCTCGACCACGGCCGGCCGCCACGTGACCGGGTCGGTGTCGATGCCGAGCGACGGCGCCACCACCTCCAGCCGCGTCGGGCGCACGCGGATGAGCAGGTAGTCGTCGCCACGAGGCCCGTCCTTGTAGAACGCCGCCCATTCGGCCTTCCACCGCTTCGCCTTCTCGGCGGGATCCCGCACGAGCGCGGCGACGCCCAGCACCGTCACGTAGTGCTCGGCCTCACGATCGAAGTACGTCAACGTCACGCGGGAGTCACGCCCGAGCTGCGCCACCTTTCGTGTCCGCGCGTTGGTCGCGATCCAGATCGTGAACTCGCCCTCGGGTACGAACGGGTCCACGATGCGCGATTGCGGATGACCCGTCTCGTCGAGCGTGACGAAGGTCGCGTACCTCGCCTTGCTGGCGATGGTCCGAGCGGCGGCGACGATCTCGGCGCGCGAAGGCTCGCGCGCGGTGGGCTGGGCCAACCCAGGTGGCGTCTGCGAGGGCACGAGCGCCACCGCCAGCAACAGCATCGGGACGCCACGGATCTTCATGGCCAGATGTTCTCACACGCCGGGTGGGAAGCGCCGAGCGTGGGTCGCGGGAGCGTGACGCAATCGCTTCGTGGTCTAGAATCTCATCCTGTCAGGCACCAAGGACCGCATGCCCCTCCGCCCAGGCTCCCGTCTCGGCACTCACGAGATCATCGATCTGCTCGGCTCGGGCGGCATGGGCGAGGTCTACCGTGCCCGCGACACGCGCCTGCAACGTAATGTCGCCGTCAAGGTGCTGCCCGCCACCTTCGCGAGCGACCCCGACCGCCGCGCCCGCTTCGAACGCGAGGCGCAGGCGCTGGCGGCGCTCAGTCACCCCAACGTCCTGGCCATCTTCGAGACCGGCGTGCACGACGCGCAGGTGTTTGTTGTCTCGGAGCTGCTGGAAGGCGAGACGCTTCGGGCCCGGCTCGAGGCAGGAACCCTGCCGATCAGGAAAGCCATCGAGATCGCCACGCAGATCGCGCGAGGCCTGGCCGCGGCTCACGACAAGCACATCTTCCATCGCGATCTGAAACCGGAGAACGTGTTCCTGCTCGCGGACGGCCAGGTCAAGATCCTCGACTTCGGCCTGGCGAAGCAGGTGCTGCCCACGACTGGCGCCGGCGAGACGACGGCGCCGATCACGGATGCGGGGACGGTGATGGGAACGATCGGCTACATGGCGCCCGAGCAGGTGAGGGCGCAGCCGGCTGACGCGCGCACGGACCTGTTCGCCCTCGGCGTCGTGCTCCACGAAATGCTGGGCGGGCGGCGGGCCTTTGGCGGCGACACGGCCGCCGACGTCGCCATGGCCATCCTGCGCGACGAGCCGCCCGAACTGACGAGCCTGCGGCCCGACATCCCCGCCGCGCTCGATCGCATCGTCCGCCACTGCCTGGAGAAGCAACCAGCAGAACGGTTTCAGAGCGCGCGCGACGTCGCGTTCGCGCTCGCGTCGCTGTCGGGATCGGCGGGGTCCGGTGGCACAGCGACGGCCCACGGGGGCGCCAGCGGCCCGCCGGCCCTTGGTGCCACCCATTCGGTGAGAGCGGCGGAGGCCGCGGGACCCTTGCGCGCGCGCCGATTCCCAGCCTGGCAGGTGGGCGCCGTCAGTCTGATCGCCGGCATCCTGCTGACGATGGCGGTGGGACGGTGGGCGGCACCGACGCCGGCCGGTTCGACAGTACCAGCCGAGACTCACGCGCCCATCGTGCGCGCGACCATCGGCCTGCCTGCCAGCGCTCCGATCGCCCTCGGATCGCGGGTTGCGGCCATCGGATACGACAGCCCGCTCGTCACGTTCTCTCCAGACGGCCGCTTCCTGACCTATACGGCGAAAACCGAGGCGGGCACGATCCTGTATCTCCTCGAGCTGACGTCGGGGTCCGCACGCGCGTTGCCTGGCACTGAAGGCGCCGTCTACTCGTTCTTTTCTCCCGACAGTCAGTCGATCGGGTTTCTCACCAGCGATCGGGTGAAGAAGGTTTCCGTGCAGGGCGGCGCCGTGATCACGCTCTGCGAGGCGTTTGTCCCGATCCTCGGCTGGTGGACCGCGACCGGCAAGATCTATTTCACCGAGGAGGAGACCTTCCGCCTGTCTCGCGTCGCGGCAGAGGGCGGGCCACCCGAACGGATCCTTGACAACTCGATGGTGGGCGGCGTGGCGTTCAGCGACGTGCTGCCCGACGGGCAGTCGGCGCTGGCTACCGCCCTTGGCGGCATCGGTTCGGACCACCTCGCCGTCGTCCAGATCGATCTACGCACGCGTGAGACGCGGCGACTGGTCCCGTCTGGATACGGCGCCCGCTACGTGCCACCGGGATACCTGATGTTCGGGCGGGCCGGCAGTCTCTTTGCGGTTCGCTTGGACGCCGCTCGAGGGACCACCGACGGCAATCCCGTCCTGGTGGCGGATGGCGTGGCCATGGACTCGCTGTTCCGTCCCGTCCACGCCACGGCGTCCGCGAACGGGATGCTCGCCTATCTGACAGGCGGCGACCTGTCGGTGGGGAAGCCCGCATGGGTGGATCGCAAGGGGAGCGTGGAGTTCCTCGACGTGCCGCCCCGCGTGTACGGCGTCTTCGATCTGTCGCCGGACGGGCAGCGGCTGGCACTGCACGTGTCCGATGTCAGGGACTCGGTCTGGGTCTATGATCTGGCGCGCGGCGCCGGTCGGCGCGTCGCGAGCGCTGACGCGGTGGGCTGGCCGACTTGGAGTCCCGATGGCACGGAGCTGGCCGTGTTCACGACGGACCGGCCACCGGTGCTGCACCTGATCAGCGCCGAGGAGGGCGCGCCCGCCCCTCGATCGCTCACAATGCCCGGGGTCATCGGGTCGCCGACGACCTGGTCGAGGGCGGCAAAAGCGCTCGGGCTCTCGTCCTTCGAGTCAGCGTGGTTCAGCGTTTTCGTGGATCCCGCGACGCTGACGATCACGTCGAGATTCGACGGAGCTGCTCCCACGTTTTCTCCCGACGGCCGCTGGGTCGCCTACGAAGGCGGCTCCGGCGCCGGCGTGGGCGAGGTGTTCATCCGTTCGTATCCCGATGGTGCGGTGGTTCGACAAATCTCGGTCAACGGCGGCATCGAGCCGCACTGGAACGCCAACGGCGAGCTCCTCTACCGCGTCGGCCAGCGATGGTGGTCCACACGGGTCACCACCGAGGCGTCGCTGAGCTGGAATCCGAATCCGCCGGCGCTCGTGTTCGACACCGAGTTCATCGACACGCCAGGCAATTCGTTCAAGGTTTCGGCGGATGGGCAGCGCCTGCTCGTGGTGAAGGCGGTCGAGCCTCGCACCGTGCGGACGGCAATCAACATCGTGGTGAACTGGCCCGAGACGCTCCGGCGATAAAGAGACCTCGGACCACCGCACCGCCGTCATTTCGGCGACGCCAGCCGCTTCATCTCTTCGGCCCAATTGAGGACCACGTGAATCTGCTCGGGCGCCGCCGAGGCACCGCCCATCCCGGAATCCGTCAGCAGAAAGCGTCCGTCCGGGGCCACGTCGAAGTGTGTATGGAGATTCGACTGGGTCCGCGCGTAGCGATCGGGAAAGAGCGTGACGGGAGCCGAGAACTCGACCGGCGCACTCGGGGCGGCCGACGCGGCCATCAGGCTGGCGGCCGAGCGGAAGAACAACTGCCGCCCGTCTCGAGACCACACGGGTTCGATGCCCCCGTTGGTTGACACCAGCACCCGCGCATCGAGCGCCGGATACGGCTGCACGTACACCTCGTAGCGGCCCGACTCGTCCGACACGTAGGCCAGCCACCTGCCGTCAGGCGACAGCCGGGCGCTCGCTTCGCTGTACGACGACTGTAGAATCGGCTTCTCCACCGCGTTTCGACGTCGATGGCGACGATGTCGTTCGAGGTGGCTTTCCGGAGCACTTCGACGAGCAATGTCCGGCCGTCGGGTGACCAGTCGTTGACGTGGAAGTGGTCCGGCGTCTGCCAGATCGTTTCTTCGGCGGTCGAGGCGCTCCCATCCGCCAGCTTCCGGTACAGGGTTCGCGGCCGCCCGTCGCGGTCCGCGGCGTAGGCCAGAAAGCGCCCATCAGGAGACCAGACCGGGGTTTCGTCTTCGCCGGGGGTGAAGGTCATCCGCGTCAGGCCGCCGCGCTGCAGGTCGGCCACCCACACGTCGTTTTCCTGACCGAACAGATGCAACGCGGCGCGACGGCCGTCGGGCGACAGGCGCACATCCGTATAGTTGCGGGCGACCGCAAGAGCGGGCGTGGCCTCGCCCTTGGCCCCCACCCAGACGAGCTGCATGTTGCCCGGCGCTCCGGCGGGCGAAACGTAAGCGAGGGTTCCATTCCGCGACAGCACGGCTCGAGGGAATCCAGTCAGGACATCTGTCGCCACGGCCTCTGCCATCGAGACGGGTGGTCCCGTCGTGGCCCGCCTCGACAGATCGAACGGCACGGCCATCGAGCGGCTCCCCATCCCGTACAGGAGGTGGCCCGTCTCGAAGTAGCGGACGGCCCCGAAGCCGCGCAGCACGACGTGTTCGGCGCCACCGTCCAGGGGCCTGATCACGGTCGACAACGCGCCGCCTTCGTACCGCGTGTGGAGGACGGACGTCCCACCCGGCAGCAGCTGTGGGAATACATCCGCCCTCCCCGGCGAGGCTTCGAAGAGGACTTCCGGGGCGCCGCCAGTGTCCGCGAGGCTGTGGATACCGGCGGCGTCGGCAAAGAGCACGCGTCCGCTGGCATCCCAATGGACCCCGGGATTGGAGGGCAGTTTCGCGAGGAGCACCTCGCCGGGCCCGCCCGCGATCCGCACTCTTGACAAGTCCTTCGACTGTCCATAGAGCAGCCACTCGCCGTCGGGCGAGAACCACAGGCCGGAACCGCCCTGGGCATTGACGACCTCGCGGGGCTCGAGGCGATCCAGCTCGCGAACTTTGATGGCACCACCGGCCAGCCGGTAGGCGAGCCGCCGTCCGTCGGGCGACAACGCGATCGCGGGATTGATCGGATCCGGGGAGAGCAGATTCCCCTCGCCGACCATCACGCTGAATCTGGTGAGGGGGCGTTCGATGACGGGAGTCGGCTTCAGCGACCACGTGGCCGCCGACGTGAGCGCGATGAGCAGGGCCGCGGCCGCCGCAACGCGGAGCGGCGAGGTTCGGGTGGTCGGCGCGGCGATGGCAGCGATGGCGGCGATGTCGTGGGCCTCGCCGGGCTCTGACGTGTTCAGGGCCTCGTCGAGCTCGACGCCGACGTCGCCCATGTCGCGCAGGCGTTTCTGGGGGTCCTTCTCGAGACACCGCCGCAGGAGTCGCCGCACGGCCGCGGGCGTTCCCGCCGGCACGGCGCCGATATCGGGCGAGTCGCGAATCACGGCTGCCAGCACCTCCGTCACGTCGTCGCCGCCAAACGGGCGACGGCCGGACAGCATCTCGTAGAGCATGACGCCGAACGCCCATACGTCAGTGCGCCGGTCGACGGTGCGCCCTTTCGCCTGCTCCGGCGACATGTACGCGGCGGTGCCGAGGATCTCGCCGTGCTGAGTCGACGGGCCGGTGAAGGTCGGCGAGCTGGTCACCGACGGAGACGAGGAGCCGTCAGGGGCCAGCACCTTCGCGAGCCCGAAGTCCAGCACCTTGACCATGCCGTCCGACTTGACTTTGACGTTCGCCGGTTTGAGGTCGCGGTGGATGATGTTCGACTCGTGCGCGGCCTCGAGCGCGTGCGCGATCTGCCTGGCGATGGGCAGCGCCTCGTCGATGGGCATGGCGCCGCGCGACAACCGCACCGCAAGGTCCTCGCCCTCGACGAGCTCCATCACGATGGCGCGTCCTTCGAGCCCGTACACATGCGCGATGTTGGTGTGGTTGAGGGCTGCGAGCGCCCGGGCCTCGCGCTCGAACCGCGCAAGGCGCTCAGGGTCGCTCGCGAAGCTCGCGGGCAGGATCTTCAGCGCGACGTCCCGACCGAGCCTGGTGTCGTGGGCGCGGTAGACCTCGCCCATGCCACCGGCGCCCAGCTTGGCAGTGATGCAAACACCCACGCGCTCGCCGATATCCAATGGTCGGACCTCCTGAACGTCGATCGCGGGCTGCTGTGGGATCTACCCACAACGATGGAAAAGAAGAATCAGACGAGTGAGGCGGAACCGGCCATCAAGACGCGAAACGTCCGCGGATCCGCGCGCCTCACACGTGTCGCGCGCATAGCAGGCTATCATGGCCCTGCGATGTCCGTAGCCGCGCAGGGTCGCCAAGCCCGCCTCGACAGACCCGTCTGCGCGCGGAACCCCTTCGCGTTTCGGCCCCTGTTTCGACCGCGCTGACACCGAGTCATGAGCCTGACCAGCGGCACGAAGCTCGGCCCCTACGAGATCGTCGCGCCCCTCGCCCTTCGACGGGCGCGGGGCGACCCTGAGGGACTCAGCCGATGACGGGTGACATGCTTGGGCCGTATCGAGTCCTCGAACGGGTCGGCGCGGGCCCCTCGACTTCGCTCGAGGTACACACCGTGACGTCGCTCGCGCAGGACCCATGAGCCTCGCCCCTGGCACACGCCTCGGCCCGTACGAAGTGACCGCTCCGCTCGGCGCGGGCGGGATGGGCGAGGTATATCGCGCGCGGGATCCGCGGCTGGGACGTGACGTCGCGGTCAAGGTGCTGCCCCCGGCCGTTGCGCGCGATCCGGATCGCCGCGCGCGCTTCGAGCGCGAAGCGCATGCGGTGGCCGCGCTCTCGCACCCGAACATCCTGGCGATTCACGACATCGGCACCCACGACGACCAGCTCTACGTCGTCACCGAGCTGCTCGTCGGCGAGACGCTCGCCGTGCGGCTCACGGAAGGCGCGCTCCCCTTCCGCAAGGCTGTGGAGATTGCGGCGGCCATCGGCCGCGGCCTGGCCGCGGCGCACGGCAACGGCATCGCGCACCGCGATCTGAAACCGGCCAACGTGTTTCTGCTCGCCGACGGGCAGGTGAAGATCCTGGACTTCGGGCTGGCCAAGCCCGCGTCGGGGCCGGCGAGCGGCGCGATGGCGACCGAGGCGGCGCTGACCGATGCCGGCACGGTGGTGGGGACCGTCGGGTACATGGCACCCGAACAGGTGCGGGGCGCGGCCGTGGATGGCCGTGCGGATCTGTTCGCGCTGGGCGTCGTGCTGTACGAAATGCTCACGGGGACCCCGCCGTTCCGGCGCGACACGGCGGCCGAGACGCTGACGGCGATCATGCGCGAGGAGCCGCTGGAGCTGGGGCAGTCGCGCGCGGACGCGCCGCCGGCGCTGGAGCGCATCCTCCGGCACTGCCTGGAGAAGAACGTCACGGAGCGCTTCCAGACCGCGCGGGACGTGGTGTTCGCGCTCGAGGCGCTGTCGGGATCGGGGAGCGCAGCAGCCACCGACTCCGTCAAGGCCGCGGGCCCGTCAGTCGCCGCGCCCGCACGCCGCCGGCTGGTCGGGGCGACGTTCGCGGTCCTGCTGGTGGGCGCGTTGCTGGGGGCAGCGGGCGCGTCCTGGATGCTGAGCGGCAGAGCACCAGGCGGCGCGACGGGCGCGCCCGGCCCGGCGAGTGCCATGCTCGCGACGCTCGAGCTTCCCGCCGCGGCGCCGGTTTCTCCCGAAACGCTCCTGGGCGTCGAGGCCAACGCAGTGGCGTTGTCCCCCGACGGGGTGCACCTGGCCTACGTGGGCCGATCGGGCAGCGGCACGCTGTTGTACCTGCGCGCGCTGGCGCGCCCAGACGTCACGGCGGTCCCCGGCAGCGAAGGGGCCATCCATCCGTTCTTCTCGCCCGACGGCCGGTCCCTTGGTTTTCTGACCAACGACAAGGTCAAGAAGATCGCCGTCGGCGGCGGCGCGCCGGTCACGCTGGGCGACGCCCGCGTCCCGCTGCGCGCGGTCTGGACCCGCGACGACGTGATCTACTTTTCCGAGGACGTGAGCGCACGGCTCTCGCGCGTGTCGGCGTCGGGCGGAACCTCGACGACGATGCCCGCGCCCGCAGGCATGGCCAGCGCGTTCTTCAGCGACATCCTGCCCGGCGGCAGGACCGCGCTCTTCACGCTCATGTCCGGCAGTATCAGCGCGGACTACGCCGACATCGTCGCGATGTCGCTCGACACGGGCGAGGTGCAGGTAGTCCTGCGCGGCGGCTATGACGGCCGTTACGTCGCGCCGGGCTGGCTGCTCTTTGCGCGCGGGGGCGATCTGCGTGCGGTTGGTTTCGACCCGGATCGCCTGGAAGTGAGTGGCGAAGCGCGACTCGTCGCATCGGGCGTCCGCATGGCCTCGGGGTTTGGTCAGATGCACCTGGGCGTGTCCGACGTGGGACTGCTGGCCTTTGCGCCTGGCGGCGACCGGTCCGTTGCCCGGCTCGCGTGGATCGATCGGAAGGGTCACAGCGAGTGGATCGATGCACCCGCCCGAACGTACGGCGTCGTCGATGTGTCGCCCGATGGCGGACGCGTGGCGGCGCACGTGGCCGACGTACGGGATTACGTCTGGCTGTACGACGTCGCGCGCCGGGAGGGCCGGCGCCTGGCGTTTCCCGAGCACAGCGGGTGGCCGGTCTGGAGCGACACCGGCGATCGGATTGCGTTCTCGGGATGGACGGACTTGGCAAGGGGCGTTCGCATCCTGACCCGCGGTGTGGGCGGGAGCGACGCGAGCGAGGAGGCGTTCAGGATGACGCACCGGGCCTTCGCCACGACGTGGTCAGCCGACGGTCGAGTCCTTGGGCTCAACTCCTTCGAGCGCGGCAGGGAGGGCGCCGTTTTCGTGTCGTCCGGCAGGGAGACCGGGAGAATCTCGCGCGAGGGATCCATCGTCTTCGGGCCGTCTCTTTCTCCCGATGGGCGATGGGCCGCCTATGCCTCGAACGAGACCGGCCAGTTCGAAATCTGGATCCGCTCGCTGGAGGCGGGTGGCAGCGCTGCGCAGATCTCGACCGATGGGGGAACCGAGGCGCAGTGGCTGCGATCGGGCGATCTCTTCTACCGCAGCGGCAACCGGTGGATGGTCACGCGAGTGACGACGCGGCCGGCCCTCAAGTGGGAGCCGCCGAGGCTTGTGTTCCAGACGGACTTCATGGATACGCCCGGACGCTCCTTCGCGGTGTCGCCCGACGGGCAGCGGCTGCTCGTCGTCAAGCGCGCTGAGCCGGATCGGTCGACGGCGATTCAGGTGCTGTCGAACTGGACGGCGACAGTCGGCGCCCTGCCGCCCTGACCCGGCTAGAACGCGGAAGGCAGCGGCCGCCGGCCGCTAAGCCGGCTTTCATGGTCGATAAGTGCTTATATTTCATAGACTTGAGTCGCTCACCCTGGGTTGACAGCGCCACACAGCCACACGTATCCTGTGTCCATGAAGAACGTCACGATCGCCCTGGACGAGGCGACGTTGCGCGAAGCCCGGCGAATCGCCGCCGATCGGTCGACCTCGCTGAACGCGCTCATCCGGGAGTTCCTGGAGCGCCTCACCCTGCGCGAGTCGCGTGCGCGCGGCGCACGGCGTCGTATTGCCGAACTCTCTCGCGACTCGGAGGCGGAGGTCGGCCCGCGCCACTGGACCCGGGACGAACTGCATGAACGTTGACTGCTTTCTCGACACCAACGTTCTCGTCTACGCAGTCTCGTCGGTCGCCGGCGAGGCCGGCAAGCGCGCAAGGGCCCTCGACCTGGTGCAGCGGTCCGACTTCGGCCTCTCGGCGCAGGTGCTCCAGGAGTTCTACGTCACGGTCACGCGGAAGATCCGCAAGCCGTTGACGCCGATGCGAGCGGTCGCGTTCATCGATGAGTTTCAGGTGTTCCCGACCGTGCCGACCGACTACACGCTCATCGTCGGCGCCGTCGAGTTGTCGGTACGATACGGGGTGTCGTACTGGGACGGGGCCATCCTGGCGGCGGCTGAGGCTCTCGAGGCGCCTGTTCTGTACAGTGAAGATCTCTCACACGGGCAGCAGTACGGCCGCGTTCGCGTTGTCAATCCGTTCCTCGAGGTCTGAAGCGAGCGCGCGTCGGAAAGGTGCCTGGCATGATCCCCGTCTCCAGCCCCGCGATCTTCCGCCAGTTGACGAGGATGGTGACGGGCGCGCGGTCGGTGCCGACCGTCGACACGGGCCGGCGGATCAGCAGGCGCTTCACGTCTGCGGCCACTGCGAACCGATCGTTCGATGAGGAGCGTTCGCGCGTCGTCGGGAACAACGCGACAGGGCGCCGGGCCCGCCCGTCTGCAGCGCGTCGCGAAGCGTGCGGCCATCGAGAAGCTCCATCACGGCATAGCAGCGCCGCCGCCTGCCGGTGATGAGTGCGTGTCATCTTGTCACCTGCCGCGGGCTGACGGGGGCTTGCGGAGACGGACAAATGTCCGGCGGCTCGACGTGAGCTGCTGCGCGACGAGGGCCTGGGCAATCTCCAGCGCGCACTGCGCGCGGTTCACGATCGGCGTCTCGACGTGCGGGCGCGCCGTTTCTGCGATGCCCAGGAACGCGAGGCTCATGCACCCGAGGACGATGACATCGGCATCACGCCGTTCGATGAGATCGCATGCCGCCTCCGCCACGCGTGCCGCGACGTCATCAGGGTTGCCACCGAGCGCGAGCACCGGTACGTCGATGGCGACGGCACCGGCATAGCGCAGGGACAGCCCCATGCCACGGACCAGCTGGTCGAGCATGGGAATGACGCTGTCGAGGACCGTGACGATGCCGACGCGGGCGCCGAGCTGTGCCCCGAGGTGCATCGAGGCTTCGAGCGGGCCGACGACCGGACACTCGAGCGTCTCGCGCAGCGCCGCGAGGCCGGGATCGCCGAAGCAGCCGACGATCACGGCGTCTGGCGGCTGCGGGCGGCCGCGGAGCGCGGTCAACTTGGGCGCCACGGCCAGTGCTTCATCGGCGTGGCTCTCGATGCTCAGCGGCCCGCCGGGGGAGTCCGCGACTTCGACGACGGTCTCGGGCCCGGCCCAATGCTGGAGGATGGCGCGGCGCCGATCGAGCTCCGGGGCGCCGAGCGGCCCGGCCGTCATGTCGCCGGGAATCTGGTAGAGAATCGTCGCGCTCATCGGTCGTCCCGATTCAACCCCTCAATCGCTCGAGTCGCGCATCGCGGCACCGGGTGACTCGCCTGGAGGCGCAAAGAAGAACCGTTCCGGCGCCCTGCGCGAGTCCTGCAACCCATCGAGCTCGCGGCGCGCCGCCCGCAGCACCGCGTGCACCTTGTTGGCCTCGCGCACCAGCCCCACCTTGACGAACGCCTTGCGATCCGCAGGCGCCGCCGCGAGCGTCGCCGCAGCTTCGAGCCGGGGGACAGCGCCGAACTTGAGCGCCGGATCGTGATCGAAGCGCTCGCCCCTCGCGTAGTTGAGCGGCACGAGGTGACGCGCCACGCGCCGCAGCGTGGCGTTCAGCCTCCGCCGCTCCCCCGCGTCCGTCGGAGCGCGCGCGATGCGCAGGTCGGCTTCAGCGCGCCACGCCGCCAGCGCGTCGCCGAGCCTGTCGAGTTCGCCGAGAATCGCCGCGAAGTCGACCTCGCCTCTGGCAGCCTCCTGATACCGCGCCACGGCCTGCCGGATCTCCGCCACGGCCGCGCCGTAGTCGAACGGGTGCAGGGGCGCGTTGAGAATCCGCAGAATCGTCGTCACGTACACCGCCAGATCGCGCCGGAGGATCTCCAGATCCGCCACCGGCATCAGATCGTCGGGTGTGTGCCATGCGATGTTGCCGCCGCAGCCGCCGACGGCGTAGTAGCCGCGGCGTTTCCGCTCGTCGCCTGGGATATTCGACAGCAGCATGTACAAACCGGTGGGACCGATCTGGTTGAACGAATAGTCGCCCGCGCGCAGCGGCCGCACGCCGGCCGAGGTCAGGCCGAGCGCGTCACGAATCGAGGCCTTGCAGAGCGCGTCCGCTTCGGCCATCCACATCACCTCTTCGTAGACGGTGGCGTCGGCGCAGCCAGGCGAGTCGATGTCGAGCTGGGCGATGCACCGCTCGTCGATGTCCGACGCGAACGTATCGGCGTACCACGTCGATCCGCCGTAGCGCCCGGTCGAATGCCCCGGCCACCAGGCGATCCGCACGCTGCGCTTCAACCGATCGCGCGCGTTCCAACAGAGCCGCGCCAGCTCGAGCAGGGCGGCATCGCCCGTCGCGTTGTCGCCGATGCCCTGGTACCAAGAGTCGTAGTGCCCGTGCACGAGGAGGAACTCGTCGGGATCCTCGTGGCCGCGGATCTCCGCGACGGGCAACAGGCATCTCATCCACCCCTCGCGGAGCCACGTCCGCACCTGGGCGCGCACCGGACCCTGCTGTGTCTCGCGAACGAGCGCCTCGCCATCGTCACGGTTGATGCACACGACGGGCGTGGCCGGCTTGCGGCTCAGCGAGTCCGCGGTCGGCGAGCCCCAGATCGACGTGCAGATGCCCTCGTGGATGTGGCGCCCGGGGTGCATGTAGATCTGCGCGATGGCGCCCCGGCGCTCGAACGCCTGCACTGGACCCGGCATGGAAAAGCCCTCGGTCAGGACGATGCGCCCACGCACGGCGTCTGCACCCGCATCGTCGCGCGACGACGCGTCCTGGCCGCGCGCCGCGTCGGGCGTATCGAACAGCGCGGAGGTGCCGGCGGCGTAGCGTGACGGCACGTAGCACACGTCGCCCTCGACGCCGTGAACGCCCGTCGCGCGCGCCATCGACGGGGGGCGCGCACGGAGGGCACGCCGGCCGCCCGGCCCATCCACGGTCAGTTCCGCCCGCTCGGGCACGCTGATGTACAGCTCGGGCGTGTGCAACGTAACCGGCACGCCGAGGGCGCGCAGGCGCTCGACAACGTAGAGGCCGGCCTGCTCTTCGGCGGGCGTTCCCGATTCGCGCACCAACGTGGCGAACCGGTCGAGCAGTGCCCGCGGCTCGTCGAGCCGGATGGCGTCGCGAAGCGCCGATTCTAGCGCCTCGTCCTGATAGACCGTGAATGCGCTGGACATCTGATCGCCTGTGGTCGCGGGCGAGCCGCGACAGACTCGTGACTCTCGGGTGGATTATTCACGAACGGGGGCGGGATCGTCGAAGAAGATGCGCAGGTTCTCGGCCGGTGGCGGTGCGGTGGCGCGGCTCACGAGGACGAACGTCAGCGCGCTGAGCGCCACGCCCACTTCCACGGCGTCGATCCCGTAGGAGGCGAACTCCCGCTGGAACGTCAGCGTCCACACGAGGCAGCCTGCGAAGCCCGCGGCCATGCTCCAGATGGCGCCCTCTTTCGTCCCGCGACGCCAGTTCAGGCCGACGACCACGGGCACGAAGAAGAAACTGGCGATGAACTTCGCCTGCTCGACGACGATGGCCTGCACGTCGCCGAGTCGGAGCGTGGCGAAGAAGAACGGGACGAGGCCGAGCGCCACGACCGAGACGCGCGCGACCCAGACGAGCTGGCGCTCCGAGGCGGCCGGGTTGATGAGCCGCTTGTACAGATCGTGAGAGAACGCACCACCGGTCACGAGCAGGATGGAGTTGACCGTGGACATGATCGCCGACAGCATCGCCACCAGGAACAGCGACCCGAGGAGCGGCGTCATCACCGTTGACGCCATGATGCTCGAAGCCTGGTCGGCCGACGGAAGATACGGAAAGATGCCGCGCATGCCGAGGCCGAGCACCATGACGCTGCTCCCAATCAGCACCTGCGCACCCATCGAGATGCCGATCGCGTACCGCACGGTCGTCACATCGCGCATCGAGTAGTAGCGCGTCATTTCGTACGGCGCCGCCGCGATCGAGAGGCCGAACGCCAGGCCGAACGCGACGAGTTCCCGCCAGCCGAACCACCAGCTGGTCAGACGCGGATCGATCGAGCCGACGTGCTCGCCGAGAGCCGTCAGGCCTCCGACGTTCGAGAGGACCACCGGCATCGCGAGCAGCAGTGCCAGCACCATGATCACCGTCTGCACGAACTCGACGTACGAGCTGGAGCGCACGCCGCCGAGCGCGGTGTAGAATCCCGTGCTGGCGAGCAGCGCCAGCATCGCGGTGATCGGCGCGATGCCGAAGACGGCGGACGCGATCTCGCCGATGGCCTGAAACTGTGCCGTGAGGAGGATGCTGTAGGTGACGATGATGAGCGCGGCGGCGAGGGTGCGCGCGCCCTCGCTGGCAAAGCGCTTCCCGACGTAGTCCGCCACGGTCAGCGCGCCGAACCGCCGCAGCTTCGGGGCGACGAGCATCGCCGATATCAGCCAGCCCGACCAGAGCCCGAACCAGATCCAGGCCCAGCTCACCCCGGTCAGGTAATGCCGCCCCAGCGTGCCGACGTAGGTGCCGGCGCTGATCTGCGTCGCCGCCAGCACGGCCCCGCCGACCCACGGGCCGATCGATCGCCCGGCGGCCAGAAAGTCCGCTTCCGTCTCGGTGTGGAAGTATCCCCAGATCGATACGCCCAGCACGACGCCGAAGTAGGCGACCGCGACGACGAGAAGGACGGGGGAGTCGAGCGTCATCGGCGGCCTCTGCGATCGCTTGCCGCAGCGACCGCCGCCCAGGCGAAGTAGGCGGCCAGCCACGCACCGGCAGCCACGAAGAAACCGTAGAAGCTCCAGCCGAACCCCATGTCAATTCCGGATCGGGAAGCGATGGCCGATCTTCATCAACCCAGGCGACCCGTGCCGTGTCGACGGCGCCATAGCCAGGCGAGACTGCCCACCGTGAAGGCGACGATGGTCACGAAGTCGACGGTGCGGGCAACGTTCCACGGCCTTGGCGCGCCGGCCGGCGAGAAGTCCACGCGCACGAAGGCCGGAACATGGCCCAGCATGGCGGTGCCGCGCGTTCCTGACCAGGCAACGGTGGGCAGCGAGGATCCGGGCAACGAGGCTGGCGGCAGGTCAATCTGCAGGCGCACGGCCCGCGACACGCCATCGGCGGGGACGGCGGGCAGCCACACCGGACAGCGGCCGTCGAGCGAGGGCAACTGCTCGACTTCGTAGCGAAGCTCGTAGACGGGTTGTTGGGGGCGAAGCGCGAGCGCCCGCGTGCGGCCGATGTCGCGGGCGGGTTCGACCTCGGCCGCGCCGGCAATCGCGATCCGATCGACGTGGACGCCGTCTGGCATCAGCAGCCGATGTTCGACGCGGTCGGCGCCGTCAACCTGCACCGTCATCACGACGGCGCAGCGCTCAGACGAGCCAAAGGTGACGACGAGATCCGCGGAGCGAAGGATCGGCGTCGTCGCCACGCCGAGGGCAGGCCAGGCATGCGCGAGCGTGGCCATGAGCGCGACGCGGCAGCCACGCGGCGTGAGGCCGGTGCGAGGTCCCGTCCGGCGGCGGCCCTGCATGGGACGCCATGATATCGGGCCTGGGATGGGCCCGCGCAGGCGGACCGGCTGAAGGCGCGCCCCGAGACAAGGACCGATCACGAGGGACGCTCAACTGCCAGGACTTTGACGAGGTGCCTGACCCCGTCGTGTACGGCCACCGAGGGCGCGGCGCGCTCATGGCGGCCCCGCCGCGCTCATTGGATGCCTTCGCCCGCCGCCAGCCTGGCTCTCACCTCGACACCTCGGTGCTGGTCGATGCCTTCACGGGCCCGCGGCGCGCGATGGCGGCGCTCCGTCGCGCCACGGCGGCACGCGCCGTGACGACCTTCTCGACGCTCGTGCTGTTCGAATGGCTCCGCGGACCGCGCACACAGGACGAGCGCCGGGCTGTCGAAGAGTTCTTCGCCTCCGATGTGCTCGCGGCCTTCGGCCCGCGCGAGGCCGAGCGCGCGGCCATCCTCTACCGGCAGGTCAAAGGCGCCCGGCAGCGACAGGCGGACCTCGCCATCGCCGCCTGCGCGCTCGAGCAGGGCGCACGCCTGTGGACGCTCCACCGGAAGGACTTCGCCGATGTGCCTGGACTCGTCTTGTACAGCGAATGAGCCGCGTCGGCCGAGCGCGACGAGAGGGAGAAGGTCTCGCGAGGGAGCAGCCGCCTCTGGCGCCCCACCTCGACTTGACGGATACTCCCTCCCATGACCCGTCACACCCGTCGTGAGTTCCTGGCCGCGGCCGGTGTCGCGGCCCTGGCGTCGCGTGCCGGCGGTCTTCGAGCGGCCAGCGTCAAGCCGATGCGCGGCGCGTTCATGATTCTCCACACGCCGTTCACGTCAGACGGCGCCCTGGACTGGCAGGATCTCGCCCGCGAAGCGCAGTTCGTCGATCGCGCCGGCTGCCACGGCGTCGTCTGGCCGCAGGGATCGAGCCGGGTGGCCGCGCTCACGCGTGACGAGCGCCTCCGCGGCCTGGAGGTGCTCGCCAAAGCCATGCAGGGTGCGCGCGCGGCGCTCGTCCTTGGTGTGCAGGGCCGAGACACCGACGAGATGCTCGACTACACCCGCCGCGCCGAGGCGCTTGCGCCCGACGCCCTCATTGCCATGCCACCCGCGTCGGGCAAGACGATGGAGGACTACGCGCGCTATTTCCGGGCGCTCGCACAGGCCACCGCGCGCCCCGTCATCGTGCAGACGAGCGGCCCCAATCGCGCCCTGGCCCCGTCCACCGACCTCCTCGTGCAGCTCGCCCGCGAGTTCCCTCACGTTGCCTACGTCAAGGAGGAGAGCGAGCCGGTCATCGACCGCATGAAAGAAGAGTTGCGCCACAAGCCGCCGATCAAAGGCGTGTTCGGCGCGAACCTCGGCGTCAACTGGCTCTACGGTATGCGCCTCGGACTCGACGGCGTCATCACCGGCAACGCGATGGTCGCCGATCTGATGGCGCGGCTCTGGGATCTGCACACGCGCGGAAAGAGCGAGGAGCTGCGCGAGGCCTACGCGCAGTTCCTGCTCATTCGCAACCTCGACGAGCAGGTGCCAGGCACCACGCTCTATCTCTTCAGGAAACGAGGCCTCTTCAAGACGACGGTCACCCGGACGGCGGCGCCGGGGCCGGACGGTCGTGCCACGCTGAGCACGAACGAGTTGCCGCCGGACGCGATCGCCGAGATCGAGTACCGGTTCGCGGGACTGCGGAAGTATCTGGGGTCCTGATCGCGGACGGTAGGCCGGCTTGCGCCGGGGCGGACGGCAGCCGTGAGTCACCACGAGGGCCGGTTCTGCATGGTCTCCGAGCTGCCAGGGTCGACGGCGCGTTCACCGGCCGTGATGAGCTGACCGCACGTGTCATGACGGATGTATTGACAGACGAAGAGTCGACAGGTTAGCCTCGGCCCAATGCCGGCAAAGTCCGCGCACCTGCAGATCCGCGTGACGCCGCGGCAGAAGGCGGCCATCAAGCGCTTGGCCCGCGCCGCGGGACGGGACGTCTCCGCCTATGTGCTGTCCCGCGTCCTTCGCGAGAATCAGGCGCGGTTTGCCGGTCTCCTCGAGGCGTTGGGCCACGACCAGGATCGACGCCATCTGCTCGCCGAGCTCAACGACTTCCTCACCTCGCTGGCACCGGCCGAGCTCGCCGAGACCGTGGCGCCAGCCGAGCTCGCCCTCCTCTCGCCCTTGGTGAGCAACTACGTGGCCGCGATGGTCGAGCAGGCGGCGGCACTCAAGGCCGCCGCGCCGCCGGCCTGGGTGCGCGACGTTCCTGCGCTCGACCAGCCACATTTCGCCACGCCGCTGCCCGGGCTGCGCCTCCACCTGCTGCGCGCGTCGCCCGTGACGTTCAAGCGGCGCAATCTCTTCGTCGACGCCGGCCTTGGCCGGCGCGTGTGAGGCGCGACCGCCGTGGATCCGCACAAGCTGACGAAAGCGGACATCCTGCGGCTGCTCGGCCTCTTGAACGGCGAGCTCGCCGGCCACGGAGTGGAGGGCGAAATCTACGTCGTGGGCGGTGCGGTGATGTGCCTGGCCTTCGATGCCCGTCCGGCCACACGCGACGTGGACGCGTTCTTCAAGCCGACCCGGCAGATCCGGGAGGCCGCGGCTCGAGTGGCCGCCAGGGCCGGCGTGCCGGAGACGTGGCTCAACGACGCCGTCAAGGCGTATCTGGGATCCCGCGGCGAGTTCGACGTTTACCTCGAGCTCTCGCACCTCCGCGTGTTCGTCGCGCGGCCCGAGTACCTGCTCGCCATGAAGTGCGCGGCCATGCGTCTGGGCGAGGAATTCCACGACCTCGACGACGTGCGCTATCTGCTTCGCTACTTGAATCTCGTCACGGTCGACGACGCCATTCGCGTGATCACACGCTACTTCGACGAGGACCAGCTCCTGCCCAAGACGCGACTGGCGCTGGAAGATCTCCTGTCTGGATGACGTCACGCTCGTCACCGCTGGAGCAATGCGCGTTCGGTTCTTGATTCTTCGTTCTACGTGCTTGGTTCCGCACCGGCGAGGCCCAATCGACGTCCGTCGACGCCCCTCGTGCGGCCGCGCACGCGAGGACCGTCGCCGAGCGGGATCTGCCGCGCAATGTCGGCGCCGCCAGATCGCACGCCGTCAGCCGGCTGTAGCGGTGGTGGGCGAGCTCACGCTCACGCGCTGACGGGATGAGCGCCGTGCGACCAGGTGTGCCAGAATGCCTCGCGTGGGGGAGCCGCTGACCCTCGCGGGCGGAACGCGTCTCGGACCGTACAAAGTGACATCACTGCCGGGCTCCGGAGGCCCCACGTCCGCTCGCTCTGCTTGTCCTCGTGCGAGCGACGGGAGGTCCCCCGTAGCCCAACGAGCTCGCTGTGATGGTGGGGACGACGATCGGGTCGTACCGCGTGCTCGCGAAGTTGGGCGAAGGCGGAACAAGTTTGTTGAGCAGCTCATGCCGCCAGGCCGGCGACGCGTCGCAGTGAGGCGGCCTCAGCGCGGCCGACTGGAGGTCCCGTGACGAAGAGCATCTGTCTGGCGGCCGCAGGGAGCGTGGCGCTTGTCGTGGCGTTTCCGGCGGCGCCCATCCGTGCGCAGCGAAACGAGCCGGCGACGGAGTGGTGCTGTTTCGGCGGCGCCGCGTCCCCGCCGGCGCCCGCACTTCGTGCCGGGGACCTGACAACGGCGGTCGATCGCGCCGAACAACCACGCACGTTCGACCTGCTCACGGCCAGCGTCGCCGGCATCCAGGCGGCAGTCGATGCGGGCAGGCTCACCTACGAGCAGCTCGTCCAGATGTACCTGCGGCGCATCGAGGCCTACGACAAGCAGGGACCGCGCCTGAACGCCGTGATTGAAATCCACCCACGGGCGGTGGAGATCGCGCGAGAGCTGGACGCGGAGCGCCGCGCCAAGGGACGCCGGAGCCCGCTGCACGGCATCCCCATTGCCGTCAAGGACACGGTGGACGTCAAGGACATCGCGTCGGCCGGCGGCAACATCGGGCTGAAGGGGACGTTTCCGACGTACGACGCGACCGTGGTCGCCAGGCTTCGCGCGGCCGGCGCCCTCATCTTTTTCAAGGCCAATCTCGACGAGTTCAACCTCGGCTCCGAGGGGATCAGCTCGCTTGCCGGCCAGACGCTGAACCCGTACGACGTGACGCGGAATCCCGGCGGATCGAGCTCCGGGCCCGCCGTGGCGGTCAACGTCGGCTTTGCGACGCTCGGCATCGCCACCGAAACCGGCGCGTCGATCCGGAGCCCCGCCAGCAACAACAGCCTTGTCGGCATCGCGCCGACGCAGGGGCTGACGAGCCGGGCCGGCGTGATCGCCATCTCGTACACGCAGGACCGTGTCGGCGTGCACGCGAAATCGGTGGAAGACGCCGCGCTGATGCTCACCTATATGCGCGGCCTCGATCCCGAGGACCTGTTCACCTGGGAAAGCCTCGGCAGGCTGACGCCCGCGCCGTACACCGCGCATCTCGATGTAAAGGCGCTCGTCGGCGCCCGGCTTGGCGTGTTCCGCGATCTCTTCCGCAAGGAGCCGGAGTTCCAGGCCGTCAATGCCATCATCGACAAGGAGATCGACCTCATCCGCCAGCAGCGGGCGGTGGTCATCGACGGGCTCACGACGGGCATGGATCTGGTGAAGTTCTTTCCGCAGGCGCGGGCCAGCACGGACGAGTTCAGGTTCGCCTTCGACGCCTATCTCAAGCGGCGCGGCTCCGACACGCCGTTCGCCAGCCTCGAGGAGCTGGTGGCGAGCGGCAGGTACCTGAAGCAGTTCGAGGGCACCTTCAAACGAGCGCTGAGCATCGAAGCGCCCGATTTCGACGGCGATTACCTCGCGCGATTGAAGAACCGGCTGACCGTCCGCAAGCTCATCGTCGATCTCATGGACCGTTACCAGGTGGACGCGCTCGTGCACCCGTTCAAGTCGCTCGGCGCGCCGCCGCTCGGCACCGGCGATCGCGGTCCGCGCGACAATCCGATCAGCGCCATCACCGGCCTTCCGGCCATCGTTGTGCCCGCCGGCGTCGATGCGCAGGGCCTGCCGATCGCCATCGAATTCCTGGGCCGGCCGTTCAGCGAGCCGGCGCTCCTGGCGCTCGCGCACGCGTACGAGCAGGTCAGCCGCCGCCGCGTGGCGCCGAAGACGACGCCGCACCTGGCGGGCGACGTGTTCACCTATTAGCCAGGCCGGGCCGCCGGGACCCCTCGGACGATCACCTCCCGGCGCGCCCGGGAGCAGGGGTTCGAGATCCGGCGTCCGCGCCCCGTTCTCGGCGCACACGGCGTACCGCGTCTCGCCTTCGACGAGCGGCCGGCGGGCTGCTCTCGTCGAAGCGCGTGCTTCACGCACGGCCGGGCCGAAGATGGCCGAGTTCCTCCATCCGGCCGCGAAAGCCGTTCCGCTCGACGACCTGCTCGGTCACCTGGCGGGTTCGTGAACGGGAGCGACACGATCCGAAGCGGTCATCCCCGCCGGCTCGGACCTCCGCGTCCCCACCGGTGCAGCCAGCGAAGGGCAAAACAGGCCGCCCGTGGCACTTTCCGGCCCCTTGTGGCCTGACGGCACCCCGCGCCAAGGAAAACCACCATTCGCGGCGTGGACCGGTGTATATAGACGGTGTTCCACGCGGCTCGTCGGGCACTCGGAGGGTCGGAACCAGGAGGAGTCGGAACCGCCAGGAGGTGACAGATGCGGAAGGTGTTTGTCTTGTTCGCTGGCTGGATCGTCGTCAGTTTGGCGGCAGGGACCATGCTCGCCCAGCAAGGAACCGCGCAAATCAGCGGAAAGGTGACCGACCAGCAAGGGGGTTCGCTCCCCGGCGTCTCGATCGTGCTGACCAACCAGGCGACCGGCCTGTTTCGCGAGGTCACGACGAGCACCGAAGGCTCATACGTGGCTTCTCAGCTCGTCCCCGGGACCTACAGCGTCTCGGCCAAACTGACGGGCTTCAAGACCAAGGACCGTACCGACCTCATCCTGCAGGTCGGGACCGTGCTGACGATCAACCTGGAGCTCGAGCTCGGCGGTCTCGAGGAGACCGTGACGGTGGCCGGCGAGTCGCCGCTGGTGGACGCAACGAGCCCGCGCGTGGGCGGCAACATCGGGACAGCCGATCTGAGCCAGCTTCCGGCGATGAACCGCAATTACTTCGCGACGGTCGCCCTGCTGCCCGGGGTCCAGTTCACGCCGTCCACTCAAATGGGCAACGACACGATCGTCGCCTCCGGCCAGTCGCCACAAGGAAACAACGTGACGGTGGACGGCGGCTACAACATGGACGACGCGCTTGGCGCCACCGCGGGCGCGCAGGTGCGGACGCCGATCGAGGCCATTCAGGAGTTCCAGGTCCTGACCAGCATGTATGACGCCGAGTTCGGCCGTGCCAGCGGTGTCATCGTCAATGCGGTCACCAAGGCGGGGACCAACCAGTTCAGGGGCGTGGGGTTCCTCAGCGCCGCGAGCAATCGGCTGACGTCCAAGGACTTCCTGGTCAGTCAGGGCAACCTGCAGAAGCCCACGGTGACCAAACGAGACTGGGGCGTCGTTGCCGGCGGGCCGGTCGTCCGCAACAAGGCGCACTTCTTCTTCAGCCTGGAGCGGCAGGTCGACAATCCCACCCGTACGAGAGTGTTTCCCACCCGCCCGGAGTTGAATTTCTCGACCATTGAGGAGCGATCGTCCTGGAACACCCTGATCCGCTTCGACCACCAGCTCAGCTCGTCGCACACGTGGGCCATCCGCTACCTGAGGGAATCGGCGCCGCAGTTTCCCGTGGTGGGCGCCCGCAACTTGGCGGAGGCGTTTCAGGACGAGACGGACATCGATGAGACCGCTGTCGGAACGCTGACGAGCGTGCTCGGCAACGCGCGCGTCAACACGCTGCGCATCGCGCGCACGTGGGAGCACTGGTGGCATGGCAACCCCTGCTCGCGCCAGCTCGGTTTCGAGCGGGAAGGTGTGCAGTCCGGGTGCCCGCCTCAGCTCGACTATCTGAGCTTCCTGGCCCAGGCCAGCACCGAGGCCCAGGGACCGTGGGACTCGAACTGGCAGATCGAGGATGACTACTCCTGGTTCATCCCCGGGAAGAGGGGCGACCATGAGCTGAAGTTCGGCGCGCGCTACAACTTCACCGAGCTGAGGCGTGTGTCCCAGATCAACATGAACGGCACGTTCCGGTTCAATACGGATCTGGCGTTCGATGCGGCCAACCCGCGAACCTACCCGGAGCGACTGACGATCCGGATGGGCGAGTTCGAGGAGTTCGTCAAGGACCACACCTTCGAAGCCTACGTCCAGGACAAGTGGAAGTTCGGGCGCACGGCCCTGAGCCTCGGGCTGAGGTACGACCTCGAGAACATTCCGATCGATCAGACGTTCAACCCGCTGTTTCCGGCCGGCGACAAAAAGTCGCCCGTCGATCGCAACAACTTCGCGCCGCGGCTCGGGATCACGCATTCACTCGACGACCAGGGGAGGTCGGTCCTTCGCGGCGGGTACGGGATCTTCTACAACCGCACGGTCCTGGGCGCCATTGACGACACCATCGAGTTCGGGAGGTTCACCAACTCGGCGGTCGTCCAGTTCCCCAACGACAGCGCCGATCCGGGTCCGACCGCGGGCCGGTTCCCGACCGACCCCTTCCTGGTGAACGGGCCGTTCCTGAACCGCGCGGTGCTCAACCAGCTGTTTCCGCCCGGGACGCTCCTGCGCAACGCCGGCGTGGTGATCTTCGATTCGCCGAATCGCCAGCAGCCGTATGCCCACCAGGTAACGATCGGCTACGGCCGCCAGTTCGGCACCTCGATGGCAGTCCAGGCGGACTACATCCACATGCAGAACAAGGACATGTTCCTCGCGCGCAACCTCAATCCGAGCGAGCGTGTGAACACGACGCGCACGGGCGCGATCACCCGCCGGGACGTGTTCGGCGTGCTCGGCGGAGAGCGCTACAACCAGCAGGTGTGGGTGATGGAGAACACCGGCGAGTCCAAGTACGACGCGCTCAACCTCTCGCTCGAGAAGCGCTATTCGAACAACTGGTCGGGGCGGATCTCGTATTCGCTGTCGAAGGCGCAGGGGACGGCCTACGCGCAGGCTGACACGAACACGTATCAGTTCCTCGATGACCTCAACCTCGATGAGTGGTACGCGCCATCGCCCGTGGATCGCCGGCACATCCTCTCGCTGAACGGTCGAACGGAGATTCCGAAGACCCGCGGCATCGCCATCTCGTCGACCATCCGGTACATGAGCGGGGCGCCGTTCACGATTTTCAACAGCAACATCGACGTCAATCGGAACGGCGAGCTCAACGATCCGTCGCCCGCCGGGACTTACAGCGGCACGGCGCTGAACGCCATGCAGAACGTCACGAGCAACGGCCGGCGGAATGGTGCCCTCGGTCCGGATTACGTGCAGGTGGACGTGCGCGCCGGATGGCGGCAGCGCCTGCGGGGCGAGCAGACGCTCGAGCTGTACTTCGACATCTTCAACATCACCAACCGCGTGAACTGGGACAACCCCTCGGGCGACCAACGGACGGCCTCGACGTTCCTGGCGTTGAGGAACCTTCGGGGGGGCAGCGGGTTCCCGCGTCAGGCGGCCTTCGGCGCACGCTATCAGTTCTGATCCGGCCCACGCGCAGGGCGCGTGACCTCTCGACTTCCGGCTTCCGGTGTCCCTCGCGACGCCGGAAGCCGGGGGCCGTCCAAGAAGCCGCCGGCGTCGGTTGCTGGCGATCCCGATCGCCCTGTCCGCTTTCAGCGTGAACCGGCAGGTACCACGCAGGTCACCGCACGTGCGGCCGCACGCATGCGACGACGAAGCGGGCGGCGTCGCGCGCCGCGACGGCGTCGGCCTTGCGGTAGAAGTCCGATGGCGTGAGGTCCTCGGCGCCGTAGAACGCCAGCTCGCGGTCGCGCCGCAGCCCGCGCGAAGCCTCGGCCAGTCGGCCGACGTCGGCTCGCACCGGCTCGGGCAGGCGCGCTTTCTCATCGAGGAGCACGTCGGCCACATCGTGGATGCGCGGAGGCTCGACGCCCGACGCCCGCAGCAGACCCTTGAGCGCCAGCTCGACGATCTCCTGCGCCTCCCGGACGACGTCCGCCCAGCTTTCCTGGTCGAACAGGACGTCGAGCGCCAGCAGGCGCGCGCCCGAGCGGCGGACGTAGTCGGCGGCGAGGTCCCGGTTCTGCATCAGGCGGCCGTGGTCCAGTAGGGCTGACCGTGCGCACGCTTCCGGACCAGGTGCCCGTCCGCGATCGCGCGCCGGAGGCGCCGCAACGCCCGCTCGACACGACCGTCCCGATCGTGCAGCAGAACACCCTCAACGGCCGCCTCGCACCAGACGGCGCCGGCACGTGCGGGATCCTTGGGCAGATGGACGAAGTGGGCATCGACCGCGCGGCCCTCCCAGAGCAGCGGCTCGGCGTCCCACGCACGATAGAGCGCGCGAGTCAGCGCCAGAGCGGACTCGACCACCACCAGCACGTCCACATCGGAGGTGGATCGCGCTTCGCCACGCACCCAGGATCCGTGCACGAGGATCCCCACCAGCCGGGTGCCGGCCACGGCCTCCGCGCGCGCGCGAATCAGCTGCGCCGAGGGATCGGCGATGCCCGTCGGCTCGGGACCGGCCAGCTTGCGAACGCAATACTCGTTCAACGACAACCCGTGCGCGGAGGCGCGTGCGGTCAGCTGCCGGTGGAGCGGCGTGGGCAGGCGGAGCAGGAATCGAACGGCCGTCACGCCCGAGATAGTATCACGAATGTGACGGTGATGATATCACGGCGGTGAGTTTCAGGGACGCGGCGCCGCGGCCCCCGACTCCGGGAAAACCACGGGCAGTTCAATGGCCTCTCGGCACACGACACGACTCAGACCGTACGAGATCGTCTCCGCGCTCGGCGCCAACCCTCGATGTGGTCGGAGATGACACGGTGAGCGCGGCCACCACCCGAGGGCCTGAAGCCGGCTCAGCGTCACGGTTTGGGCCCGCGGCGCAGCAGCTCCACTTCGATCGCCGCCAGCAGCGCCATCGCGCCTCCGCGGTCGTCCGCGCCGTTGAGGGCGGGGCGTGAGGAGCCTGGCGGCCACGGCGCTGTAGGTCGGGTCCTTCGTCGCGGCGCCCACCCGCGCCAGCAGGGACACCGCCATGAACATGTCGTCGGTCCACTTCCGCGCGAAGCGGACGATGTCGTCGCCGGATTGCGGGAGGACGAAATCCGCGGCCTTCTGCGCCAGCGCGAGGCCCGCACGATTGTTGTCGAACGCGGCGGCGTCGGCGAAGGCCAGGTGCCCCGCCAGGCTCGTCAGCAGGTACGGCTCGGCGATCGCTGGTGTGGCGCCGCTCAGGAACGGCTGCATCTCGCGCCGGGGCTTCTCCCGCCACTTCTCTTCACCGGTCAGCTGCGCCAGCCGGAACGATCCCGACCAGGACAGGGCCGGGATGTAGCTCATGATGGGCTGCGCCGGATACCGGGCAGCCAGCAGCCGCGCGACGTCAAGGGGGGCGCGATCGGCGGCCTGCCGATGCGAGAGCGCCGAGGCGGCCGGGCGCCCTGCGCCCAGCGCGAGGGCCAACGCGGCGGCGGTCGCCAGGGTCATCGCAGCGGCCGGACGTATCAGGGAGCGCACGAGAAGGAACATGGCGGGAGGGTATCGCACTTTGCGGCACGGCGGCCGCTCGCCCCCCACGAGAGCGCGCAGCGGCACGCCGACGAACGTTGCTCCATCGACGACCGACTGTTATTCTTGCCGGCCTGAGGCACCGCTTCGCCAGACGGCTTCCACGGTCTGCGGCGTGACCACGAGACTCGCGAGGCTCCACCTCGGACCGCGTGACTTGACTCACCCGCCTGAGTTCTGACCAAAAGACGAGGAGTGCGTCGGAGAATCGGTCGGGGAATCGAGCCCGCGGACGCCAGGAAGAAGGAGGGTCATCGTGAACCGTGTCGTCTTCGTCATTCGGCCCTTGCTGGCGGCCATCCTCGCCGTCGCGCTCGTCGTCTTCGGTCACGCACAGTCCGCGCCGCCCTTCGAGGAACTGCTCGACATCGCGCGCGTCGAGCTGCAGGAGACGCGCACTCCGGGAGCCGCCGTGGCCCTGATCGACGGCGATCGCGTGATCTTCAACGGGGCCGTCGGTGTCGCGGACGTCGAGACCGGTGCGGCGATGCGGCCCGACATGCTGTTCCGTCTCGGATCGACCACGAAGATGTTCACGGCGGCGGCGCTGGTCTGGCTGGCAGTGGACGGCCGCGTGTCGCTCGACGCGCCCATCGGATCGGCCGTGTCAGGGCTCGATCCCGCCATCGCGCGCCTGACACCGCACCAATTGTTGTCGCACACCGCGGGTGTCCGCGACGAAGCCCCCATGTTCGGCCGCCACGACGATGAGGCGCTGGCGAGTGGGATTCGGGCAATGAAAGCCACCATGCTGTTCGCCGAGCCGCAGGCGATCTATTCGTACTCGAACCCCGGCTACTGGATGTCTGGCCTCGTCGTCGAGCAGGTGGTGGGGAAGCCCTTCGCCGATGCGATGCACGAGCGCCTGTTCGCGCCGCTGGGGATGACGCGCACGACCTTCCGCCCGACGATGGCGATGACCTATCCGCTGGCGCAGGGGCACGAGGCGCCGGGACGTCAATCACCAAAGGTGATTCGTCCCGCCGCGAACAACGCCGCGTCGTGGCCCGCGGGCTCGATGTTTTCCAACGTCCACGACCTGTCCCGGTTCGTGATTGCGTTCATGAACGAGGGCCGGGTCGACGGCCGGCAGGTTCTCGACCCACGAGTGATCGCAAAGCTGGGCACCGCGCATGTGAAGATTCCCGACGGGAATGCGTCGTACGGCTATGGGCTGCAGATCTCGGAACGCGCGGGCGTTCAGATCGTCTCGCACGGCGGATCGCGGGCCGGCTACGGCTCGACGATCATGATGGTGCCGTCCCGACGCGTCGGGGCCATCGTCCTCGGCAATCGCACGGGATCAGGGCTGCCCACGACGACACGGCGAGGGATCGAGATGCTGCTGCGCGCGGCTGAAGGCAAGCTGGAGGTGCCGAGGCCGGACCAGACCGCGACGCCCGCGGATCGCGCCGCGCTCGAGGCGTGGGCGGGACGCTACACGCAGGGCCGCGAGTCGGATATCGAGTTCGTCGTGACCGCCCAGGCCATTCTCGTTCGCGAAGGCGGACAAGACCGGCAAGCCACCTTGCAGAGCCGCTTGCGCCTGGCGGTTGCGGGTAACGACGCGGCGGCGCCACCGACAGCGATGGTGCTGGTCCCGGATCGGGACGGCCGGCCGGCATTCATCTTCCGCGGCGGACGCTCGTTCCGGCGCGTGCCGTGAGCCGACGAGAGGAGCAGCCGCCGCGACGAACCCCCTTGGTCAATCAACCAGGCGCATGACGTTGTTGGCGCCCCGCCGGTCTGCCAGTCGTAGAACTGTCTGGCCGTCGTCGGTAGCACGCCGGCCACGCCCCTGCCTCGCAAGCCTGGCCTGAAACCGGACGCCGGGCGCCAGCCCTATAATTGCCGCCGTGAGCCTCGCCACGGGCACACGCCTCGGCCCCTACGAGGTGACCGGCACGCTGGGATCCGGCGGAATGGGCGACGTCTATCGCGGAAGGGACGCGAGGCTCAAGCGCGATGTTGCCCTCAAGGTCCTGCCGGAGGACGTGGCCGCGGACCCCGAACGGCTGGCACGCTTTCAACGCGAGGCCGAGGTGCTGGCCTCGCTCAACCACCCGCACATCGCCCAGATCTATGGGCTGGAAGAGATCGTCGATCATGACGGACGCTTCACGCGTGCGTTGGTCATGGAGCTGGTCGAAGGCGTCACGCTCGAAGAGCGCATCGAGCACGGCGCCATCCCAATACATGAAGCCCGGGGCCTGGCGCTCCAGATGATCGACGCCCTCGCCTTCGCGCACGAACACCTCGTCGTGCACCGCGACTTCAAGCCGTCCAACGTCAAGCTGACGCCCGAGGGCATCGTCAAGGTGCTGGACTTCGGCCTCGCGAAGGCGCTGGATCCGATAGCCTCGCCGGGCGCAGGCACCGGGCATTCGCCGACGATCACGACCCCCGCCGCCATGACCCGCGCAGGCGCGCTCCTGGGGACCGCCGCGTACATGGCGCCCGAGCAGGCGCGCGGCGCCGCCGTGGACAAGCGTGCGGACATCTGGGCCTTCGGCGTCGTCCTCCACGAGATGCTGACGGGACGGCGATTGTTCGGCAGCGAGACGATCTCCGACACGCTCGCGAACGTGCTCAAGAGCGACGTGGACTTCTCCGCGTTGCCGCCGGAGACGCCTCCGTCGATGCGACGAGTCCTGCGCCGGTGTCTGGCGCGCGACCGCAAGGAGCGTCTTCAGGATATCGGCGATGCCCGGCTCGATCTGGCCGATGCGGGCGGGGCATCCGACGCGCGCGCCGAGACGCCAGTCGCCTCTCCCGACAGTCGGTTTGCCTGGCGGGCGGCGGGTGCAGGGCTCGTCGCCGGGGTGGCGCTCGCGCTGATTGGCGCCGCCGCGTGGATGACGCCAGCGGAGGAGGCGGCGACGCAGGCCGGCGAGCCGGTCACGTTCCTCATCACCCCGCAGGACGGCGTCGCGCTCGATGACCCGCCGGTGTTTGCAGTGTCGCCCGATGGTCAGCACATCTTGCTGCGAGGAACGGATCGAGGTGCGCCCGTCGCCTTCGTGCGTTCGCTGGCGACCGGACAGCTCCGTCGCCTCGACGGCACACGTGGCCTCAGCGCGCAAGGGGCAGTGGCCTGGTCGCTCGACAGCCAGGCTGTCGCGTTCGTCCGCGCGAACGCGCTGTTCCGCATCGGCATCGACGGGTTGGCACTCGAACGAGTGTACGACGAGCGTGTGAATGGATTGGCATGGGGCCGGTGATCGTCAACTGGCCGGCGCTGGTCGAGCGCGGGAGGCAGCAGCCGTAACGGCGGCCGGCGAGTCGGGCTGCTCTGGTCCGCCGGTCGTGCGGGGAGGCGGACACGAGCGGGTCAGTCGATGAGATGCTGTGGGTCAATGTCCAGCGCGGCACCCGGGACAGGTCGCCGCGTCTCACACATCCCCTGATAGGCCAGGACGTCCGCGGCTTCGGCGTTGAGGGCGTCGGCGTGCCGGTTGATCTGCTCCACGTCGCGCGTCGCGCCGCGGTCGCGCGGCTTCGTTGCTCAGCCGCTCGCGCCGTTTCACCTACGAGCAGCTGGAACCCTTGCGTTCCCCGCGCACCCACGCGGCCAGCATGCGCCATTCCGGATCGTCACGGGACTGCCAGCGCCTGGGCCCGTTGTGCGTGTAGGAACCCCCACCGTCCGGGTGCAGCGGCTTGAGCAGGAACCGGCTCTGCTCGGGGTTGCCGGGAATGATCAACCGCGTGATCGTCGAGAACGCCCGCTTGGCTTCCTGGTCGTTCCAGGCGCTACCGCTCTGGGGCGCCGGCGCGAAACCAATGAGTCCGGCCGAGTGGCAGTTGCTGCACTTGATGTGGCCCTCGCGGGGATTGGCGAAGACCGGCTGGACACACGCGCGGAAGAACTCGAAGTCGATCGGCGGCTCGGCGGCGGCGACGTACCGATTCGCCGGCAGGCTCTGAATCCACTTCAGCACGGCCTGATACTCAGGGTCCTTTCGCGACGTCCAGTAGTCCCCGCCGGTGTGTCCCATGCCGCCCGCGTTGGCCGCAAGCGGCTTCATGAGGAGGCGGCTGGTCTCCGGCGACGCGGTGTTGACGAGCTTGGTGACGACGTCGAAGTTGCGGCGCGACTGCTCGACCGTCCACCCGGCGTCGGTCGCGGGCGTCTCGAGACTGAACCTGACCTTGGTCTGCCAGGTGTGACACATCACGCATGCGGCGTAGCCGGACGTCGTGCCGCCGCGGTCGGTGAGGAAGACCTTCTCGACGTTGCTCCGAAACGACTCGATGTCCGCCGCGCTTGGGAACGCGGACGACGTCGCGGGCTGGTCGAGACCCGCATCAGCCGACATCGACGTGGCCAGACCTCCGATGAACACGGCGCAGACGCCGATCACCATCCACGCCGTCCAACCGCGCCGGGTCCACACGACGAGTGCTTGGGCGGCCATGGCGCTACTCCCTGGGCAACCCGGCGGTCGTCGTCGAGGCGTTGACGCGATCGGGTGGCAGGATCGCCGTGCTGATCCGCGCCGGTCGCGCGCCGGTCTTGATCCTGGCGACGATCGCGAGCTTGCGCAGATCCACGGCCACGGTGTGGTCGGAGCCGGACACGGCCACGTACATGTACTTGCTGTCAGGCGTCGGCGTGATCCAATTCGCGCTCGGGCCCACTTCCACGGCGCCGATGTACTTCAGGTCTGGCAGGCTCCACCCGTAGATGCGGCTGTCGAGCCGGCTCGATGCCCAGACCGCCGAGCGATCCGGGAGCACCTCGAGGCCATGCATGTCGCCCGTCTGAATGCCGTCGCCGTTCTGCTTCCACAGCGGAAGTTTCGGGGGCCAGAGCATGTCGACCACTTGTCGCTTGTTCCAATCGATCACCCAGACGGCGTTGATGCCCGTGGCCTGCGCGAACATCCGCTTCGTCGAGCCGTCGGGGTTGGCTTCGAACGCCATCGGCCGCACTTCGTGGGTGGTCCTGCCGTACTGGCGATGGCCCGTCAGCTCCATCCCCCAGATCACGGTGTCGGTCTTGGGATCGATCACCTGGATCGTCGGCTCTCCGGGCTCGACCTCTCCGCGGAGGCCGGCGATCACGTAGTTGTCGTCCGGGGTCACGTAGGTGTTGTGCACGGTCGCGTGGACGGGCACGCTCCGGATCACTTTGTGCGTCGCAATGTCGATCACATCGACGACGGCGTGTGTCGGGCCGCTACCGGTGGGCTGAAAGCCGGCGCCGAGCACCTTGGCCGTCCGTGCCGTGATCGCCGCGTAGATCTTCCGGTGCTTCTTGTTGACGACAATCTTGTTCGGCCGCTCCGACAGCGGGATCTGCTGGACGAGCTGGAGCGTCTTGGTGTCGAAGACGTCGACCGTCTTGTCCTGTTCGTTGGCGCAGTAGTAATAGAGGCCGTCGGGGTGCACCGTGAGGTTGTGGGCATGCGGACAGCCTCGGATGAGGCCCACCACCCGGTTGATGGCCGGATCGATGATGTGGTGAATGTTCCCGGCGTTGTTGCTCTGGAGGATGCGCACCGCCACGCCCTGGTAGGAGTCGAGGCGGGGCACCCCCTGGGCGGCCGCCGCCGCGGCCAGGAGAACGACGCCAAAGACGACCGGCAACGCTCGACTGATGAGTGGCCTCGCCATCATCGACCTCCGTGAGATAACGGGTACGCGCTGATTCCGAAGGCCCGAGAATACCACGGGCGGCCCGCTCGTCGTCGAGCTGGGCGGGACCGACGGCCCGGAGCGGCCGGCCGGGGAGTCACCGCGCCAGTTGCGAAAACTGCCACCTGCGGGTGACAAGGGTGGCAATTTCCGAAATCAAGCCCGACCCCATTGTGGAAAACTCAGCGCGGCTCGGCAAACGGCGCCGCCGCGCCGTCGGGCAGCGGATACCGATCCACGTTGAGCGTCATCGACACCAGATCGTAGTACCCCATCGTCGCGATGAGATCCATCACGCCGCGCTCACCGAGCGCCCCCACGGCCGCCCGAAACGTCGCGTCGCTCACCCGGCGGCGTGCCCGCAGCTCGTCGCAGAAGTCATAGACCGCGCGCTCGTCCGCCTGCATCGAGGCCGGGCGGCGGCCGGCCTGAATGTCGTCCACCACCGACGGCGCCAGCCCCGCCTTGAGCGCCAGCGGCTTGTGCGCATACCACTCGTACTGCGACGACCACCATTGGGCCGTCATGAGTATCGCCATCTCGTTGAGCCGCGCCGGCAGCGACGACCGAAAGCGCACGTATTCACCGAGCTTCTGCGCGAGATTCCCCATCTCGGGGCTGCGCAGCAGCGCGTTGAACGGACCGCCGAGCGACGTGCGCGTCCCGGACAGCAGATCGCGAACCATCACCCGCTGGGCCTGGTCCAACTGCTCCCACGTCAGCGGTGCGAAGCGATCGCCGCGGAGGTCGAGCGGTTTCGGTGGTGTGTCTTGGGCCACGGTCACTCCCAGGGTGAACAGCATGAGAACGGACACCAGCACGGCTTTGAACATGGTGCGGCTCCAATCGAAGTCAACGCCAATCATGATGGACGCCGCGCTCCTTGCGCGTCCACACCGACCCCCCCGCCTGTCGGCGCCGGCCGAACCTGCGCTTCGACGCTGCGTGCGAGAGACGGCGTTCGCCACCCAACACTCAGCGAACACGCTGAAGTTCCAGGAGCCGCCGGCGAACGGCGATCGCGCGTCCAGACTCTTCGAGCCGCTGCCACAGACGCGCAATCGTCCGCGCATCCACATGGCCCGGCACCGTCGTCTGCCAACCCTGCGCCGACCGGAAGCGATCGACAGCGTCGATGACCTCCTGCGTGTACACCATCGCCTGCGCCGACTTGACGTCAACCTCCGCGTCGCTCGCCCCGTAGAAACCCAGCGAGTGGAGGAGAATCTTGAGCTGCAGCACGTCTCGTCCCACGAACTGCTCGAAGGTTCTGAAGCCCAGCGTCTCGCTCGCGGTGTCGTAGATGCGGCGCAACTCGCCGACCGGCTCGGGATGCTCGCAGACGTTGATGTTCACCGTCTGCCCGTCCGGGCGGCGCGACATGCCGGGGCGGGGGTCCGCCACGAGCACGGCCGCCGACTGCGTCTCGCCGTGGCGACCATCGCCGCCGAGCCTCTGCCCGGCGGTCAACGCCTCGATGAGCCGATCGGCCAGGGTGCGTGGCGAGCCCTCGCTGGCTTGAAAGGCCGCCGCCACCGCGCTCACCACGTCTGGACTGACCAGAGAATTGCCTTGAACGGCGAAGGTCGGGCCGGCGCGCTCCGCCACCCAGTCGCCGCGGCTCTCCGCGCCGTACTGGCCCTTGCCAGTCCACTGCGCCGACCGCCCGTCGATGCCGATCACGCCGACCTGCCGCCGCTCGCGGTCCGGATCGGCCGCGAC
>JBQTIE010000375.1:0-1683 GCA_052389315.1 Acidobacteriota bacterium
CCGGGGCGAGTTTCGACATCCTCGAGCAGAGCGCGCGCGTCGGCAACGCCTGGCACGAACACTACGACCGTCTGTGCCTGCACACCGTCAAGGAGCATTCCCACCTGCCGGGCCTGCCGTTTCCAGACGAGTACCCGCGGTATGTGAGCCGCGCGCAGTTGGCCGACTACTACGCGCGCTACGCCGAGCGGTTCGCGATCGTCCCGCGGTTTGGCGAGCAGGCGACGTCGGTGACCAGAGCGGACCAGCGATGGAAGACGGCCACCGCATCCGGGCGCGTGTGCTACTCGCGCGCCGTCGTCGTCGCCACTGGGGTCAACCGCGTGCCGCACCGACCGCCGCTGAGAGACGAGGAGCGATTCCTGGGGACGATCATCCACAGCCATGCGTACCGTCGCGCCGACCCGTTCCGCGGACAGCGCGTCCTGGTGGTCGGCATGGGCAACACCGGGGCCGAAATTGCGCTCGACCTCTGCGACAGCGGCGTCGAGGTCGCCTTGTCGGTGCGCGGACCGGTCAACATCGTGCCGCGCGACGTCCTCGGCCGGCCGACGCAGCTAACCGCTCTCGCGCTCGCGCGTCTCCCGGCGCCCATCGCCGACCGGCTGGGTGTCCTCCTGCGGCGGATCACGGTCGGCGATCTGTCCCGGCATGGCATCGCGACGCCGGCCATTCCGCCGATCGCGCAGCTGCGCCTCTACGGAAAGACACCGGTCATCGATCTCGGCACGGTGGCGCGAATCAAGGCCGGGCGCATTCCGGTGTACCCGGGCGTCGAGCGGTGCGTTTCTGAGGGGATGGTTTTCACGGACGGGAGATCCGCCGCGTTCGACGTCGTGATTCCCGCCACCGGATATCGGGCTGGCCTGCATGATCTTGTGCCCGGTGCCCAGGCAGGCTTTCTGGACCAGCAGGGGACGCCGTCGTCTGTGGTTGGTCCAGGCCCGCACGCTGGTCTCTACTTCTGCGGGTTCGATAATCGGCGCGCCGGCGGCGTGCTCGGCACGATTGTCCACGAGTCGGAAGCGATTGCGAACCGGATCGTGGCGCACCACGGCGAGCCGTGACACACGACGTGCGGGGCGTTCAGGGGCGCAAGACGACTTCGACGCGTTTCTGTGACTTGACGGGTTGCCCGTCGAGGGTCGCGGGCCGGTACTTCCAGTCCCACGCCGCCTTGAGCAGCACCGCATCGTAGGTGGGGTGAATCGGCTCGATGATGTCGACGCCCACGACGTCGCCGCGCTCGTCGATGTCGATCTCGATCATTCCGCGGAACTGGCCCTGGAAAAGCGGGCCACGCGCAATCGCCGGCCAGGGTGGAAGTTCCTGCTGCACCACCACGGGAACGGTCGTGGGCACCGCGGCACGGGTGGCCGGGCCACGGGCCGGGCCACTGATCGGAAGGGACACGGGGGGTGCCGGCGCGGCAAGTGCGGCGGGCGCGGCAGCCGCGGCGGGTGCGGACGGCGCCTCAGGCGTGGCGGCCGACGCCTTGGCGAGATCCAGGAACCCGGCCGCAAGCGTGCGCAGGTCTGCCAGGGACTCGTCCCCTCCGTCGAGCACCTCCATCACGCGAACTGCCTGTCCAAGCCGCACCGCAGCCTCGTCGAACGCCTTCTTCTCGAACGCGTTCTTACCCTCGCCGTAGAGCCGTCGGGCGATGCCCGGGAGGATCCGCTG
>JBQTIE010000376.1:0-1925 GCA_052389315.1 Acidobacteriota bacterium
TCGGCGGCATGCCGATGGTCGCCGCGCCCTGTCACGACGTCGCGCAGATTCGGGCGGTTTCCCACAGCACCGATTGCTGCTCGAAGGCCCGCCGGTAGCGCACGATGATTTCCTGCACGGCCCCCCGAGCGGCCGGCGTGTCGTCGTGGACCAGAAGCAGCACTTTCGTTCGCTCGTGGCCGACGACGCCGTCGGGCTGACGCCATTGTCCGTCCGCCTCCCAGACGGTCAGACCTGCCGGGAAGCGTGCGGTCACCTGATCGCGCAGGAAGATCTGCCACTCGAGTTCGCTCACGGCGCCCGTCGGACGGGTGAGGCCAAAATAGAGAGTGGTCCGAAGCTGGGGCGACGCTGCCACGCCGCACTCCAGGACGGAGGCAGGCTGCTGTGCCCTGGCACCCGTTGTGAGCACCGGACCCGCGAGAACACCAAGGCTGAAGACCAGGCCCAAGATCGCGACTGTCGAAGTGCGCATGAGTGCGTCTCCTGTCGTTGTGCAGCGTGAGGCGCCCGGCGACGACGCGGCGCCTGCCATCGGTCGATCGGACCACCCCAACGCACCGCCGCTCACCTACGCCCGCGCGAGCCACGATACTCGCCGAAGCGCGCGGGGCGCGCAAGCGGAACCCGGCGCCGCCAGGTGCAGCGCCCTGTCCGGCCGTCGAACGCCAGAACTCCGATCTTCAGACCGGCCTGCATTGTGCGCTGTCATCTCGATGTCCTGGCACCATGCTTCAGCGCGTCGTCGCTCCCAGCACCCGCTGGACCGCCGAAACGATCAGACCCGGATCCTCCCGAGGAATGGTGTGCGTCGTGTTGTTCGCCAGCACCAGGGTGCCGTGGGGCGACGCCAGGATCCAGTCGTTGAGCACGCCGAGTCGATAGCGCAGGTCGGCTTGAAAATGGCGTTGGAGATCGAACGGAACCGTCAGTGGCACCGAAAGGTACTTCCCCGCAACGACCACGACCATCGGCACGGCAGGAAGCTCGCGAAGGTCGCGATCTGCGAGATCGATTTCCATCAGCCTGCGGAACACCTGCGCCTCGGCGCGTGCGGCCGGAGATGCCTTCGCCATCAATGCAGCGAAGCTCGACCAATAGGCCTCGAAGCCCGCACGCCCGACCCCGATCGCCTCGAACGGCGTCAGATTCTCGGTGAGTGACTCGGTCACCATCGGCGCTGGATCGACGAAGACGAGCCCGATCACGTCACGGGGGTGGTAACCGGCGAAATAGCGCGCGAGCATGCCGCCCCACGAGAAGCCCACCAGCACATACGGCGGGTCGGCGCCAATCTGTCGCAACACCCGCTGAAGCCTGTCGGCGACGTGCCGAGGCGTCGGGCTCGTCTCGTCCCACGCGGAACGCCCCAACCCCGCGCGGTCGTACGCGACCACCGGCGCCATCGACGCGACCTGGGGCAGAATCCCGCCCCAGATCTCGAGCGAATTGGTCGCACCCGCCTCAAAGACGACGACGGGCGCTCCCGGACGCCGGCCCTGTAGTCCAATGGCCTGGACGCGGACCGCACGCCCACCGAGATCGATCATCGTCACGCCCGGGACGGCTGGACCTTGCTGCGCGGGCGCGCCCGGACTGACAACCAGCGCCAGGGCCGCCAGCACCGTCCAACTCACGACGCCACGAAAGCACGCCATCTGGCCACCCCCCATCACCGAGTCACGGCCTCAGTGCGAGCCTTCTCAGGATCACGCCGCCTTGACGCGTTGAACGCACCAGCAGTCTAACGAGGCCCTGCCTGAGACCGCCAAGCATGTGACGTAGGCAGGGCCTCGTCAGCCATGATGTTGTCTTGCCCCGCCTCCGGCGGGGCAGTCGCCTTGACTGAGAAACTTGCCTCATCTTGTCAACATTCGGGGTCGTCAAGGCTCCTATGCGTCTCCGCATGGAGGCAGGGCTGGTAG
>JBQTIE010000377.1:0-7844 GCA_052389315.1 Acidobacteriota bacterium
TCTGCTCCACGTGGAGCCAAGTGACGCCCTGTAACGTGCACCTCGACGAGCTCGCGCGGCGAGCGGCCGAGGGCGCGAACGGCGCGGGTGGCAAGGCCGTCATCTTCAATACCATCACGGTCTCCGACGGTATTTCGATGGGGACTGAGGGCATGAAGTACTCGCTCGTCTCTCGCGAGGTGATCGCCGACTCGATCGAGACGGTCGCCGGAGCCGAGGGGTTCGACGGTCTGGTCACCATTGGCGGCTGCGACAAGAACATGCCCGCGTGCGTGATGGCGATGGCCCGTCTCAACCGGCCGTCGGTGTTCGTCTATGGAGGCACGATCCTGCCAGGCCGTTGGCAGAATCGCCCGGTGGACATCGTGTCGGTGTTCGAGGCGGTGGGGCAGCATGCCGCGGGAATGTTGCAGGATGCGGAGCTGGCGGATCTGGAAGCGCATGCTTGCCCGGGTCCGGGGTCCTGCGGGGGGATGTACACGGCCAACACGATGGCCTCGGCGATCGAGGCGCTGGGACTGAGCCTGCCCAACAGCTCCGCCCAGGCCGCCGTGTCGAGCGACAAGCAGCTGGACTGCGAGCGCGCGGGAGCGGCGGTGGTGCGGCTGATCGAACGTGGCATCCGCCCGCGTGACATCCTGACGCGGCGCGCCTTCGAGAACGCCATCACGACGGTCATCGCCCTCGGCGGATCGACCAACGCCGTCCTGCACCTGCTGGCCATGGCTCACGCCAGCGGCGTCTCGCTGCGCCTGTCGGATTTCACACGCATCGGGCGGCGCGTGCCGGTGCTGGCCGACCTCAAGCCCAGTGGCCGCTACGAGATGGTCGAGCTGGTCCGCATCGGCGGCTTGACCCCGCTGCTCCGGCGCCTGCTCGACCGCGGGTTGCTGCACGGCGACGAGCTCACCGTGACCGGAAGGACGCTGGCCGACAACCTGCGCGATGCGCCGTCCTATCCGCCCGACCAGGACGTCGTGCGCGCGTTCGATGCGCCTGTGAAGCGGGACAGCCACCTCGTGATCCTCAAAGGCAATCTCGCGCCGGAAGGGGCGGTGGCCAAGATCAGCGGCAAGGAAGGGGAGCGCTTCGAGGGGCGGGCGATCGTCTTCGACCGCGAGGAATCCGCGCTCGAGGCCATTCTGCGAGGCCGCGTGAAGAAGGGCCACGTCGTCGTCATCCGCTATGAAGGCCCCCGCGGAGGGCCTGGCATGCGGGAGATGCTGTCGCCGACCAGCGCCATCATGGGGCGGGGCCTCGGCCAGGACGTGGCGCTCATCACCGACGGTCGGTTCAGTGGGGGCACGCACGGCTTTGTCGTCGGTCATATCACGCCGGAGGCGGTGGCCGGCGGCACCCTGGCCATCGTCAAGAACGGAGACGCCATCACGATTGACGCCCGCGCGCGCACGTTGACCTTGGAGGTGTCGGCGAAGGAGATCCGCGCGCGGCAGAAGCGGTGGCGTGCGCCGGCGCGCCGCTACACCAGGGGCGTGCTCGCGAAGTACGCGCGGCAGGTGTCGAGCGCCAGCACGGGCGCGGTCACCGACGCCGGGTGAGCGGAGGTCGAGCCGTGCTACTCCTCGGGGTCGTCCGGCGGGCTGGAACCCGACAGCAGGGGCATCGGCGACGCCTCGGAATCAGCGAGCAACCCGGCCCGTGAGTACAGGAATAGTTTCTCCCGGGTGTCGGCGATGTCGAGATTGCGCATCGTGAGCTGTCCGATCCGATCCTGGGGCGAGAATGCCGAGTCGCCCTTCTCCATGGTCAGCCGCTCGGGGTGATAGGTCAGGTTGGGGCTCTCCGTGTTCAGAATCGAGTAGTCGTTGCCCCGGCGCAGTTCCAGCGTGACCTCGCCGGTGATCGCGCGCGCGACCCATCGCTGGGCCATCTCGCGAAGCATGATGGCTTGTGGATCGAACCAGCGCCCTTGATAGAGCAGCCGCCCCAGCCGGCGACCCATGTCGCGATACTGCTCGATGGTGTCCTCGTTGTGGATGCCGGTGACCAGCCGCTCGTAGGCAATGAAGAGCAGCGCCATGCCCGGAGCTTCATAGATTCCGCGGCTCTTGGCTTCGATGATGCGGTTCTCAATCTGATCGCTCATGCCCAGCCCATGTCGGCCGCCGATGCCGTTGGCGGCCAGCATCAGGTCGAGCGGCTCTGCGTAGGTCTCGCCGTTCAACGCGACGGGGAGGCCAGCCTCGAATCGGATGGAGATCGTCTCCGGTTGAACGACGACGTCCTGCCGCCAGAAGGCGACGCCCATGATCGGCGCCACAATCGTGACGCCCGCGTGCAGCTGTTCGAGATCCTTGGCTTCGTGCGTCGCGCCGAGCAGATTGGAATCGGTCGAATACGCCTTCTCGGCGCTCATCTTGTACGGCAGGCCGGCCGCGCGCATGTACTCCGACATCTCCGATCGCCCGCCCAGCTCGTCGATGAACGCCTGGTCGAGCCACGGTTTGTAGATGCGCAGCTCGGGGTTGGCCAGCAGGCCGTAGCGGTAGAAGCGCTCGATGTCGTTGCCCTTGAACGTCGAGCCGTCACCCCAGACGTGCACATCGTCTTCCTTCATCGCCACGACCAACATCGTGCCCGTGACGGCGCGGCCGATGGGGGTGGTGTTGAAGTAGGGGAGGCCGGCCGTCGAGATGTGGAAGGCCCCGCACTGCAACGCCGCGAGTCCCTCAGCGACGAGTTGACGGCGGCAATCGATCAGACGTGCCTTCTCCGCACCATATTGGAGCGCCTTGCGTGGAATCTCGTCGTAATCGGGTTCGTCAGGCTGGCCGAGGTTGGCCGTGTACGCAAACGGGACGGCACCCTTGCGGCGCATCCAGTGCAGCGCAGCGCTGGTATCCAGCCCGCCGGAAAACGCGATGCCCACCCGTTCACCGGTCGGAAGGGCCTGCAGGATTCGCCGTCCGCTCATCACGACCCGATCATAAACCGGCTGCGCCCGCACTTCCCGGGATCGGCCGGCCCGTGCACGTGCGATGAGATGGTCAGCGTTTCAGCGCCACGGCTGCCGCCAGGTTCGTGCGCGCGGCCTCATTTCGCGGATCGAGCGCGACAGCCCGACGGAAGTGCGTGATGGCCTCCTCCAGCGCCCCAAGCGCCTTGAGAACGACCCCGAGATTATTGTGAGTCTCGGCGTGATCGGGACGAGCCTCGAGCGCTCGTCGGAACGTGCCAGCGGCCTCGTGCAGGCGGCCCTCGGCTGCCAGGAGCGTCGCCAGATTGTACTGAGCCGGCGCGAAGGCGGGGTTCAGGCGGACAGCCACTTCGAATTGCGCGATCGCGTCACGGGGCCTCCCGAGCCGCGCGTGAAGCAGGGCCAGGTCGCTGCGGTAGCCCGCGTGCCCGGGATTGGCCCGCAGCAGCATCTCATACCCGACCACGTCCTCCGCCAGTGTCCGCGGATGGACGTCGGCGTACAGGGTTTCCCTGTCGCGGGCTGTTCGGGGCAGGACCTGGAGCCAGAGGTCGCCCATTTCGTCGCCGGACTGCTGTCCGAAGATCACGCGTCGGGGCGGCCGGTCGGGATTGCGGGGATTGGCGGCGGAGTTGTCGTAGGTGAACTCCGAGTTGAGCGTCGTGCCTCGGGGAAGCGCAAGCGGTTCACGGAACCGGTAGATGTCCTGCCAATTGAAGTCCCAGTCGTCGATGTGCAGCAGCCACCGCCTCGAGCCGTCGGGGAGATCGGCGTAGGCTTTCACATCGGTCGCGCGATAGTGCGCGTGCGGGTGCACCGAGATGAGCTCGACGTCTACCGGCAGCTGATACCGATCACGTGAGATGAAGAGCTCGCCGGGTGCAAGGTCCAGGTTCTGACGGCCGATGCGGAGTGCCAACGGCAGGCGCTGTGGCCGCTCCTCGGTGAAGTAGAACGCGACGCGAGGACGGACGGTCTCGACCTTGCCTGACTTCCGCAGGTGCAACTGCAGCACCAGATCCGCCCCCGGCGCCAAGCGCCACGCCAGCCCCGGCTGCACGCGCAAGGGCACCTGACCAGGCGTCCAGCCCAGGATGTGCCCGTCCGGATACCGCGCGTTGACGCCCACGGCCCCTTCATAGCCTGGCCGCGGATCCGCGTCGTCGAGATCGCGGGACGACGAAGTGGAGTCGAGCCGCAGATTCGCGTGATGCACGACCGGGGCGCCGTTGAGCTGAAACTCGAGACCGGACACGAAGCGTTCCGCGTCGCCAGGGATGGCGATGACGAAGTTCCGAAACTCATCCGGGCCGTCGGCGGCGAGCGTGTAGGCGACTGGCAAGGTCACGATCAGGTCCGGCGTGCCGAGGCGAAACCCCGCCGTCGACGGTGGCGCGGACGTCAGATCCGCCGGGTCGCCTTCTGGCGCACCCGAGTCCGCCCACTGTGCGATCACCCGCACCGCGCTCTCGGTGAGCCGTCGGGTGCCGGAGAAGGGGCCCCCGACGTCGGCTCGCGGCTTCCATGGCGGCATGTATCGGCGCGCGGTGACCTCGGCGATGAGGCGCGCCCGGCCCCGTACGTCGTCGTAGGTCAACAAGGAAAAGGGCCCAGCGCCGGGGCGATGGCACCCCGCGCAGTGCTCGACGATGATGGGCGCGATATCGCGCGTGAAAGTGGGCGAGCGATCCTGATGGGTCGAGACGATCGCGGGGAACAGGAGGGCAGTGGCGACACCGCACTCGGCCAGGTGACGCATTCGGGTTCGACCGGCCCTATTCTGACCTATTTCGATTGTCTCCGATTGGCGGAGCTGCTATGGTCAGGCGGCGCGCCTGCCGGCTCGCGCAGCGCTTGCCTTGAGGATAGCGGACGCTTGTCTTGAGGAGAATGGTCATGCGTCGAACCCTGTTGTGTGTGATCGTCGTGCCAGCCGCGGTGCTCTTCACGCCAGTCGTGGCAAGTGCGCAAGCGGCGATCTCCGGCGTGGTCCGGGACGGCTCTGGCGGAGCCCTGCCCGGTGTCACCGTAGAAGCCAGCAGCCCCGCCCTGATCGAGCGGACCCGCAACGTGGTTTCCGATGGCGCGGGGCAATACCGCATCGTCGACTTGCGGCCGGGCACTTACGCGGTCACCTTCACGCTCTCGGGATTCAAGACGGTCAGGCGCGAGGGCATCCTGCTCGAGGGCAGCTTCACGGCCCCGGTGAATGTTGATCTGGAACTCGGCACGCTCGAAGAGACCGTGACCGTCACGGGCGAGTCGCCCGTCGTGGACGTGGTCGGCAACCGCCAGACGCTCGTGGTCAACCGCGACATGCTTGATGCGATTCCCACATCCACGCGCAGCCTGCAGGCGCGCGCCAACCTCATTCCCGGCACGACGGTGACCGCCGTCGGATCCGGGCAGACGAGCATGACCATCTTCGGATCGCAAGCCGCCGACCAGGTGGTGATGGTCGACGGCATGCGCCTGAACCTGCTGGAGGGGAGCGGGCAGTTCAGCGGGATTTATTTGAACGACGGCATGGCCCAAGAGATCAGCTACGACACCGGCGCGCAGAACGCCGAGGTGGCGCAGGGCGGGTTGCGGGTGAACATGATCCCCCGCGAGGGCGGCAATACGTTCTCCGGGATCTTCTTCATCCAGGGCGCCAACGGCCCGCTGTCGAGCGACAACCGGTCGGACGCCGTGCGTGCCTTCATTCCACAGCCGCTCGGGATCTCCCATACCTACGAGATCAACCCGTCCATCGGTGGACCGATCAAGCGCGACAAACTGTGGTTCTACTTCACCTACAAGCTCTCGGACACCCGGAACTTCGTCACGCTGCCGGACCGCACCCAGGGATTCCAGGAGAACTGGCCGAATTACAGCTACGTCACGCGCTTGACGTGGCAGATCACCGACCGCGACAAGATTCGGATCTACAACGACAACCAGATGAACGGGCAGCGCTACGAAGGTCTGGGCGCGACGACGACCCGCGAGGCGTCCCATCAGCTGTGGACGCCGCGAGGCTGGACACCACAGGTGCAATGGACCCAGGCGACGACCAACCGGTTGATGCTGGAGGCGGGCCTCAGCCTCTACGATCAGAATTTCCGCCGCGAACCGCAGCCCGGTGTCAATCCGCTGGACTTGCCGCGGATCGAAAGCCTCACGTCGGTGAACTCGGGCTCCTACGCGGGCAGTATGGACAGCTGGACGAAAAACTACACGTCGATGGCATCCGCGACCTACGTCACCGGGTCGCACTCCATCAAGGCAGGCATGAACTACGGGTGGGGAAGACGCATCCGTACCTGGCCCGCGCCCAACCCGGCCAACATCCTCGCTCTGGTGTTCCTCAACAACCAGCCGGCGCAAGTGAGCGTCCGCAACACCCCCATCGATACCTCCAAGGAGGTCATGAACGCGGACCTTGGCCTCTACGCCCAGGATGCGTGGACGATCGACCGGCTGACCCTCAACATTGGCGGCCGGTACGACTACTTCAACGCCGAAGTGCCCGCCTTGTCGGCCGCTGCCAGCACCTGGGTGCCGGCACGGGAGCGCGCCGCGGTGCCCAACGTGCCCAACTGGCACGACTTCGCCGTTCGATTGGCGGCGGCCTACGATCTGTTCGGGACGGGCAAGACAGCCCTGAAGGTGAACGTCAGCAAGTATGTCGCCTCCGCGGCGCTCGGCTTCGCCCAGGAGTTCAATACGCTCACCGCCCAGAGCGAAACGCGCACGTGGGTCGATCGCGACGGCAATCGCTCGGTGCTGGATGCGAGCGGCAACCTGCAGCGCGACGAGATCGTCGGCGGCACGGCGAACTTCGGCCTGGCCTCCGGCACCAGCCGGCCCGATCCGAATCTGAAGCGCGAGTACAACTGGGAGTACGGCGTGTCGGTACAGCACGAATTGCTTCCACGCGTGTCGGTGCAGGCCGGTTATCACCGCCGCACCTACGGCAACCTGATCATCTCCGACAACCTCAACCTCAGCGTCGATGAGTGGACACCGTTCACGATCACGGCGCCGCGCGATGAGCGCCTGCCCGGCGGCGGGGGGTTTCCGATCACGATGTACACGCTGAACCCGAACAAGGTGGGAACGCCCACCGACAACCTTCGGACGTTTTCGACGTCGAACTCACGCGTGTACAACGGCGTGGACTTGACCGTGAACGCGAGGATTGGCAACCGAGCCTTCCTGCTCGGAGGGATCACGACGGAGCGTCTGGAGACCAACTCGTGCGATCAGCGCGACAACCCCAACAGCCTCAGGTTCTGCGACGCGAGCAGCCCGTTCAGGACGATCCTCAAGGCGTCTGGGGCATACGAACTACCCTTCGACTTCCAGATCAGCGGAGCCTTCTATGCCCGGCCCGGCGCGGACATCGCCGCCAACTACACGGTCACGAGCGCCATCGCTGGGCGACCCATCATCGCGTCGACGGCGGGAGCCTCGCAAATCTCCGTCAACCTGATCGAACCCAACACGATGCTCCGCGACTACATCAACAACCTGGATGTGCGGATCACGCGGACTTTCCGCTTGGGCCGATATCGTCTCCAGGGGCTGGTCGACATCTACAACCTGCTGAACGCAGGCACGGTCACGACGTTGAGTCAGACCTACGGGTCCAACCCCGCGACGAACCTGTGGTCGCGCCCGCAGGCGTTGCAGACGGCTCGCTACGTGCGCTTCGGCGCGCAGCTGAACTTCTAACGAGGCCCTGCCTCAGACCGTCGAGCCTGTTGGGCGGTGAGGCTCCGCCTCCCAAGAAACTACCCCGTTTGGCGGGACAGTTTCTGACGCGATGTGTCCCGGGCCCGCCCGGGTGCGCCGCTCGCGAGTGGCAGTATGGGTTTTGCCCGGCCTCCGGCCGGGCGAGAGTCTTGAAGGCCGATTGAAA
>JBQTIE010000378.1:0-16978 GCA_052389315.1 Acidobacteriota bacterium
CAAAGGGCTGTCCAATCATTTCGTGCGGCGGGGGACGGCGACCACCGCCGGCCCGTTCGGATAGTGACCTGGCCAGTCCGTCGCGATATGGAGCAGCGTGCGTGATTGGGCACCGCATCGATCGTTATGCTCGATGTGTGCGGTCGCAAGGTCTGAATGTTCCGCCAGCAATCGCTCCAGCGTCGGCACGTCGCCCGTCTGAATCGCATGTACGACCGCTTTGGAGGTTGGGTCCTTCTTGTCCAAATGCAACATCATCGCGATCTGCGGCTCTCGACTACGGCTCGTGCGTCTCCGGACTCCAATGTGGTAGCCGGCGGATATCGTGTCGAACGAAGGAGCGCCGACAGGAACAGCAGCGGGATGATTTGTGATCCCCAGCGGGATGGAGCCGTCGATGTGACGCCGAACAGCCACGACTGGAACCGTGGCGACCCAGTTCGGTTACTTCGGACTCCGCATCAGCGCGCTGAGCCGTATCCCGATTACTGCCGCGGACGGAACTCCGCCCGGATACAGCCGTCAAGTCGGATCTGGAAGTGGTGGCTTGGGTACGGCCAGGCCGAAGACGTCCCGATCTGCGAAGAGCAATGTCGGTGTCGGATATCCACGCCGAACATCAGTCGCAGGCAGCGTGTCCTGATCAATCACCTCGTATTGGGCGGGCACACCGAGTGATCTCAGCGCTTCGTCCACGTTCCTGCGCATGGCTGTGGTATTAACGCAACCGCCACGAGTCAGGAACACCAGTCCCTTCGTGCTCGGCTCCGGAGATGGAGTGGCCGTCGAGTCCGTGCGCGCCGCTGGTCGCCCGCGGAGGGCACCTTCAATGGCATCGGTAACATCAACCACCGGCCCGTTGAATACGGTGGCTGGTGGCATTCGATCCGACCAGATGGAGCCCGGTGGATAGACGGCCGCCAGATCCCACAGAGTGTCGGACCGAACACAGCAGTCCTGTTCAGGCTGCGGAGCACGCGCGTCCTTCTTCATCTGCGTCGCGAGCAAGTGATTCGGATCCCAGTACTGCTGGACCCGCCGGTCCGAAAGGCGCCGAAGCACTGAGCTGGCAGGTGCTGCCCAATCGGTGGGGAGCATAGGTTGCCAGACGGCAAAGACACGAACGGTCTCGTTCGTGTGTCGTCGGACGAGCGATTCGACTGCGGAGGCCCCCCGCAGACAGGTCCCTCAAGTCGGCGACAGCAGAACGATGAGCCGCGTCTCATTGGCACTGCGGTTGAAGTCAGCCTTCAGCCCTTCCAGGGCTGTCGCGTCAACCGTCACGAGGGGCGGCTGTCCGGCCGGAGCTTCACCGGGCGCGAACCGGTACCAGCTGACTGCGGCCGCAACGAGAAGTACGACACCCGCGACCCCGAACGTTCGTCGTCGGTTCTCCATACGCTTATGGCAACCAGTCTGCGAACAGGCCCGCGATCACCTGTGGAAAGAGGACCACGAGCACCACGATGACCGCGGAGAGACCAAAGACGATGACCGATGAATATGCGCGCGTCCCGCAGGCCCGCTGCGTCTGACGCAGTTGGACACCACCAACGAGCAGCAGCAGAACCGAGGCGCCAAGAAACCACGGTTGGTACGCGGCCACAGCCGTGCTGAGGCTGGCCGTCACGGCTGCCGCCGCAAACCCCATGGGCAGGCAACACGCAATCGTCGCCAGACCCGTCAGCGCCGCCATGACCGGCGCCACCTTTTCACCGTGCTTCATGGCGTCGGCTCTCACGCCTCGGTTCGTCCAAGGCTTCGATGGTCGGGCACGCCGGTTCGGCAGCAGACGCCAGTGCTCGATCGCACGCAGCGAGGTGCTCATCGAGCGTGTGGCGGAACTCGCGGAGCTCCGTGATGCGTGCGTCAATATCCTCGATTCGGCGGGTGAGCAGATCGCGCACTTTTTTGCAGGACGGCGCATGGTTTGTGCGCATCCGGCCCGCCGCGAGCTGCTCGATATCGTCGAGGGTTAGCCCGAGCGATTGCGCCTGCTTGATGAATTTCACCTGATGCAGCACGGCGTCCGAGTACACGCGGTAGCCGCCTTGGGTGCGCGCCGGCGCTTTCAGCAGTCGACGCTTCTCGTAGTACCGAAGCGTCTCAACCGAGACGCCCGTGCGTTCGGCAATCTCTCCGATGCGGTAGTTTCGCGAAGCATCCATCAATCTTCCTTCACGGACACCAACGCCCCTTCGATACGTTTCACTGCGGCCATGACATCACCCAGACAGCACGCACCCCGCTGGTTCCGAACGTCGCATGCGCAACGTTGCGCCACGATATGCTCGCGGATTCGGGCGACCACATCCGTGTTCCCGTGCTCCACGAGCTCGTTTCGGATACCCGACTCCGTCTCGCCGAAGCAGTAACAGAGGAGTCGTGCGCCGCTGGGCTCCTTCTGCCACACCGGCACCCGGACGTCGTCGGTCCCGAACTGATCGCCGGCGTCGCCGAAGTACACCGTCTCGCAACCCGGGTTGGCGCAGAAGCGGTAGTGCGTCAGCTGAATTCGTCGAAGAGCGACCTCCGTCAGCAGCGCTTTGACCGTCTGGAGCTGAACCGCTGATCCCCGTTCAGTGCAGGTCTCGCAGGCTCGCGCTCCTGGTTCGGCGCTGGGCGAATCGCAACAGTCGTTCATCGATCACGAGTATCAACCCTGAAGTGCACTTCAGAGTCAAGGGCCTTGATGCCGGTCGCCGGTAAGAGTCCGGCCTCGATGAGCACTCTGTGATAGAAAGCGTGGAATCCCTCTTCGATCCACAAGTGCGCTAAAAGATCGTCTGCAGCTACCAGTCGTCGATGTCGGATTTCGAACTGGGGCTCCCAGGCATTGACTTCGACGTCGGCGCGCCAGATGGAACGTACCAGGACACGGCCCTCCTCTGGGCCTGACACGCAGGCGCCCCGGCAAAAGCCAAGCAGCCGTGCGTCACACACGACGGCGCAGGCTTCCTCGAGCACCTCACGACGAAGTGTCTGCTCCCACGACTCGTCGCCTTCAGGGCGCGCGCCTGGCCAGCCCCATCGCTCACCATCGTTGCTGATCAGCACGATGTGGTGGTCGCGTGTGACGCAGAAAGCATTGGCACCGTGTTTCGTGCCTTCCGGCTCGGCGACAGGCGGGTGCCATTCGATGAACCAGCTGCCTCCGTTCGAGCGAACGGTCAGGCGTTCACCACCAACGAGTGGAGGCGGCAGGATCGTCATCGTGGCTGTACGTCTGGTGATATCACGCCCTCGAGTTTTGCCTTTGACGGCCGACTGCACGCCATTCAATCAGGAACGCAAGCGCCACGCCCACCAGCACGAGACCCCACAACGCATCCCCATTAACGTCCCAGACTCCCGCCTCCATGAAGAAGGCGACGACGGCCGCAATCAGAAATAGAGGTCCTGTCAGGCCGCAGTGGAGCGTGCGGTTGCGACCGAAGTTGATGACGCATGCGAGGCCGAGCGCCGCGAGCAGCAACGTGCCGCCGTACGGTTGGAACACTGGCCATGTGGATCGAGCAAAGAACCCGACCCCGTACAGCACTACGAATGCAGCCGCCCAGAACCACATGGCCGCCGGACTGGTGCAGCACGTCTGAGTGAATGTGAAGCGAGCCATCGGTTCGTCCTCCCGTTTTGGTTCAAGCGATCTTGCTGGATCCAGTGTTGCCCCTGAAGTGCACTCCAGAGTCAAGTTTCGCCAAACTACTGGTCCGTACCCGCGGCGTATCCGTGGTGATCCTGCTTTCCGATACGATCTCAAGACCTCAGGAGAGCACGATGTTGTTCCACATCAGCGAGGATCCCGGCATCGTGGAGTTCATTCCGCGGCCATCGAAGTACACACAGGACCCGGTGGTCTGGGCCGTGGACAACGAAAAGGTTCGCAACTATCTCCTGCCACGCGACTGTCCCCGTGTGACGTACTATGCGGACGCGCAGACCGTTCCGGAGGACTCGGCGCGGTTTCTCGGATCGAGCGCATCTGTCGTCGCTATCGAAGCGAGTTGGTGGAATCGCATTCGCTTCTTCACGCTTTACTGCTACCGCCTGCCGTCGGACACATTCGAGTGCATTGACGAGTGCGCGGGGTACTTCGTCAGCCGTGTGTCTGTGCGACCTCTGCAGGTCGAGATCATCGAGGACCCGATTGCAGCGCTACTTGAGCGAGGCGTCCAGCTCAGGATCCTGCCAGCGCTTGGCCCGCTGCGGGACTCCATCGTCGCGTCCACTCTCCAGTTCTCCATCATTCGGATGCGCAATGCAGACGCGGGCCATACGGCGACTAACGTGGAGCGTGGCTGATCGGGAGTGATGATGACGAGTGGAGGTTCGACGACTCGGCCCAGACGAATCCGATCTCGCTCTAGAGGCTCTTCGTCTGCTCAAGGCCCTTGATGGATATCCGACCCCGTCGCCTGCGTATCTCGTGCAGTTTCTGTCTCGTCCTGACAACGTGCTGATTGTCGCGACGATGGACGGTGTGCCGGTTGGGTTCCTCCTCGCGTACCTGCTCGACCGTGCCGATCGCGATCAGCAGATGATGTTCCTGTACGAAGTTGGCGTCGCCGAATCGCATCGTCGACGCGGCATCGGAACGCAGATGATCACGCAGCTGAAAGCCCTCTGCTGGGCGCAGAACGTTATGAAGATGTGGGTGCCAACGGGAAGCTCCAACGTCGCGGCAACCCGGCTCTACGCGAGCACAGGCGCCACTCCGCTCCCGAGCGGCGACGAAGTCACCTACGCGTACACTCGCGAGAGCTTCAAGCCGACTTCTCGGAGTAGCTGACACGAATGAATTCCCGATGTTGTGCGGAGCCCGTTCTGGATAGAGCCGCCTCAAGCGACGAGCTGCTGCTGGTTGAACGGCATCATGCCGAGGCGTTACAAGCCGAGTCTGTTGTGCCGGCCGTAGAGGTCCATGTCGATGAAGACGTGACCTGGATGGTGCACCCCGGCTCGGCATGGAGAAACGCCGGGATCCTCCTGCGCCTCTCGTCGATGTCGGCGAGTCGTCGCCTGAACACCCTCCTGAGGCGCTATGAACGACACGGGCGTGGTATGGGCCTGTGGGTATCGCCGCTCGCAACACCCCACAACCTGACGCGACTTCTTGCTGACCGCGGTCTACGGTGCAAGAAGCACTTCCCAGCGATGGTTCGCACTCTGAATCGCACTCTGAACGAACCCACCGCTGAAGGTCCGGATGATCGCAACATTGCGATCGATCGCGTTCTGGACGCTGCACCGTTCGAGGAGACGCCTCACCCTGCCATTGGACAGATCACGACGCCGATTCGCCGACACGAACTCGAGCGTTTAAGAGCGCTCGTTTCAGCTGAGACGCAGAGGACTCGTGCCTACGTTGCATGGATTGAAGGGCATCCTGTTGGGGCAATCGAGCTGTTTTTAGGATCGCAGGCGGCGGGAGTCCACGGCCTGCATGTATCGCCAGCTTGGCAAGGGCGGGGCGTCGCCTCAGCGTTGCTCGAACACGTGTGCGGTGAGGCAGCTCAATCCCGCTATTCGAGCCTGGTCCTCCTCGCGTCGAGTGAGGGACAACGGCTGTACGTACGGCGGGGGTTCCGAGAGGTGGGTCGGATCGCGTACTGGTACCGTAGCTTTCAACGGTCTCGGTAACGTCCAGAATCGAGCCGTGCCTATGCCACAACAGACTGTCGACTGGCGATCAATCCGTTCTGCTCATCCACAGCTGACAATCCAGTCAATCTCCTTCCTCGGCGAAGGGTGGACCTCGCGCTCCTACCTGGTGAATGGCTCACTCGTCTTCCGATTTCCGAAGCGAGCGGAGGTGTGGCAGGAGTTGGAACGTGAGATTGCATTCTTGGCGACCGCTGCAGATGCTCTTCCTCTGGACGTGCCTCGCTACCGCACCGTCGCCCCTACTTCCGCCGCGGCGACGTTTGGCTACGGCGTGTACTCGTTCGTTCCAGGTGAGTCACTGACACCCGAGGAACTGTCTGAAGCTGGCCGCGACGCGGCCGCCGACGCCATCGCTGGGTTCTTGAGGAGCCTGAGGGCATGGATACCAGCCACCGCCAGTCCCTGCCGCCTCTCTCCCACGAGTCGACGAGCGGGCTCACGCCATAGAGATACAGGAGCTTGCCGGCCGCGTAATCGTCGGAGAGTTGTCAACGACGCAAGTCAAGCGCCTCGACGAACGGCTCGCGTGGTACCTGAACACGCCAGCAAATTTTGCCTTAGCGCCGGTCGTCTTACACGCAGACTTCAGCAGAGACCACATCCTCGTGAGCCAGGGCCGTGTGACGGGCATTATCGATTTCTCCGACGTGTCGTTCGGCGATCCTGACTGCGACTTTTCATCGCTCTTCATCGATGTCGGCGAGGACTTTACGATGGAGGTCGCACGGCGCTACGGCCATCCCGACCCGCAGCACCTGGTGGAGAAGCTTCGATACTTCGACATCGCCGATCAAATCGATACGATCGTCAATGGTGAGGGCTGCGCGCTTCCCGGCCAGCTGGAACAAGCTTGGGAACGGCTACGGCGATGCCTCAACTGACGTCGTCGTCTTAGGTGACGTGATCATCTCGAACTGCGTGATCAATCTCTCTGTCGACAAGGAAGCGGTGTTGCGCGAAGCCTTCCGCGTGCTGAAACCCAACGGCCGCTTTGCCGTGTCAGATGTCGTCATTCGAGGAGATGTGCCAGCGGAGATTCGGCGGAGCATGGAGCTGTGTTTCGGATGCGTCGCCGGCGCCCTTCAAGACGAGGAGTACGTGTCAAAGTTGCAGGCGGCCGGGTTCACCGACGTGGAGCTCGATCCCTGGCGCGTCTATCAGGTGAGCGAGGCGCGAGCGTTTCTCGCCGAGGCGGGCATCGATGCCGATCTGATCGCCCCTCAAGTTGACGGTAAGGGCTCGCTGGCGGCGTGTTCTGCCCAGGAGGTCCGGACGACATCGGCGATGGTATGGCGCCAGAACCGGAATCCGCCCGTCACGCCCGCGAAGGGTGGCCGCGTACGGTCCTCGAACGCGCTGGATACACCACCGAGCGCGCGACCGAGGCCTCCCACTTGGCCGCGCAGCCCGGCGTTGCCGCCGTATCACTCTCGTCCTACCTCCCGTTGCAGCCGGACACGAGCAGGATCAACGCCTTTGTCAATGACGGGCCGATGGAGATCGTGGGATTCAATCTCGTCGCGCGTGGCTACTTCGAGACGATAGGCATCCCGATCGTGCGGGGGCGCGCGTTCACCGCGGACGAGCAGGCCAGCGGCTCGGTGATCGTGGTCAACGAGACGATGGCACGCCGCCTGTGGCCCGGGAGGCCGGCGATAGGGCAGTTTATTACGACGCGACAAGGCGGACCGCGGTGGGAAGTCATCGGTGTCACGGCCGACGTGATGACCGAGAGTCTTCGCTCGGCCGCCAACCCGTACATGTACCTTCCGTTTCCGCGGATCCCCAAGATGTTCAGCTCGGCCACCCACGTAATCGTCCGGATGGACGGTGAAATCGATGGCGGTGGGCTCATCCGGCGGACCCTGCAACCGCTCGGCGGCTCGGTGCCCATGCTCGACGAAGCCACGCTCGCCGGGCGTCTGAGCGACGCGACGGCAGCGGAACGTCAGAGCGCCATCGCGCTTGGCGGGTTTGCCATCCTGGCGTGGGTGCTCGCGACCAGCGGAGTGTTCGGGTTGGCTTCGTACGGAGTCGAGCGTCGGGCGTCGGAGCTTGGCATCCGAATCGCACTGGGCGCGCGCCCCGGTGCCGTGCTCCGCTCAATCCTGAACGAGCACCTGGTCCTGGTCGCCATCGCGTTGGCCGTCGGACTCCCGGCGGCAGCCGGCGCTGGGCGATTGCTGTCGGCCCAGTTATACGGGGTCGCGCCCTCTGACCCGTGGACTCTGGTAGCCGTCGCGGTCGCGCTGGCGGGGTCGGGACTCGCCGCCGTGCTTCTCCCGGCTCGGCGCGCCACGCGAATCGACCCGTCGCGGCGCTCCGGAGCGAGTGAGGTGCGATCCGTGCAGGAAGGATGAGAAGTCTATGGATGGTGACGGGATCGAAGACCGTGACGCCAACGAAAGCGAGTGGCTCAGGCCCATGATCTTCGCCGAGCGTGTACAGCAGCGGGTCAACGGCGACTTCCTCGAGATGAAAGCGCCATTGGTTCCAACGCGCCTCGGCTTCGCCGAGCTGCTCCGCTTCCGCAGGCGGGCTCCGGCTCGAAGGAGTCTAAGGTCCGCAGGACGCAAGCAGCAAGATCGGCAACCACGAACGCAACGGCAGGTTCATCGAGCATCCACCTCTGAGGTGACCCGGCCGCGTCAATCGGCCGTTCGACCGGAGGTCAACCATCGCAGATCCTACGCCGCCTTTCGTCGATCGCGACGTCCACACAGATCCGTCCCCGGGGCTGGGTTGACGGTCGGTCGAACAATAATCTATAGTCATCACTATAATTTTGTCACGGGCCAACGACATCACAACCAGACCGGCCGGCCTTGGCTTCGACCCGCCCAAGCAGGAGCGCAGCGAGGAGACCTGTCGCCGCATTCTCGAAGCGGCTGATCGCATCCTGCGCGACCAGAGCTTTGAAGAGACGTCAATCGCCCAGATCGTTGCGCGAGCCGGGTGCTCCGAAGGCCCGTTCTATGCCCGCTTCGGCGACAAGGAGAAGTTCCTGCGCCATCTCGAGGAGCACTTCTTCGCCGAGGGCGAGAAGGCCGTTCGGGCGGTCGAGTGCCGAGGTGCGGTGGCCGGATCGGATGCGGAACAGGCCGTCCGCGAATCGCTGCGGTTCGTGATCCGGGAGTACCGGCGGCTTCAGGGCATCCACGGCGCCCTCGTGTTGCGCTCGCGCCGGGATCGGGAGCTGAGGGTCCGGCTGGCCGCGCTCGATCGCGATCACCTGGCGCGCGTCTCGAGGTGTCTGGCGGGCGCCCTTGGCCGGCGAGGGCGACGGGCAGATGACGTGGCCTCGTTCGGCCTCTTCGTCGTCCGGAGCGCCGTGCGCCAAGCGATCCTGTTCGGCGACTCGTGGCGCGCGGCCGGTGACGACGGGGACCGCGACGACGCGCTCGCCGACGGGTTGGCGAGCCTCCTTGTCGGATACCTCCAGGCGAGCGCGCGCCCATGAGTGCGACTGCTACCAGCCGGTCGGAGCCGCGCTTCGACGAGCCTGACGTGGTTCGCGCGGCGACGATCTTTCAGCTGTTCCCCCAACCGCGAGCCATGGCACTGGTGCTGCGCGTGGTGGCGCTTCTGCTCGTGAGCTGGCTGGGTGTGAACGCGGCCTGGGGCCTCGCCGATCCCGACGGGACGCTGGTGTCCCGGTGGGAGGCGCAGGTGCTTCCTCTCACGTGGTGGCTCGCGGCGTCTGCCGGCGCGCTCGGTCTGGCCGCGCTCGTTGCCGCGGTACGCGGCCGTCGCAGCATGGCTCTTGTGAGTTCGGTGCTGGCGATCTACGTGCCGGCGACGCTGGTTGGTTGGACCTGGACGGAAGCCGTACAGTGGCCGCCCGCAGCTGCGCGAGTCCTCTTCATTGTGCCTGCCGCGCCCATCCTAATGGTCCTGATGGCCTGGAAGACGCCGCTTGGCGAGCTTCCGCTCCGCTTCGGATCGTGGACCGGGACGGGAAGGCTGTTCGGCCGAAACCCGACGAGCTGGAGGCGCCGGCTGGTCTTGGCGGTCGGGCTCTTCGTCCTGCTGATCGCGATTCCCGGTCAGGGCGCAGCCGGGTTCGAGTCGGTGCTGACCGGTAGGCTCTGGACGGCACTGCCTTCGATCGTCGCCCTGTATGTGGTGAACGCCGTCGTCGAAGAGACGCTCTTTCGTGGTCTGTTCCTTCCGGTGATCGCACGGGCGACGGGAGCGGGCGCCGCCATCTGGCTGCAGGCGTTCTTCTTCGGCCTGCACCACTGGGGATCGAGTCCAACCGTGGTTCAGGGCGCCGTGATGATGCTGCCGCTCACCGTCCTCGGCGCGGTCTGGGGGAAGGGTACACACGACACCCGCGGCCTTGGCTGGTCGGTCTCCGTGCACGCGGGTCTTGGCGTGGCGTACGCCGTCGCCATGGCGTGAGACCGACTCGGCCCGGAGCACGGCCGCCGTGGCAAGGGTCGGACGAACCAAATGGGAGATGACGGTGATGGCAAAACGTCACGCGTCTGGTGCTATCGACCGAGCCGGGATTGTTGGCCGGAGTCTCCGAATCCTGCTCGGTCTGTTCCTGATTGTGTCCGTTGCTTAGCATTATGCAGCCGGGGGGTGGAGCTTCGGCCTGGCCTCGTTTGCGGTTGCGGCAGGCCTGACCGCGCTCTACGCGTCCATGCATGTTCTCGTGTCAAACCGGCTGCGCGGCGTACCGGGCTGGCTCGGCGCGATTCTCGCGCTGGTTCCCCTCGTCGTCGTCTACATCCTGGGGTTCGGGGGAGGCCCGGTGTTCGGCAAGGGGGAAGGGCAACTCGGGGCGTTGACGTTCCTGGCGGTGTCCCTCGTCCTGGCCGGCTGGCACCGGGACGCCGGGTGCGAAGTCATGACGATCCCGAACGCCGTCTTCGGCAGGCAGACGCACCTGGCCTGCCTGTTCTTCCTGCCGATCGACTGGCTGGAACGCCGCGTGTTCGCCCCGCGTTGACAGTATATACAAAAACTTGCATAGTAGGTCGTGCCCGGATAAGCCACTGGTTTGGCTCGGAAGCGCCCGCCGCGACATCCGCGCGTTTCCCGCTGATGCGCGGCGCCGCAGCGGGTTCCAGCTGCGCAACGTGCAGCAGGGGCTCGATCCCGACGACTGGAAGCCGATGACGACCGTGGGCGTGGGCGTCCGAGAGATCCGGATTCAGACGGCCCTGGCGCACCGCGTGTTCTACCTGGCCACTTTCGACGAGGCGGTCTATGTGTTGCACGCGTTCGAGAAGCGGACGCGGAAGACACCGCCACACGACGTGACACTGGCGCGTAATCGCTATCGCGCGCTACTCAAGAAGCGAGCTGAAGATGCCAAGAAAAAGTGATGTGAAGGTCACGCCCTCGACGGGTAACGTGTTCCGCGATCTCGGATTCTCGCCCGAAGAATCCGAGCATCTGCTGGTTCGCGCCGACCTGTTGATCCAGCTGCAGAAAGCCCTCGGGTCGCGGGGGCTGACGCAAGCCAAGGCCGCGAAGATTCTCCACGTCACGCAGCCGCGCGTCAGCGACGTCCTGCGAGGTCGCATCGATCTCTTCAGCACCGACAGCTTGATTGACATGCTCGCGCGCCTTGGCGTGCATGTGCGTTTTGTCCTCAAGCCGTCGCGTCGTCGAGTCGCCTGACGCCGCCTCGTCACGCTCACCGTCCCACCACAATCGCCTCGCCGCTTCACGCGCCGTGGCACCCGTGGCTCTGGCCGGCTTTGTTATGTGCCCTCCAACGCTCAATGGACATTTCAGATCTCCACATCGACGCTTGGACGACACATAACGATCGCGGGCACATAACGTTCATTGGACTAAACCGCTTCGCGGGAGGTTGTCGATCGACGGTCTGTACCTCGTGCGCGCGTTCGGGTCATCCCACCGCGTCGGTCTGTGATCCGCAGCCTCCCATACGCTCTCGTGCGAACGCCTGGACTGGACCAGGCCTCGTACACGGGAGCGAGTCATGACCTCTCTCCGCCGACGCATGTTCGAGGACATGCAGGTGCGGAATTTCTCCCCGCACACCCAGACGTCGTACGTGCAGCAAGTCTCGCGGTTCGCGCGCCACTTCCAGCAATCACCGGAATCCCTGGGGCCCGAGGAGATTCGCGCGTATCAGCTCTACCTGACCAATGACAAGAAGCTGGCGGTGACGTCGATCCTGCTCGCCGTCGCGGCCCTCCGCTTCTTCTACACGGTGACGCTCGAGAAGCCGTGGACGGTCGAAGACATCATTCCGGCGCCCAAGAAGCCACAACGCCTCCCTGTGGTCCTCAGTCCCGAGGAGGTGCTCCAGTTCCTCGACTGTGTACCCGGTCCGAAGCATCGTGCGATTCTGACAACCTGCTATGCCGCAGGCCTTCGCATCTCGGAAGTGCTCCGTCTTCGACCGACCGATATCGACAGCCGTCGCATGGTCATTCGTGTCGAGCAGGGCAAGGGTCAGAAGGATCGCTACGTGATGCTCTCGCCCAAGCTGCTTGACTTGCTTCGCACCTGGTGGCGCACGGCTCCACCGACGACGTGGCTGTTCCCGGGCGCGCGGCCCGGGTACCCGTCAGCAAGGACGCGGTCGAACAGGCGTGTCAGAAGGCCCGGCGACGATCACGAATTCCCAGACCGATCAGCCCACACGCGCTTCGGAGCGTGTCGGCATAGTACCCACCTGTTGGAGATCGCTCATTTCAAAGGCAATTCGTCTTGTCCGCGGATCGGGCGTGGGAGTTTGCGGCCGTCGTGGACGGCGTGGATGCGTGCTTGCACGGCCGGCCGCTGCAAATCGACCCGCTCAATGACCCAGGGCGCACACGGGACGACTTGGGTGGCCGGCAGAGCACCGTCGGCGATCAGGTGTTTGATGACCGTGTTGCTGACGCCGAGTTCGCGCGCGGCGGTTTCCAGTGGCAGCCAGGTGCCATCGTGGTGGTAGTTGGGCAGGCGTCGACCGTAGCGTACGTTCGCGACCGCGTGCGCGCGCCACGTGCGGCCCTGACCCGTCCGATAGCCCAAGCGATTAAGGACGACGGCGATCATTCTATCGTCGCAGATTTTCGTCAGCTCGACGATCAGTTCGACGCCTGTGTCGTCGGCGACGTGGCGATGATGACCGGTTCTGGAGCGCGCGACGAGCAGCTCCGTATGCACGCCGCCTTTCCAATGCACGTGCAGCAGATGGTGCGGGGCGTCGGCACTGGTGGTGACGACGATGTCTTCGAGCACGGTCCGAAGGATGCGCTTCTGGAGTTCCACCGCCGCAGCGGAATGCTGCCACAGCTGGCGCAGATCGGATCCGAGCTCCAGCAACCGTTCTTGCTGGCGTTCGCTCAAGGGCTCGGGCTTCTCTCGCAGCGTGGTGAGGCGCGCCGCTACCTCGGCCACCTGCGCGAGCGCGTGGTTCCAGCGTTGCTCGAGTTCGCTGGCGACCAGGCGGTTGTCAGGGTCAACCGCGTCAAATTGGCGCTGTGTCCGTCGGGCCTCCTACCGGGCCTTCTCCAGCGCGAGTTCGACCGCTCGACGTTTCGTCTCGTCATCGTGCAGGGCCTCGTGCATCGCAGTCAGTGCGGCCTCGATCCCGGCGGGCTGGATGGCGTCCAGCACTTGCGCAACCACGGCGCGATCCACGCGTAGGCTCCCGATCGAGAGACACGCGGCCGTGCCCCGATCCACGCGACCGCCATGGCACGCGTACCGCGGCACGCGTCCCCCCGTCCCGCTATGCGCCACAAACAGGCGACGGCCGCAGCGTCCACACCGGAGCAGACCGGACAGCAGCGCGGATCCGCGGCGCGCTGATCCCGGCTGGGGGGCCTCTCGTCTCGACACGTTCGCCTCCAGCATGCGTTGCGTGTGCCGATACTCGTCCCACGTAATGTACCCGTCGTGGTGGTCTTGAAGAAAGACCGTCCACGCCTCTGGTGGTTTTCGCCGGCGCCGGGTACGGGTTCGCCCGTCGGTCACGGTCGTCATCATTCCGGTCCGCCCGTACGCGAAGGCACCCGCGTACTGGGGATTGCGGAGGATTTGGTGGATGCGGCTCTGCGTGGGCAGCCGCCACACGACCTCCTGCCCTGCGGTCCCGCGGACCACCTCGGGCATTCGGATCTGCGTGTCCCGAAAGTACAGCAGCGTTTGGCGGGCCGTGCCAAGCTCGCGAAACTTCTGAAACACACTGTGAATCGCGGCCTGGATTTGGCGATCAGGCGACTTCTCCACGCGGTCGTCCGTCGTGCGCACGAAGCCGACCGGCACTTCCCACATCACGCAGCCTCGCCGCACCTTTTACTCGAAGGCCTCGCGCGCCCGCTGACGAAAGAGGCTCAGCTCAAACTCGCTCATCGTGCCTTTGAGCCCGAGGAGCAGTCGGTCGTTGATCAGGCGGGGATCGTAGACACCGTCGTCATCGACCAAGACTGTCTCGGTCATCCCGCAGAGATCAATCAAGTGATGCCAGTCGCGATTGTTGCGCGCCAAGCGCGACGCCTCCAAGGCAAACACCGCCCCGACGGTGCCTTCACACACGGCGGTCAGTAACCGCCCGAAGCCCGGCCGCGGCTGCTTGCCCGATCCGCTGGTGCCCAGGTCGTCGTCAATGACGACCACCCGCAGGAAGCCCAAGTGCCGAGCGCGATCGGCGAGGCCGTACTGCCGTTGTTGGCCTTCACGATGATGGCGGACCTGCTGCAAACTTGACTGGCGAACGTAGACGTACGCCGCTCGCTCAAGATGATCGGGTCGGATCTTGTCGCTCATCGTCCCTCCTCATCGAGGCCTCGCCCTCCAGGACGGCCCGGAGCAGCTGGCTGATCAGACCGGCGCATCGCTGTTGCACAAGCTCCGGCAGCGTCTGCCACACCGCCTGGCGGTCGAACCGCAGGGTCTGTTGCGTCGGTCGACGCACGCTGAGATCGCGCATCGTCACCTCCTGTGTCGGGTGCCGCCCCGCGACTGGCCTCCACCAGGCGCGGAGTCGCGCACCCGGGCTGACTGTCCACCAGCGCGCGAAGTTCGCACAGCGCCGACACGCGAAGGCGGGGCTGCGCTTCATCGGTGAGCTGCTGACAGCACACAGGATCCAACATCCAACCGGGCACGGCGATCTGCGCGTCATCGCGGAGCTTGATGACGAAGCAGTCGGTCGACGACCGGAGCCGACGGATGATCTCTACAGATTCGCCGTGAAAGGGATGGTGACGGTAGTGGATGACGGCTGAGGACGATTCATGAGCAGTGTGAGGATGCGCTGCGTCATGCCTTTGCGGTACATCTTCTTGAAGCAGGGACGGATGTCCGCACGATTCAGCTGCTGCTCGGCCATCGCAGCCTGGCCACCACAGCGCGCTATCTGCGGATCGCCACGATCAAGGTCTGTGCGACGGCCAGTCCGCTGGACTGGCTCCCACGCCCGGTCACGCCTGAGCCCCCGCCTCCAGCTCCCGCGCACTTCTAACGCGCAGGAGGCGGGGTGCCACATCCGACGCTCGAAGTGGCGGACATCTTCCGCCGCTACGGCGACGCCTATCGTCAGCAGGCCGGCCCATCGCTGTCGACGGCCCAGCGCCGCGTCATGACCGCGATCGAGACGTGCCGGACCGCCGCGCTCGGCGGCCATGTCGAAGCGTGCGATGCCTGCGGGCACCAGCGCATCGCGTATAACTCGTGCGCGAATCGGCACTGTCCCAAATGTCAGTCGTTGAAACGCGCGGCCTGGATCGAGAACCGCAAAGAGGACATTCTCGACGTCGAGTATTTCCACGTCGTGTTCACGGTCCCCGACGCCATCGCGGCGATCGCGACGCAGAACAAAGCGCTCGTCTACAGCCTGCTCTTCCGGGCGACGGCAGAGACCTTACGCACGATTGCCGCCGATCCGCAGCATCTTGGCGCTGAGGTCGGTTTCTTCGCCGTGCTTCACACCTGGGGCCAGACGCTGGTGCATCATCCGCATCTGCACTGTGTCGTTCCCGGCGGCGGCCTGTCGCCGGATGGCACCCGATGGGTCGCGTGTCGCCCCGGGTTTTTTCTGCCCGTGCGCGTGCTCGCCCGTCTCTTCCGTCGCCTGTTCCCTCAGGACCTGCAGACCGCGTACGACGCCGGCACGCTGCGCCTCGTAGGCTCGCTCGCGTCACTGCGGGATCGGTCGGCATGGACGCGCGCGCTCGCCGCGGTGTGGCAGACCGAGTGGGTCGTGTACGCCAAGCGGCCCTTGAACGGTCGTGCATAGTACGCGCCTCCTATACGCCCTATCAATCCAGGGCTTGCTGATTCGAAGAGGGTGATGACGGCCCCTTTCGTCCGTCGCGATCCTGTGCTGCGCCACCGCGAGCGTCCAGATGCTCAGCGGAGATCATCCAAGGAGCGCCGGGGCAGACCTGGCTGGCCACGAGTTGCTTGCGGCGAATCATCCGATGCACCGTCGAGTAGCTGACACAAAGCCTGTCGGCGGTCTCTTCGATGGTGAGTTCACCGCGTGCCTGGCGTTCGCCGGGGGTGTAGTTCGGAATCTCGTTGTTGTTGCGGAAGTTGCCGACGCGCGTTCGCGTCCACGTGCATCCCTTGGCCGACGTCATGCCCATTCGATTCAGTTGCGCCGCGATCTGTTTGTCCGGCATCACGCGAGCCAGCTGCTGCACCAACGCCACGGTGCCGTCGTCCGTCTTCCACCGATGTTCGCCGATCTTACGCTTGCGAAGGTTCAACTCGGTGTGCTGACCGCCCTGCCAATGGATCAAGACCCGCAGCGCCTCGTGTTCCACGTACACCACGACCTCGTTGACCACCGCCCGGACGATCCGCTTCTTCAGGTCGAAGGACGCGCCCGAGTGGTTCCACAGCCGCGGTAGGTCGAGGGCCAGGCTGCGGAGCCGCTGTGCCTCGTCCGCGGACACGGGCTCATCCACGCTCCCTTCCTCCACGAGATCCCGCTCCAGCTGATTGACGTGCTCCAGCGCGGTATTCCACCGCGCTTCTAACGTCCGCGCGACGAGTCGATTCTCCGGCTCCACGGCGTGGTATTGACGCTGACAGCGGTCCGCTTCATACCGCGCCCGTTCGAGCTCGAGCGCGAGGTGCTTGCGCTTCTCCGTCCGCTTCGTGACCACTCGCTCCGTCGCCCCAATGAGGGCCTCCATCCGAAGGGGCGACAGCGCCTCCAGCACGGCGCTCGACACCGCCTGTTCGACGGTCACGCCGCCGAACAGGCTACACAGCTGCTTCCCGATCGCCTCCGCCTGCGACGCCGCGCACTTGTAGTACACCGCCGCGCTCGCGCGTGTCTGTCGTCCGCTGTAGTGGACTTGCATCTTGCGCCCGCACC
>JBQTIE010000379.1:0-5241 GCA_052389315.1 Acidobacteriota bacterium
ACTACTGGGCGCAGAGCTGGCGGCTGAATCCCTGGGACTTCAAGGTCGTCAGCGAGACGCGGCGGCGCTACGGGTCGTCGCGCATCCCGAAGGGGTCCACTGTCGAGGATTGGCCGTTCGGCCTCGAGGAGCTCGAGCCCTACTACGATATCGTCGAGCGCGAGCTTGGCGTGTCGGGGAAGGCCGGCAACATCGCCGGGAAGATCGATCCGCGCGGCAACATCTTCGAGGGTCCGCGTGCGCGGGAGTTTCCGATGCCGCCGCTGCGCGGCACGGGGTTCACGGACATGATGGCCGGCGCGGCGCGCCAGCTTGGCTGGCACGCGTTCCCGGGCCCGGCCGCGATCAATTCGCGCAGCTACGAGAACCGCGCGGCGTGCGCGTATCACGGCTACTGCAACCGGGGCGGCTGCCACATCCGCGCAAAGGGATCGACCGCGGTCACCACGATCCCCAAGGCCCAGGCGACCAAGCGCCTTCAGGTCGTGACCGAGGCGATCGTCACGAGGGTCAATGTCGATCGGAACGGCCGCGTGGACGGCGTGACCTACGTGAAGGGCGGCACCTAATACGTGCAGCCGGCCGCCACGTTGCTCCTCGCGAGCTACGTGTATGAAAACGTCCGCCTGCTGCTGCTCTCGAAGTCCGCGGCGTTCCCGAACGGCTTGTCGAACAACCACCGCCAGGTCGGCCGCCACTATCTGAGCCACAATACGGGCGCGTCGGTGACCGCGCTCTTTCCGCGCAACCTGAACACGTGGTACGGGCTGCCCGCGCAGGGCGTCGCGGTCGACAACTGGGCCGACGACAACTTCGATCACGCCGGCCTTGATTTCATCGGCGGCGGCAATCTGTGGGTGTTCTCCGATCGCCGTCCGATTGCGGCGGCGAACATGCCGACCTTCGACAGGGCCCCGCGATGGGGCTCGGCCTGGAAGGCCTTCGTCAGGCAGAATGCGGACCGCTGGAACACCGCGTATCTGCAGAAGACGACGCTGCCGTACGAGGACAACTATCTCGATCTGGATCCGGAGGTACGCGATCCGCTCGGGTTCCCCGTCTGCCGGATCACGGCCGATCACAAGGAGAACGAGCGCAAGGTGGCCGCGTTCATCCAGGACAAGATGATCGAGTGGTTCATGGCGGCCGGCGCCGTGGCGACCGAGAAGGCGCCAGTCGGCACGATGGGGCCGTCGACGCATGCGTACGGCGGGACCCGGATGGGCGACAACGCGGAGACGACCGTCGTCGACCGCTGGGGGTTCTCGCACGAAGTCCCGAACCTTGGCATTCTTGGCGCGTCGGTGATGGGCACGAGCGGCGCGCGCAACCCGACGCTGACGGTGCAGGCGCTGGCCTGGCGCACGGCCGAGTATCTGGCCAAGAACTGGAGGGCGATCGCGACGTAGCTCTGACGAGGATGCGATGGTCGTAGGAGATTCCCGCTCCCGAGCCCTGACCCTCACCGGAGCCGACGTCGCCGTCGGCCGACGAAGTCCCGTGGACTCTCAATCGTAATGCCCTCGAACGCTGCCATCTTGAGCAGGTCGAGGTCGCCCGTCACGATCACCTCGGCCCGCCCGGTTCGAGCGGTGGCCAGCACCCAGTCGTCATCGGGATCGCGGCACACGGGCACGTCCAGCGCTTCCGGGCTGCACCATTCCGCACGTTGGCGGTAGAGGCCCACGATGGGCAGCGCCAGCGGTACGAGACCGAACTTGTTGCCGAGAGTCTCGATCAGTTCCTCCCAGAGCACGGGCGAGAGGATCGGCGTGTGCTCGGGGACGTGGACCGCGAGGATTTCGTGGCAAAGTCCCGCCGACACGATGCCGGCCACGACCACGTTGGTGTCGAAGACGACCCTCACGAAATCCGCTTGAACACGTCCTCGTCCGTGAAGACGCCGCGGGCCCGCGCGCGTGGCACGGCCACCCTGCGTGACTCCTCGAGTGCGTCCTGCCAGAGCTTGCGCTGGATGGCCGCGCGGACGTACTCGCTGGTCGTCAGGCCTGCCTCACGCGCGGCCCGGGCGATCAGGCGCTTGGTGCTGGCCGGCAGGCTGACCGTGAGCGTGTCTCTCATGCTGTAAGAATAGATGTTACAGGCTGGGAGGCGCAAGCGTGCTGGCCGTTCAAGACGTCTGGCCTCCGCGTTCCTGACCGGCGAGCCAGTGGTCCCGGAAGGCGCGAAGTCGCGGCAGATTCTCGCGGTCTGGCGAATGGACGGTCCGCGGCGCGCGCGCTGCAGGGAGCGGATCATCCCTGCGTCATGAAACGACCTCAACCGCGCGCATCGACATTCGGGGCCGTCAAGGCTCCTACCGCGCAGCCCCGCCACGCGGCCCGAACGCATTGAGCGCCACCGTCAGCGCGCTGTACATGTCGGGGCCGAGCTGACCGCCCGCGACTGTGGTCGGGGTGACGAACTGCAGGATCAAGAATCGCTGGCCGTCGGGCGAAACCGCATACGGGAAATAGTCGCCGCCGCTGTGCGCCACGTTCACCGCCGCGACGGTCATCAGCGGGCGCGGGGGGTCGGGCTCGAAGATCGAGCCACTTGTGTTCACCGCCACCGAATACACGGGCCCGCCATAGGCATACGGCAACCCGCTCCCCGCCGTCGTCACTGGCGCGTGATAGAAGAGCTCCTTGCCGTCCGCGCGCCACCGCGGCCAGTCGCCCCCGCTCGTCGACACCTGCCACCCGCCGCTGCCCGTCGGAAACGGCTTGACGTAAATCTCGAGGCGGTCGTCCTTGGAATTGTCGGCGTAGGCGATCCACTTGCCGTCGGGCGAAATCTGCGCGTGGGTCTCTGTGAACGGGGTCGCCAGCAGCGGCGCCGCCTTCTCGTCGTCCACGGTCAGCACCCAGAGATCGCTCCCGGTCTTCGGGTCTTCCGTCCAGAAGACAATGCGCTTGCCGTCCGGGGACCACGACATGGGCGCCTTCGGCGCCTCGGATTCGAACAGCGGCTCCTCGGTGCCCGATCCGCTCGACAGCGTCTGATACAGCCCCCACTTGCCGCCGCGCAGCGACGCATACACGATCCGGCTGCCATCCGGCGACCACACGGGCATCGAGCTGTGCCGCGACGCATCCATCGTCAACCGCGTCTGCGTCCCCCGCGGCTCGATCACGTAGATGTCGCCACCGTTGGCGTCATGACGATGGGCGGCGATGCGCCGCGCATCGGGCGAGACGTTCACGCCGCGGTAGGCGCCGGGCGGCCCCAGGGATTCGAGGACCTGCCCGCCGCGGCTGACCCACGCCCACCGCCACTCGCTCAGGTCCGCCGTCGGTCCCGACGGGCCCAGGGCGACGCCGCCGCCCGAGCTGTAGAAGTACGCGAGCACGCCGGTCCGGGACACGCGGAAGTCGCCGCGCCCGTTGCCGCTGTCGAAGGTCACCTCGTCGGCCACGCGGAATGGCTCGCCCGACACCGACAGCGTCCGTGCATCGAAGCGCTGCGCATACACCGCGCTGTCTCGGTGAAAGACCACGTGGCCGGTCTCCGAATACCCCGCGTTGGAGGGAGCCGCCACGACGTGCGTCTTCTCGTTCGAGTCGAGCCTGCCCACGACGATGGCGCGGTCGGGCGCCTGCGCCGACCACGCGGTGTAGAGGAAGCGGCGCCCGTCGGGCAGGAAATGCGGCCAGTAGTGCCCGCTCTCCGACGCGTCGAGCGTGGTCGCGGCCTCGGGTTTGCCACCTTCCGCCGCGACGCGCATCACGCCCTGCGCGGCGCCGAACAGGATGGTGCCGTCGGTGTTCCAGGTGCCGCCGAAGAAGGCGCCCGCCTCGCAGATATCCTGCGGCGGCCCGCCGGTCGCCTCGATGCGCTTCACTCTTCCTCCGGATACGAACCCGATCCATCGACTGTCCGCGGACCAGAACGGCTGCGCGGCGTTCTCGGTGCCAGCCAGCCGCTGGGGCGTGACGCCGCCGATGGGGCGGACGAACATGACGAACGTGTCGCCCTGACTCTGCCGGGCCACGAAGGCCATCACACGGCCATCGGGCGAAAGGGCGAAGTGGGACGCGTCGAAGACCGCCGGGCCCGAGACGCCGCGGGTGCCCTGGCCGCCGGTCCCCCCGCCTCGTCCTCCCGCCGTGCCCACGTCTGCGGTCAACTGGATGGGGACGCGAAACCGTGTTTCCGCTGGCGCATCGTCGCGGCGGAGCGCCAGCAGGGCGGGCACGGCGAGGGCCGCGGCCAGCAAGACGGCGGCCGCGAGGGCGCCGCGTGTGAGCCACAGGCGCCAGTCTCCGGTGCGCGGCGCGGCCGCGGCGGCGGGCGTCGTCGCGTCGCCACCCTCGGCAATCCATTCCAACTCGGCCAGCAGATCCCGCGCGGTCTGCCAGCGATCGTCCGGGTCTTTCGCCAGGCACGTTCTTACCACGTGCTCGAGCGCCGCGGGCGTGGCGGGATCGATCTTCGACAACGGCTCCGGGTGGGAAGTGGCGATCGCGGAGATCACCAGCACCTGGGTCTTGCCGCCGAAGGCACGCTTGCCGGTGACCATCTCGTGCAGCAGCACCCCGAACGCGAAGATGTCGGTGCGCGCGTCGGCGTCGCTGCCGTCGAGCTGCTCGGGCGCCATGTACTGCAGCGTGCCGATCATCGCGCCCGGCGTCGTCAAGTCCGCCCGCGTCGGGCGTACCGACACGCCGCTGATGGCGCTGACCACGCCGCCGCTCGCCGCGCCCGTCTTGGCCAGGCCGAAATCGAGCAGCTTCGCGCCGCCCGGCGTGAGCATCACGTTGGAGGGTTTCAGATCGCGGTGCACCACGCCGCGCCGGTGCGCCTTGTCGAGCGCATCGGCAATCTGGACGGCCAGCTTCAGCGCCTCGCTCACCCCGAGCGCGCCCCGCTCGAGCCGCGCGGCCAGCGTCTCGCCCTCGAGAAACTCCATCACGAGGAAGTCGACGGCCGTATCGCCGCCGGCGGGCTGCTCGCGGCCGACGTCGTGCAGCACGCAGATGTGCGGGTGGCTGAGCGAGGCGAGCGCCTGCGCCTCGCGCTCGAACCGCTGCTGCATGTCGGGATGATTGGCCCAGAAGGACGGCAACACCTTGACCGCGACGGTGCGTCCCAGCCGCGTGTCCACAGCGCGGTACACCTCGCCCTATAGTTGGGCCGTGCAGTAAGCCGGGGAGCGAGCGCAGACAAAGCAGAGGCGGCGGGAGGAGCCGGCAAAGGGAGGCGATTCGAGAGTTCAGCGCCGGAGCGCCGCAGGCGCGG
>JBQTIE010000380.1:0-15131 GCA_052389315.1 Acidobacteriota bacterium
ATCCCCTCCGCGCTCGCCCTTGGCTCGTGAGGCTTGCTGTGTTGTTTTGGCGCGCTCCGCGCGCCAGCCCGTCACGCGGATGCGCAACGGGTACAAAGTTCTCGTTGTGGGCCGCATAACGGGCTAAGCGTATTCAGCAGTCCAGCGGGGCCGGCTACTCCGTCCGCAGCGCGACGATGGGATCCACGCTCATTGCACGACGGGCCGGCACCACGTGCGCCGCAATCGACGCCGCCAACAGCACGGCCAGCGCCGCGCCCCAGGCGACCGGGTCCAGAATGCCAACTCCGTACAACGCACCGCGCAGGAGGTTCGCGGCGACAAGAGCCAGGACGACCCCCAGCCCCGCGCCGATCAAGACGATCGTGAAGCCCTGCTGCAGCAAGAGCGTCAGCACGCTTCGGGTGTCGGCTCCGACGGCGATGCGGATGCCAATCTCGCGGGTCCGCCGCGCAACGGTGAAGGCAATGACGCCGTACAGCCCGATCGCCGCCAGCACTGTTCCCAGCAAGCCGAAGGCCGCCGCCAAGGCGGCGCCGGCCCGTTGCGGCAGGAGCGTCGTCGCCACGGCCTCCTCCATCGTCGAGCTCGTGACGAACACCAGGCCCGTCTCCATGGTTCGCAATTCGCGCCGCATCATATCCAGCAGCACCGCCGGGTCTCCCGGTGTTCGGGCGACGATGTAGTTGTAGGCGGCCGGGCGCTGCGAAGCGGCGAGGTGGAAGTAGGGTGCCGGACGCTCGTTGACGCCGTAGACGCGATGGTCCCGCACGATGCCCACGACGCGGTACCGGTTGGTGCCGAAGGCCTGAGTGAAGGTCCGGCCCAACGCTGACCCGTCAGGCCAGAAGCGGTGCGCCATCGTGTCGTTGATGATGGCCACGAGCGGCGTGTCGCGGCGGTCGCCGGCGTCGAAGTCGCGGCCTTCCGCGAATGCGATACCGAGCGTGGCGAAGTAACCGGGTGCGACCGAGACGTTGCCCACGACCTCGCCCTGTTCATCGGGTTGATACGCCTTGCCGTCGATGCGGATGCGTGTCTGGTTGAAGTTCACGTCGAAGGGAAGGCGCGGCGAGGCGAGCGCGGCCGATTCCACGCCAGGCAGGGCCCGAATGCGCGCGAGGGCGTCGTGCCAGAACTGCTCTCCGCGCTCGGGCGTGTATCTCACCAGCGTCGTGTCGGTGGAGACGAGCGCCAGGCCCGAAGTGCGGAATCCGACGTCGGCCGAAGAAGCGGCCCCGAGCGTGCGCAGCAGGAGGCCCGCGACGACCAGCAGCACGGCGGTCGCCGCCAGTTGTCCCACGACGAGCAGGTCGCGCAACGCCCAACGACGGCCCGCCGCTTGACGGATCGGGCGGTCGCCGCGCAGCGCGGTGACCAGATCCGGGGCCGATGCCTTGAGCGCCGGGGTGAGCGCAGCCAGAATGCCGGCGACGAGAGCGACGCCAACGGCGAACAAGATGACTCGCACGTCGAGGCGCACGTCCAGCGGCAGGCTTCCCGGTAGCGGGAGCTGATAGGTCGTCAGCAGGCGGATGAGCACTGCTGCCAGCGCTCCCGCGACGACCGCTCCAGACAACCCGAGCACGATCCCCTCCGCGAGCATCTGCCGGATGAGGTGCGCCCGAGTCGCCCCGACGGCGAGACGCACGCAGATCTCGCGGGTCCGCGCCGAGGCTCGTGCGAGTAACATGCCGGCGACGTTCGCGCACGCAATGAGCAGTACCAGGCCGACCACCGCCATGACAGCCGCCGACGCGATCGAGATTGGCGCGCTGGCCTGCGGCACCAGGAAGCGCACGTCCTTGGTGGCAATGGCCGAGATGCGCCGCCGGCTGTTCGTCTCCGGGTATGCCTGTTCGAGCTGCGTGCCGATCAGCGACACGTTGGCGTGGGCCTGTTCAGGGCTCTGGCCGGGTTTGAGGCGACCCTTCACGAAGAGCCATCGACTGCCTCGCCGCTCGAGGCGTGTCTTCCCCGTCGGCGACGGTACGACGTCGTTGATTCCCGCGGGCTGCACCTCCTCGGTCTGGGAGATGGGCAGCCAGAGCTCCGGCACGATCAGGGGAATGACGCCCGTGAAGTCCCGTGGCGCGACGCCGACGATGGTGTAGGCCCTTCCTCGAAGCTGGATCGTGCGGCCGATCACCGAGGGGTCGCTTCCAAAGTCGCTCTGCCATAGCCGGTGCGCGATCACCACCACGGGCTGGGCGCCAGGCGAGTCGTCGGCGGGTTGCAGCGCTCGGCCCATCAACGGGCGCACGCCAAGGAAGTCGAAGTGGTTGGACGTGACCAGATGGCCGAGCACCAGTCGCGCCCGATCGCCGAGATTGAGTGGCGCGAACATGGGCGTATACGCCGTCATGTCGGAAAAGACCGAGTTCTGCGCCTTGAGATCCAGAAAATCGGGGTATGACGTCGTGGCGTACTCGTCCCCATCACCGCCGGTGGTGAACACGTCGGCGAGCGAGCCGGGATCCGCGACCGGGATGGGCCGGAGCAGCACGGCGTCGACGATCGAGAACATCGTCGTGTTGACGCCGATGCCGAGGCCCATCGAGAGAACGGCGACTGCCCCGAATCCAGGGCTGGATCGGAGCCATCGAAGGGCGTAGCGCAGGTCGTTCAGCATCGCGAGTCTAGCGGCGTAGTTCTTGCGTACCGAGCCCAAGGGAGCCGGCCGAGCGTAGCAGAAATTGAAATCAAGCCCGGCCCCTTTTCTCGGACACGCCCATCCCTTAGACGTCGCGGAAACGATCCGAGTTGCGGCTCATCAACCCGCGCACCCAGGTCCTCGGCAGCACTCGTCCCAGGCTCCCCAAGGTGCGATTGACGCGGCCGGGCACGTAGACGGGCACGCCGGCCATGACGGCGAAGTAGGACTCCCGGGCGACCGCCTCGGCCGAACTCCACATGAACGCCGGCAGTCGGTTGACCCGCTCCCTCGTTCCCGTCACGTCGTGGAACTCGCTCCACGTGAAACCGGGGCAGCTCGCCGTCACGTGGACGCCGTGCGGCCGCCCCTCGAGCGCCAACGACTCGGAAAACGCGACGACAAACGCCTTCGAGGCTGCATACAGCGTGTGACCCGCCACGCCCGGGAGCAACCCCGCCAGCGACGCCACGTTGATGATGCGGCCCCACCGCCGGTCGATCATGCCCGGCAGCAGCCGGTGGGTCAGCTCGGCGAGCGCCACCACCATCACCCGCAGCAACGCGTGCTGCGCCTCCCACGTCGCCGAGGTGTAACGCCCTGGCACGCCGTACCCGGCATTGTTGACCAGGAGGTCCACCGGCAGGCCCGCGGCCTCGGCGGCGAGGACCAGCCGACCGGGCATCCCCGCCTCCGCGAGGTCGCCGGGCACGACGATGGTGCGGACGGCATGTCGGCCCTCGAGGTCGCGCGCCAGGGCCTGGAGCCGATCCGGCCGCCTCGCGGTGAGCACGAGCGCGTAACCTTCGGCGGCCAGCACGTGCGCAAACGCCGCACCGATTCCGGACGAGGCGCCCGTCACGAGGGCCACATGTCGCTTCTGATGTGCCATGGCGCCTCAGTATAGATATGATCGAGACGCCGGGCCGGGGTCCCCCACCGACTCAGGCGCTCCGGGAGACCCCATGCATCGCAGAACCTTCGCCGTTGTCGTCATACTCGCCGCGTCGCTGTCCGGCTGCCTCCGAAGCGCCACGCTCGTGAAGATCAAACCCGACGGCAGCGGCACCATCGAGCAGACGATGGCCGTCAACCTCCAGGCCATCAAGGGACTGATGGCGGGCATGGGGGGGGGCGGACAGATGAAGGAGACCGGCGGCGTGCTGAACGAAGCCGAGTTCAAACGGACGGCGGAACGCATGGGTGTCAAGCCCGTCTCGGTCACGCCGTTCAAGGACGGCGGATTCGAGGGCGCCAAGGCGCTCTTCGCCTTCGATGACATCACGAAGGTGCGTATCGATCAGGATCCGCAGATGGGCGGCGCCGGTGGTGGCTCGGGCCGCAGCTCCTCAGGCACGCCGATCAAGTTCACCCACGCGCGCCAGGGCGGGAGCTCGGTGCTGACCATCACCGTCGACGAGCAGACCGTGGCCGACGCCGGGGCGAAGGCCGGCGCGAACAAGCCCAGCCTCGACCAGGTCGATCCGGCGATGATGCAGATGATCAAGACGATGTTCCAGGGCTTTCAGATCTCCATCGACCTCGAGGTGGAAGGCAAGATCGTCAAGACGAATGCGGACTACGTCAACGGCTCTCGAATCACGCTGGTCGAGCTGGATGTGGCGAGCCTGCTCGCGGACGAGGCCAAGCTGAAGGCGCTCGAAGGACTCATCGGTCCGGACATGTCCATCGCGCAGCTGCGGCCGCAACTGAAGGACGTCAAGGGCATCAAGATCAATCACCCGAAGCTCAGCATCGAGTATCGATAGGCCGCCGCTGGCGGCCGCGGGGCCTACCCGACGCACACGACGCGGCCGTCGGACGATCCGATCACGACGCGCCCCGAGGCGATGGCGGGCGACGACATCAGGGCACCGCCGTCCTCGTACTCCCACACCACCTTGCCCGTCGCGATGTCGAGGACGTACAGCCGTCCATCGTTCGATCCGACAAACACGCGGCCGCCGGCGACGGCGGGTGACGAATCGATGCGCGCACGCGTCATATAGGTCCATCGTGCCTTGCCTGTCGCCGCGTCGAGCGCGTGGACCATGCGATCTCGTCCGCCGAGAATCACGACACCGTCGACCACGGCCGCAGACGAGTAGAACGGGAACTTGCGATCCGGGTGCTCGTACCACCACTTGACGCGGCGGGCTTTGATGTCGAACGCGATGACTTGGTTGTCGAACGTGCCGAAATATCCGACGCCCCCGACCATGGCCACCGAGGCGCCGGTGTAGGCGGTGGCCGAGGTGGCAAACTGCTCCTTGCCGTCGCTGACGCGAACGGCGTGAAACACTTCGTCGCACCCGGCGAAGTGTGCGATGCCGTCGAGCACGGCGGGCGTGCCGTGGACATAGTTTTCGGTCTTGTAGGTCCAGCGCAGTTTGCCATCCGCCGCGCCGAGGGCATACAGGGCGCCGTCGTAGGAACCGATGAGCACGAGGTCGCCGGCCAGAACGGGCGAACACTTGATCTCGGAGTGTGTCTTGTACGTCCACGCGGGCTTGCCATCGGCCACGTCGACGGCGTGAAGGACGCCGTCGAGATCACCGATGTACGCTCGTCCCCCGCCCACGGCCGGCGACGACTCGCCGATCGACTCGCCCGCCTTGTACCGCCAACGCAAAACGCCGTCTGCCAGGGTGAGTGCGACCAGCTCGCCCGCGGCGGTGCCTACGTAGACGACGCCGCCAACGATCGCCGGCGAAGAATCCACCGGGGCCTCGGCGCCGGCCTCCCAGACCCACAGCCGTTTCAGCGACGCGGGGACTGCGGAGGCTGACACACCAGTCAGCGCCGGCGTGCCCCGGAAGTGTGGCCAGCTATCGGCCGGCGCCACTGCCGGAGCCTGTGCATGCGGCTGGCGCGGCCACGCGATTGCGGCGGCTAACGTGCAGAGAAAGTCGCGGCGTTGCATGTCTCCCTCGTGGGCGGGCCGCTCCCGCCTCGGCGCCCGGGCCCTCGTTCACCGTGAGGCCCCACCTCGCCTGCGTCGTCAGGACACCCGCGCGGTCTGGCGGACCAATGCCTCGGAGCTGACTAGCGCGCACTCGGACGCTTCAACGTCGCGCCCTCGGCCAACGCGTACAGCTGATTGCGGTTCATGATGAACAGCGCCCCGTTGGCGGGCACCACCGTCGAATAGACAGAGCTGCCCATGTTCTGCTCCGCCAGCACCTTCAGTGTGCGTCCGTGCTGAAGCACCGTGATGTCGCCGTCCTCATCGCCGAGATACACCTTGTCGTCGATGATCATCGGCGACCCCCAGATCGCGGCGAACATGTCGTGCACCCACAGCGGCTGGCCGGTCTTCAAGTCGAGGCAGTGCAGAAAGCCGCTGAAATCGGCGAGATAGATCAACCCATCCTTGATGGCCGCCGTCGAGATCGAGCGGCGGATCTTCTGGTAGTGCCAGATGCGGCCGGACTCCGTCAGGTCGCCGCGCTTGGTCGCGTCAATCGCATACGCGTGGCCGACGCCCTCGCCGTGCTCGGGATCCTGCCCGTTGGCGATGTACACCACGTTGTCGTAAATGACCGGGGTGGCAATCAGTTCGTTGCGCGTTCTGGGCCACAGCGAGTCCTTCGGGTTGGTGTCGAACTCCCACAGCTTCTTGCCGGTCTGGGCTTCGTAGCCGCGGACCCAACCGTCGCCCTGCCCGTGCACGACCTGGACGACCCCGCCGATCTCGCCGACCGTCGGCGTGGACCACTGTCCGTGCAGGATGCGATCCTCGACCGAGTTGTCCTCCCAAGCCAGTTTGCCCGTGATCCGATCCAGCGCGATGACGGAGGGTGCCCGCGGCGACGGAACGTTCACGTGGCTCTCGTCCTGGCCGTTCGACGTGCCGACGAAGATGAGATTCTGGTGCGCGACCGGCGACGAGTTGGAGAGGTTGTGCGGAAACGAGCCGACCTCCTCCATCATGTCGAACAGCCAGACGATGTCCGGATCGTGGAGCCCGGTCAGTTTCTCCTCTTTGAACGGGCCGTCGTTGGTCTTGTCGTGAAAGCCGTCCAAATCGGCCGCGACCACCTGCCCCCGGTTGTTGACGAAGTAGGCGATCCCGTCGATGACGAGCGGCGACGAGGCGATCCCTTGAAAAGGCCAGTCGTTCGCACGCCCTGACGCGAGTTTCTCGTAGGCCGCCTGCCACAGGAACTCGCCGGACGCCTCGCGGAACGCCATCAGCACCCCACGGTCGCCGCCCTGCTTGGGATCGCGTAACGCTTCGTTGTTGGTGCCGAGGAGCACGACGCCTCCCGACACCACGGGATTGCCGTAGGACTGGGAGCCCAGTTCCGCGACCCACTTGACGTTCTTGCCGGTCTTGACGTCCCACTCGGTGGGCAATCCCTTGAGCGACGACACCATATTCCGGGACGGGGTCCCGCCCCACATGGGCCAGTCGGCGGAGAGCACCACCGATCCGGCAACCACGAGGGCCACCATGAAGACGGATGCGCGTGTCATAAGAGCCTTCGATTCCTTGACGCCTGTCGGTCGTGCCCGTCGGGCCACCCGCGAGCGCCGTCTCTACTTGTTCGGATACACCATCAGGTTGTCGAAATACATCTCCGAGATGCCGTCGGCATAGATGCCGGGACTGCCTTCGCGGTGGGCGATGGTGTCCACCTTCTCGATGGTCCACGCGGTCGGCTCGGGCGCCCCGGTGGGCCACACCTTGCCGCGCACGTGGGCCGTGCCGTCGGGGCGATTGTCCACGCGCAGTTTCATGTGGTACCACGCGTTGGCGTCCCACTTGAACGGCACGCGGACGGTCATCTCATCGGCCGCCTGCCACGGGTGCAACTCGAGCTTCTGGCCGTTCCCGAACAGCACGAGCGCATAGCGCTGGTTGATGAGTCCGGCGTCGCCCCGTTGCCGGCGCTGTTCGGTGGCGCGCACGTCGGCTTCGACGGTATAGCCGCTGAGCGTGGCCGGCCCGATCAGCACCTTGGCGCGCCGTCCCACGGTTTCGTCACGCGGCCGCACGAGCACGTGGCCGACGCCCTCGACGGTGCGCTGGAACACCTTGCCCGGCGCACCAGTCCACCACATCGGCGGCGCTTCGGAGACCGGCGCCTCGAAGTCGAAGGTCCAGGGCAGCGCTGCGATAACCCGGACGCGGGCCTGACCGGTCAGCCCGCCGACGGTGGCCTTGACGAATCCTGCCGACGACCCGGTCGCCGGCGCCACGTAGACGCCGTCGGCGCCCACTGCCCCGGCAAGCTGATCGACCGCCCACGCCGCCGCCCCGGCCTTCTCCTCGCGCACGAGTTGACCGTTCGCGTCGAACAACTTCACGCGGAAGCTCTGCTTCTGCCCGGGCGCCAGCAGGGCCTCGTACGGGAATACCTGTACGGAGGCCGGCGCGTCAGCCGCCGGTGCGGGCACTGCCGGCGCGGCCGGCTTCGCGGCGCGACGCACACGTTTGCCGATGGCGTAGATCGCCTCCATCGACGTGACGTACACGCGACCATCGGCGACGATGGGCGAGGCGACGATCGGCTCGGGTTCGCTCGGCGTGCCCAGCAGGTCTTCGTCGCGTACCTCGACACCGGTCGCTGAGGGTTGGAGGATGTAGAACTTGCCGTTTTCCGTCCCGACGTACAGTTTGCCGTCGGCCAGGACGGGCGAGCCCTTCTGCAGCGTCCCCAGGCTCCGCTCCCACAGCCGCTTGCCAGTCTTCAGGTCGAAGCCAGCCACGATCGCACCGTTGTCGACCGAGTACAGGCGATCGTCGTCCATCACGGGAGAGGCGAAGGTCGGCATGAAGCCCAGCGTCTTCCACTTGAACGCGTCGGCATGGAGCTCGCCGCGACCGCTGGTATCGAGCGCCGCCACCATGCCCATCTCCGTCGTGCCGAGGTTTTCTTCGCCGTGCGTGAGGTAGGCGATGCCGTCGCGATAGAGAGCGCTGTTGAGAATCGCACGCTTGGACACCTCGACCCGCCAGATCGGCTCCCCGGTGTTCGCCTTGAGCGCATAGAAGACGCCGTCAGTGCCTCCGACGATCAACGAGGTGAGCGGACCTATCGAGGCCGCGATCGGCGTCGAGTAGTTGGTGTCGTAGTGGCGCGCCTGCGGCGAGCTGATCCAGACGGTTTGCCCCGTTCGCTTGTCGAACGCCATGTACCGGTTGCCGGGTCGCCCGAGGTCCCCCCAAGCCAGCAGCAGGGTGTTCAGGATGACCGTGTCCCCGTGGATGATCGGAGAGGTCGTGCGGCCTCCGTGCGTGGTGACCGCGCCATAGTCTTCCGGCAGCGACCGATCCCAGAGCACCTTGCCATCCGGCGACAACGCGAACAGCTGTGCGCCGACCGTAAAGACATAGATGTTTCCGGTGGCTGGATCGACAGCCGGTGACGCCCACGCGGCTCGGTGCTGCGGCACGTCACTCAAATAGATGCTGAACCGGCGGTCCCACAGCACCTTTCCGCTTTCGGCGTCCATGGCGACGAGCCGTTCCTGCGCGTGGGCGGGGTCGCCGCCGACGGTCAGCAGGTAGAGGCGGTCGCCGAAGGCGACCGGCGCCGCGCGTGCGCCGATCGGGACGCGCCAGGCGAGGTTCTGGCCCTGGGGAGACCAGGCAGAAGGCAAGTTGGTCTCGGCTGATCGGCCGTCACGCGTTGGGCCTCGCCATTCGGGCCAGTCGTTGGCCACGAGGACACTCGTCGCCGCAAGCACCGCCGCGGCCAGCGCGACCGCGGGCGTCAGCCGTCTCAGGATTGTCGATGTCATGGCCACCACACTGAAGCCGCACTCCACACATCTTACCGTCTCGAGCCGATCCGTGGAGGCGGTAGGCGGCCGGGTTTTGAGCGGAGTGCCCCACAGCGGTCCAACCGGCCTGGGACCTGTCCGCCAGCCGCACCGGCGCCTCACGCGTCACCGCGGCGCAGCCTCATCCTTCCACACGGTGGAGATGGCTGTGGCGTCGGAATGTCAGCGTCGAGAAGTGGAGGCCGCCGCGCCGAGCCGCGGCCGTCCGTCGGCGTTCGCCAGGTCCCACGCGGTCTGATAGACCAGCCGGGCGATTTTCTCCATCTTCGCGTAGTTGATCCGCTCCGGGCGGTCGTACACCGTGTGGTAGTCGGGATGGAGGCCGGTGTGCACCCACACGGCCGGCACGCCGTGCTGAATGAACGGCCAGTGATCGCTCCGGCGCATCAGGTTCGACGCGTTGTTGTCGTAGCGCAGCCGCAACTCCAACCCGATGCCGTCGTTGGCTTTTCGCAGAGCTTCTGCCAGGTCGGGGCTCCGCACGGTGCCGATGATGTTGGTCGCATTGGCATTCGATTCGGCCGTCTGGATCTCGAGGCCGCGGAATCGCGTGCCCCCACCCACGGGCACTTCCTCGTTGCGGCCGATCATGTCCATGTTCAGCACGGCAGCGATCCGATCCAGGGGGACCATCGGGTCTTCGGTGTAGGCCCACGCTCCCAGCAGTCCACGTTCCTCCGAGTTCCACGCGGCGAAGATCACCGATCGCCGAGGGCGGTGGCCCGCGGTGGCCGCACGGGCAAACGCTTCCGCGATCTCGACCAGCCCCACGGTCCCCGAGCCGTCGTCGTCCGCGCCGTTGAAGACCCGTGGACCATCGGCACCCTCATGATCGAAGTGCGCGCTCACGATCACGGCTTCCGCTTTGAGCTTCTCGTCCGTGCCTTCCATGCTGGCCACGACGCTCCGATCGGGTACGGTGTGACGCTCTACGCTGGTCTTGATCGTCACCGAGGTGTTGAACGCCACCGGCGTCACCCCGCCAGACGTTTCTGCCGTCTTGGCGAGCTCGAGGAGCGAACGACCGTCGCCGGCCACAATCCGCTCGGCCACGGCGGCCGACACCTGGATCACCGGCACGCGCACCTTGTCGGCCCACGACATCAGGGTGTAGCGTTCGACGCGGGGGGCCTCGGCCGGCCAGTAGTTGCGCGCTTGCGCCTGAAAATTCGATCGTGTGGTCTGGTTGTGCACGTCTTCCACGAAAATGACGCCGAGCGCGCCCTTCTCCTGCGCCGCGAGCACCTTGCGCAGCGGCGTGCCGACTTCGGAGGTGACCACGCCGTCGAAGGGGCTGTCGGGGTCGTTGACGCCGGGTTCGCGATCGAGGATGAGCGCGATCCGGCCCCTGACCGCGTCCCGATAGTCGTCGTGCTTGCGTTCAGCCGAGACAATCCCGAATCCGGCAAACGTCACCGGGCCTTCGACTTCGGCGTTCGCGCTGAAGCGATGAGGATAGAACTCTTCTCCGACCGTGAGATCCCACAGGATGCTGCCCGACCCGGTCGTGACGAAGACGCTGTTGGCCGCGCCGAGCGTGGCGCGCATGAGGTGGTACCGGTGGTCGAAGCTGCCGTCCTGCCCTCCCGGTGTCAGGCCGAGCCGTTCGAAGCGCGAGCGGACCCAATCCGCGGCGATGGCGTTCTCCCGCGTATCGGTGAGGCGGCCTTGCATCTCGTCGGATGCAAGAAAGAACAGGTCCGCGCGCATCTCGGCCGCGCTGATGGAGTCGCGTTCGGGCGCAGGCCCTGATTGCGCGAACGTCTGGACCAGCGCGCACGAGACGAAGACGGCAACCAGCCGACGGGCCATCGCGACCTCCTCGGAAGACTTGAAGGTCAGAACCTCAGCCGCTGAGTCAGGTTCTGGACCGGCTTTTCAACGGATCTCGCCCGCGCGGAGCGCGGGTCCTCATGATTGTGCTGCCAGGCGCCGCGGCGCTGCACGTCAGTTCCCCGGAGTGAGTCGGCAGCCGTCTCGTCGTCCGAGGCGGAGCCCTCGCAGCGCATCATACCGCGTGGGTTACACGTCCGCGTTGGCCCCCGCCGGCGCCCCCGTCTGCATCGTTGATGTCGGGTCGATGGCCAGCCACGCGAGGGCCCCCACCGCGTACACCGCCGCCGTCAGTTGAAACGGCAGCACCCACGACTGTCCCTGGTCAAGGGCCAGTCCCATCACCAACGGGCCGACCAGGCCTCCAAGGTTGCCGAACGTATTCATGCAGCCGGTGATCACGCCGGCGTGGTCCGGCGCCACATCGAGCGGCACGGCCCAACACGCGGCCAGCGCCAGGTCGGCGGCAGCCAGCGCCACCGCGAGCAGGAGCGCCTTCGTCACGGGTGGACCCGCCAGCGTCGAGGCCCACACGAGGGCCGCGCCCGCGAGAAACGCCGCACTCCCCAGGTAGCAGCGACCAGCGCGCAGTCCGTGGGACCGCGCGAGCCGATCGGTCAGCCATCCGCCGCCCAGGTCGGCCAGCCCGGCGAGGAGGAACGGCAGCGCCGCCAACACGCCGCCCGCCAACAACGAGAAGCCCAACTCGGTGAGCAGGTAGGTCGGAAGCCAGGTGAAGTAGAAGTACAGCCCGTAGCCGAACGCAAAGTACATCGTGCAAATCGCGTACAGATTCCGGCTCCGGAGCAGCCGTCGCCACGGCGTAGAAACCGGTTGGGTCGCCCCTCCGCCGTCCTGCTGGATCCACGCCAGCTCGGCCGGGGTCATGCGCGGATGATCTTCGGGCCGGTCGCGATACCACCGATACCAGGCCACCGCCCAGACCACACCGACCAGCCCGAAGACCACGAAGGTGGCCCGCCAGCCGACACCAGCGATCAGCAGCAGAGCCAGCGGTGCCGACAACATGCCGCCGACACGCGAGCCGAGGAACATGACGCCGTTGGCTCGGCCGCGCTCGCGCCGTGGAAACCAGCGTGAAAAACTCCTCGCGATGTTGGGGAACGCGCCCGCCTCTCCCGCACCGAACAGGAAGCGGATGACGACGAGGGAGCGGAAGCCCTGGGCCGCGCCGGTCAGGACCGTGAAGGCCGACCACCACACCACGATTCTCGTCAGCACGCGCCGAGAGCCACGGACATCGCCCAGCCACCCGGATGGGACTTCGAAAAGCGAATAGGCCAGAGTGAACGCGCCAAACACCACGCTCATTTCAAAGGCCTCGAGCTGCAGCTCCGCCATGATGTACGGCGCCGCCGCCGAGATGCAGATACGATCGAGGTAGGTGATGACGGCAAGAGCGAAGGCGAACGCCAGGACGCGAGCGCGAATGGGTAACGGCGGCGGCACGGCGTGAGACCGCCGCGATGATACCGCGGGCGACCTTCAGTCGCCCGGTGCGTTCGACCCTCACAGGCGCGCCTCGCCACGAAAATGGGCCAGTCCCCTGGATCTTTCGCATTGTCCGCAACGTGCTGGTGGATGAGCGAAGAACAGGGCGTCTGGTCGAGGTCTCGCTCGACGACTCGCAACTCGATTCCGACCTGCCCCGAATCGATCCAGGGAGCACCGATCGCGCGTACGCCGACCTCGAGCTGCGCGACCGGCTCCAGAAAGCGATCGAACGCTTCCCCACGAGGCCGACCGTTTCATTGAGCCGCTGGCGTCGGGCGACGAGGTGCCGGAGGTGTTTCGACGACACGTCGCCTCCCGTGCGCGCTGCGCCGGCCAGGTGGCCATGGCGCACCGCATCGAGTCGGTGCTCAGGGCTCGATCGGTGGCGGAGGCACCGCCGGCGTTCACGCGGGCTGTGATGGCGCGGGTTCGGGAGGACCGATATCGCGTGGAGCGGATCGTGGACGCCGGCTTCAACGCCGTGGTCGCAGCGGGCCTGCTCGTGGTGTTCAGCGGTCTGCTCGGGCTGGCGTGGCGAGCCGGCCTCGTGACCTTCGACGACTCCGTCCGGGTGACGCTCGTTGACGTGACGCGTCGCGCCGTCGTCCTCACCGTGTCGCAGATGCCCACCGCGGCGCTCGTGGCTCTGCTGATGTCGATCGGGATCGGCCTGTGGTGGTGGACCGAGTCCGATGTGCACGCCTGACCGGGCGCGGGCACCCGGGGAGCTTGTTACAATCGGCGCGCGTGCCCGTCTCCATTGAACCGCGCCCGTTTCTGAAGTGGGCCGGCGGCAAACGTCAGCTCCTGCCGACCTTGCGCCGCTACTACCCTGCAACCATCGGCCAGTACTTCGAGCCCTTTCTCGGCAGCGGGGCCGTGTTCTTCGATCTGTGGAACGTCGGCCGACTGACAGGGCGGCGCGTCTGGCTCACGGACTTCAATGCCGACCTCATCGGTTGTTACTGGCAGGTTCGAGATCGCGTCGACGAAGTCATCCACCAGCTCACGAACCTGGCCGCGGGTCATGCGCTCGGCGGTCCGGCGCACTACTACGACGTGCGTGACGCCCGGTTCAACCCCCGGCGTGAACGTTGGCGTGCAACCGGAGCATCCCCGGCCGCCTACGGCGCCGATCTGGCAGCGATGCTCATCTATCTGAACCGCACGGGCTACAACGGCCTCTTCAGGCAAAACGCACGAGGGCACCTCAACGTCCCCGCGGGTCGTTACGCCAACCCCCGCATCGCCGACGCCGACCTCCTCCGAGCGGTGTCGACCGTGCTGCGGCGCCCTGAGATCACCCTGTCGCACGAGCCGTTCGATCACCTGCTCGAAGACGCCCGGAGCGGCGACTTCGCGTATTTCGATCCGCCGTACGCGCCCATCACCACAACGTCCAGTTTTCACGCGTACACACCGGGAGGGTTCGGCGACGCCGATCACGACCGGTTGCACACGGTGGCGACGACGTTGGCCGAGCGCGGCGTGTGGGTGTTGCTGAGCAACTCCACCGCCCCGCGGATCGTGCGGCTGTACGCGACGGGGCCGGCGAGTCGGGCGGGGCTGCGGAGTGAGCGTGTCCGCGCACGGCGCGCCATCAACTCTCGAGCGTCGTCGCGGGGGGCCATCGACGAGTTGCTGGTCACCAACGTGGTGCCGGCAACCGCGCGCAAAGGCACGCACCGATCCCTTCGCCAGGCCAACGAACGTCGTCACGGGGACCGTCGACTTATGGACCGACCGAGGGGCCGGTGGTAAATTAGAGAGGATTTCAGCAGGAGACGGCTGCGTTTTCGTGACCGCGCCCCGTGACCGCACGCGAAAGTGGCGGAACTGGCAGACGCGCCGGACTTAGGATCCGGTAGCCGAAAGGCTTTGGGGGTTCGACTCCCCCCTTTCGCACTCTCTCATCCGCAGGTTCCGCGCCTCCGAGATTTCACAGATTCGCAGACTACGCGCAGCCGCGGATTGCACGCATTACGCGGCCTGCCCACGATGGTGCTCCGCAGTTGGCACGGATGAAGGCGCACTCCAAACCGCACCGTCGTGAGCCACCGCCGAAAGCTCCTCGCGGCGGTCTGGGATGAGCTGGCGTCCGAAACCGGACGTCTCGTGCGAGGCTGCCGATGGGGCGACCTCCGGAGGCCGACCAACGATCGGCGTAATCCGTGTAATGTGGGCTCGGTGGGTAGGTGGCGGTCGCTATCTCGGTGGGTAGGTGGCGGTGGCTATCTCGGTGGGTAGGTGGCGGTGGCTATCTCGGTGGGTAGATGGCGGTGGCTATCTCGGAGGGTAGATGGCGGTGGCTATCCCTGGAGTATCTGGATGTAAGGGA
>JBQTIE010000381.1:0-2136 GCA_052389315.1 Acidobacteriota bacterium
CCGTCGGGGTTGCGCGTCCAGCCTTCGAAGACCGGTTGGATGCTCTGGCCGCGTGAGTAGCGGACCGAATTGACGTACACCTCCTGCGAACCGCCGGGCCTCGCGGGAGCAGTCTGACCGGTCTGCCCCGATCCAGCGGCTGACGCCAACACGAGCATCACGCCCAGCGTGATGCTCGTCCCCGGCGCGCCCACCCGGCGTGCCCTTGCGGCACTCATTTCCGAACCGCGCACGCGCCTACCTCTCGTTCGTCCGACGCTTGGAGCGCTCGGCGACCATCTGCTTGAAGTCGGCCTCCTCGAGATAGGTCCATGTCACCCACGCAAAGCCCATCTCGTCAATCGACCGCTGTCCGTACCCCACCCAGTTGCGCGGATCCGGATTGCTGCGATGCGCCGTCGTGTTGTCGTGCCACATGATCGTGTGCAGCATGGTCCCCGCCGGCAGGAGGGGCGTGACTTCGTCGGCGTAGTTGTAGACCTTGTGCCAGTTGAAGTCGAAGCCCATGCAGTTGAGCATCTCCGTGCGTCCGGTGGGCAGGATGGCTTCGATGCACATGCGCTTGCCGCGGTTGTGCATGTGTGCCTGAATCCCGGTGATTCGCGCCGGCTTCGAGAACCGGTGGTAGCCGTCGTGCCGTGTGACGCTGTTGGGCGGAATGTCCAGGTCGGGATGCGAGTTGGCAATCTGCAGCGAGATCTGGTGATACTTCGGATCGTACCCCTTGGGATAGAACGTCAATCCGACCCGTGTACGGTCGACCGTCTCGGTGCCTGACGGGTGATAGTGCAGGTTGAAGCGGATCCGCGCTCCCGCCTTGACGAGCTTGGCTGTCCCATCCGGCAGGATGTCGCCGTTCTTGCCGACCGCGTACTCGTTGAGGAAGCTTTCGCTGTTGGTTCCGCGATCGTCCAACCGGCCGGCGAGCACTTCGTCTTCGTCCACGTCCTGAATCAGATAGGTCAGCAGGTGATGCACGACGCCGCGCGCCCCCCGGCCCGGCTTGGCCTCGACCGCCTTGAGGTACCGATCCTCGGTGAGCCCCGACTCGGCGATGTAGTCGATCCACAAGTCGCCGCCTGCCGCGGGCACCACATGCGGCTTGGGGATCTCGACGATCAGATCCGGCTCGCCGATGTGCCACTGCTCCTCGTCCGGGAACGTGGGTGGGGCCGGCAGATCCGTCGGATTGCCGCGCGGCGCCCCTGCATCGGACCAGGCCGCGATCGTGGCGATCTCTTCATCGGTCAGCGACGGATCGTCTTTGAACTGCTGGATCCCGACGTTGCGCTCGATGTGCCACGGCGGCATGATGCGATCCTTCACGCGGTTCTTGATGGCGCGCGCCCAGGGCCGCACGTCCTCGTAGGTCATCAGCGACATGGGCGCGTTGGTGCCCGGGCGATGGCACGTCTGGCACGAGCGCTGAAGGATCGGCGCGACGTGTTTGGTGTAGGTCACCTCCGGCGTCGCCGAGCGGCTCGCCGCCTGCTCCCCAGCCCCGATGACCGTCGAGGACACCGTGCCGAGCACCATCACCACGACGCCGACCGTGCCGACGACCAGAGACTTGCCGTTCATGGCGTTCCTTTCTTGGCCTTGATGGTTTTCACTTCGAACGATCGTACGTCGTAGTTGTTCGAGAGCACCACTTCATTGCCGGTGATTTCGACCTGCTGACCGGCAAAGGACAGGAGCTTGGCGTACTTGTCGTTTGCCATCGGCCCCCAGAGCCGGAACAGCCCGTCGCCGTCGCTGAGGATGCCCAGGGCCGCGCCCTTCTGCAGCACACACAGTCGCGCGCACTCCGCGTGCGCCGCGCCAGTGCCCGCGGCGACCCCCTTTTGTCTGTAGCAGGAGATGTCCACCACCTCGCCGGTGAGCGTCATCGGTGCGCCCCGACTGATGACCGGCTCCTGCGCGAACGAGGAAGCCCCGCACGTGAGCGCGGCCGCCAGCAGAAGCCATCCGACACGCTGCATTCGAAGCGCTCCAGGCAAGGATAAGGTCAACGATTAGAAGAACTTATACGGCCGTCCACGGCCCGCTGTCAAGGGGCGGCGGTGTCAGCGCCGCCACCCGTTATTTGGCGTTCGGCAGATAAATCGCCATCAGGACGACCGGGCTCGTGATGTC
>JBQTIE010000382.1:0-14343 GCA_052389315.1 Acidobacteriota bacterium
CAGGCTGCGGAGGGCAAGGCTCATACGTCCCCCGGCCGGGTTCGTCCCTCACACCTGGCGGATGCCAGTCACGGCGGGGCGCAACATGAAACGGCGACGATCCCACTTCACTGTTCGAACCGCACCTCGGCAATGGCGATGCCGCTCTCGCCCGCCACCGCGTACAGCAGGAACGTCCGCCCGTTCTCCTCGAAGACGGCGGGATCGCGAAGCTGGTTGACGTGTCCGTACGCCGTGCTTCGCCGCGACGGCTCCACCGGCGCATCGGCGCCCTCCCACACCCGTTCAGGTCGCAGGACTTCGACCGGCGGGCTCTCGGACCATTGCCACCAGTCTCGCGACAGCTGAATCGTGCTCACCATGATCCGCTCGGGTGCCTGGCCGACCTCGGTCCAGAAGACATACAAGGTGTCCGCCCGTTTCAACAGCCCCGCATGGCGCATGTTGGGATTGAAGAGCCGCGGCCCTTCCTCGAAACCACTCAACCCGTCTCGCGATCGATAGAACTGGCCCGGCATCGCCATCGCGTAGGTGTACTGGTCGTGCGGGAAGGCGCGGAAGTATGTCCGGCCCAGGATCTCCGGCCTCGCCTCGAACCGGATGCCGTTTCGCGACGTCGCGGCGCGCGTCACCTGCACCCCGAGCCCGTTGAGGCCATGAAAGTACATGATGATGCGACGATTCACGTCGTCTACATGCACGTCGGGCGATGCGATGTGCGGGGTGGTCTGCTCCACGAGAAGGTCGTGGGGGAGATTGGGCGGCCGCGGTGTCGCACGCAGCCGAGCCAGTTCGGATGGAGGCACCTCCGGCGGGGCCGTCAGGAAGTGCGAGCCTTCGATCTGCAGACTGCCCGGCACGTGAACACGCCACGGCCCGAGCAGATCATTGGCGTACGCGAGACGGATGTATGCGCCCTTGTGGTCCGCAAAGTACAGGTAGTAGGTGCCCAGCCGGTTGGGCACCCAGTCTGGCACGCGAATCAGCGACGGCCCCTGGATGTTCGGGCCAAGACTGGGATCGAGCGCGGGAGTGATGATCGGCCGATCCAGGAGCCGTTCGACGCGCACGGATGCCGCGAGGGTCTGCGCGCCCTGCGCATCTCCACGCTCGAACCCGACAGGGCTCAGCGTGATTGCAGCCCCCCAGAGCACCGTCGCCGTGAATGCCTTCATGGTGGGCACGCACCCGCAGCGAGGCTACTTTTGCACGCGACGTTCGAGAATCGCGACGAACTCCGGGCCGCCGAGCACGCGCTGGAACACGGTCTGACCAACGAAGCGGAAGCCCTTCGCGGTTTCTGCCATCATCTCCCGCTGCATCGTCTTGATGGCCGTGGTCGCGAGCAGCACCTGCTCATGCGAGCGCGTGGATTCTGCCTTGGGCCGCTGCATGGCGATGATCACCTCGCTGCCGATGCCCAGGACGCTGGCAAATCGATAGCCCTGCGCCGAGGCGCCGTCGATCTCCTTCTGCATCGTCCCGCTGCGAGAGGTCGCGAGCAGCAGGTACTCGACCGGCTCCACGTTCCCTGCGGCTTTTTCGAGAATCGCATTCAGCAGCCACGCGCCCTGACCGGGAACCAACCGATAGCCCTTGTCCGCTGCGTCCTGCAGCTCTTTTTGCATCGTGCTCGTCTTCAGCGTGTCGAGCATGAAGTAGTCGGGGGCCTCCTGGGCTGACGCGAGAGCGGCCGGCGCAAAGAGGGTGATGGTCAGAAGGCGAATCCGGCATCTCGAGAGAACGCAACGCATGGTGACCTCCGCACACATCTTAGGGGAAAACCCGGTCATCGGGGGGTGTGGAAATCGACGCTGGCCGCTCACGCACCCGCTTCGTAGTCGTACAGCATCGGCGGTTCCTTGCCGAGCAGCCGCAAATAGGTGTAAAGCTGCCCGCGATGATGCCAGTGCTCGTCATAGGCGAACGTAAAGTACTGCCAGGCCGGAAACGTGCCGTACGGCGACTCGACCGGGCGCGCCAGGTCGTCATCGGACATCTCGCCGAAGATGCTGCCGAGGGCGGCATGACACACGTCGGCGAAGGCCTGGGCTGTGGCGACCGTCGTCAGCGTCTGGCAAATGGTGGCGCCCTCCGGCCCCTCGGGATTGCCCAGCGATGCGGTTTCGGCGGTCATCCGCCCGTCGCGAGCGGCTTCCGCCAGCAGGCGCTCCTGGCTGTAGATGTGGTAGATGAGTTCGCGCGGGCTGCGCAATCCCGGCTGCGGTCGAAAGTCGAGCTCCTGGTCGCTGAAGACCCCAATGGCACGTCGAGTCACGCCGTGGACCAGGCTGAAGTATTCACGACGGGCGCGCAGGTGTCGTCGGGTCATTGAAGGATCCTCCCACGCGCCAACCGGCGGCAGCGGCCCATTGTCACGCCGATCGGCTCTTCCGGCAAGCCACGCGCGAGCCGCTCACCCGACGAACTTGTAGCCAAGGCCGTGGACGGTCAGGATGTACTGCGGCACCCGCGGGTTGGGCTCGAGCTTCTGGCGCAGCCAGGCGACGTGCACGTCCACGGTCCGGGTGGACGGCGTGGACAGATAGCCCCAGACTTCCTGCAGCAGCTCGTCACGCGAGATCGTGGCTCCGCGGTGCTCGATGAAGTAGCGCAGGAGGTGAAACTCCTTGGCAGACACCTCGATCAGTGTGCCGTCCCTGGTGACTTCGGCCTTGCGCGTATCGACGAAGACGTCGCCGAACTGAAACCTTTCGAGGGACGCGCCGCTCGTGGCCGGCGCCCGGCGCAGCAGCGCCTCGATGCGGGCCAGCAGCTCCGCCATCTCGAAGGGCTTGGTCAGATAGTCATCGGCGCCCAGTTTGAGCCCGACGACCCGGTCGACGACCTCTGCACGGGCGGTGAGCATCAGGATCGGCGTGCGCACGCCACGCTGCCTGAGCGTTCGGGCGACGTCGAAGCCGTCACACCCGGGCAGCATCACGTCGAGCAGCACGAGATCGAAGGGCTCTGCCGTGGCGCGCTCGATCGCCGTGTTGCCGTCACCCGCCGTTTCGACCCGGTAGCCCTCAGCGGTCAGTCGATCGCTCAGCGCCAGCTGGAGGCCAGGTTCGTCTTCGACGAGCAGGATGCGGGCTGAAGGCACGGGAAGGGGGTGACGCGTCAGGCGCCGGTCGATGCCAGGTTATACCCGGACGGCGGCGGCGGGTGAGCCGCGGTGAGCGCCGGCACCGGCTGGGGCGCCAAGGTCCGACGCGACCGGGAGCTCAATCGTGAACGTGCTGCCCTTGCCCGGTTCGCTCGCCACGCTGACCGATCCGCCGTGGGCTTCGACGATCCGCCGGACGAGGTGCAGCCCCAGGCCGCTGCCGTGGATTTGATTCGACACCGCCTCGCGTCCGCGATAGAACGGCTCGAAGATGTGCCGTCGGTCGTCCGCGCTGATGCCCATCCCCTGATCCTCGACCGAGATTCGCAGACGTTTCGCGTCACCGTGTGCGGCGATTCGCACCCACCGAGGAGTGCCCGCATACTTGACGGCGTTGCCAAGAAGGTTCTGCAGCGCCGAGCGCAGCGCCAGCGCGTCGCCCCGCACTGATGGGAGCACGTCCGGCACTCGCGTTTCCACGGTGATGCCCGCCGACTCAATCTCGTGCGCGACGGCGGTCAAGGCTTCCGCGATCAGCGTATGGCCGGCCACGAGCGTCACGGACGCGGCGGAACGCCCAGACGCGATGCCCGCAAGCTGCAGCACGCGCTCCACGGTTTCGGCCAGCCGGCGTGCCTCGGTCTGAATGGCCACGCCGTATTTCTTGACGCGCGCGGCGCCGTCCACCACACCGTCCGCCAGGTTGCCGGCGGCGACGCCAATCACCGAGACCGGCGTTCGGAGCTCGTGCGACACCGCAGCGACGAACTCGATCTGCTGCCTGGCCAGCCGATCGGCCCGGCGGGCCGAGACGACGATCAATGCAATCGAGAGGGCGAGCAGGGCGAGGATGCCCGAGCTCAACGCGAAATTCTGCGTGCGAGTCGCCGCGACCGCCGCTTCGAGCGAGCCCGCGCGATGTTTGGCGACGAGCCGCCAGGTGCCCTCCGCGCCGAAGGTTCGGCCCTGAACTGTCATCCCCCGCTCGCCTCGTCGCGCCTCGATCACGTTCACCACGAGGTTGTCGCCAGGAGCCGCGCCAGGCGGGCGACCGGCGTCGTCTCGGCGATCGCGCGCGAAATCGGGACGGCCACCCCGGCGCCCGTCCCGCATGAACAGCATCGAGCCCATCCGCGGGGCCAGCAGGGAGATCGCCTGGTCGGGCGTTGCAACGGCCGCTTCGGCCGCGCCGGCCTCCGACTCGAACACCACGCGTGAGGCCTGCTCGCGGTGCACCACGGCGATCTGGTAATCCGTGCCGCCGTCCGATGAATACAAATGGCGTCGCACAAGGACCGGCACCAGCTCTTCGCCGAGCGCGGAGAGGTTCAATCGGATGATCTGGAAACCCAGCAGCTTCACGTCCGGTGTCGGCGGCGGCCCGCCGGAAACGGGTGGGGCGGCCAGAATCCGCACGACGGGCAAGACAAGGGACTGCTCGTCGCCGGAGGGGACGGGCGGAAGCGCGAAGCGTTGACCTGGCCGGGAGCCGGGGCGCGCCAGGATCTGGAGCTCCATGTGGTCGGAGCGAAAGCGCTCGCGAAACGATTCCAGCTCAACCGGCCACGCCGTGACCTCGAACGCATGGGTCTCGGGGTTCCATCCGCGCAGCGTCGGATCGTGATTCGAGCGGATCTGGCCGGCCGGCGCCTCCACGAAATACACGGCGCCCACGATGTCAGGCGACAAGGCCTCGGCGGCCCACACCTGGTAGCGCGACGCGAATCGCGCCCACGCCTGCTCCTCGACCGTGGCCGCCTCGAGCTGCAGGCCGAAGACCGCCTTGCTGATCTCGCCGTCGAAATCCTGCGCGAGCTGAAACACCGCGGTTTCGAGCGTGCGCTCGCGACGCTCGCGGTCCGCATCGGCAATCTGATTGAGCCAGGAGTACTGAAGCCAGGCAAGGGCCGGCAGCAGCGTCAACACGGCTGCAGCCAGCAACGTGACGCCGGAGACACGCAGGCGGAAGGTCGTCACTGCGGGCAGTCTAGCATGCGAAAACACGCCCAAAACGCGGGCGGACGCGGCTTTTACATCCTTTACAACCAATTTTCAGGAGCTTAACGTCTCGAGGACGCCAGGGCTCGTATTGTAGATGGACGAGAAGTTGAGACGCGACTGGAGAACCTAATGATTCGACTGCTCTGCACCGCTGTCATGCTCGCGCTGACAACGCCGCTCATGGCGCAGGACAAAAGCGCCGAAGTGATGGCGGAGATGCGAAAAGCGCTTGGCGGGGACAAACTCACGCAGGTCAAGACGCTCACGCTCGAGGGACCGTTTGCGCGAGACATGGGCGCACGCCAGATGGCCGGCACCCTGGTGCTCACGCTCCAGACGCCCGATCGCATGCACCGGAGCGAGGATATGGAGATGCCCGGCGGCCTGTCGATCGAGCGTATCTCGGCCCTGAACGGCGACAAGACCTGGGAGGACATGCAGAATCGCGGCGGCTTGGGCCCCGGTATGCAGGTCGTGCTCCGGACCGGCCCGCCGGGACAGGAGCTGAACCCGGAACAGCTCGAGCAGGCGCGCCTGCGACGGACGCGCTCCGAGTTCAACCGCTACCTGCTGGCGTTTTTCGGCGGCGGGAGCCTCCAGCCCACGCACGTCGCCGTCGCGGAGTCGCCCGACGGGAAAGCCGACGTACTCGAGATCAAGAACGACGCGGGGCAGGCGACTCGCCTCTTCGTGGATCAACAGACCCACTTGCCGCTGATGCTGCAGTACTCGGAGGTGCGCCCGCGGATGAACGTGATGGGTGGCCCCCGGGGTGGCGGGCCCGGCATGCGCGGAGGCGGTGGCGCCGTGGACGGCGTCGTCGTGGGCGGCGGAGATCGGCCGGGCGGCGGCGGTCGTCCTGCCGCCGGCGGGCAGCGTCCCAACCCCGACGAAGTCAGGCGCCGCATGGAATCGATGCCGCCTCCCGAGCCCAGCCTGGTGTCGCTGTACGTCGGCGACTTCAAGAAGGTGGACGGCGTGATGCTGCCGCACCGGCTCACGCAGGCGGTGGACGGCAGGACCATCGAGGAATGGACCATCGAGAAGGTCAAGGTCAACCCGTCGGTCAAGGCAGACCTCTTCGACAAGAAGTAGATCAGGAACAGACCCTCATCATGATCACCGTCACCCCGAAGTCTCTGCTGGTCGCGGCCCTTTTCGGGAGCCTGCTCGTCCCGCACGTCGCCGCCGCCCAGAACCAGTCCACGCTTCGCGTCACCGTGCGCGATGAAACCGAAGCCGCCCTGATCCACGCCGTCGTCGCCGTGATCGACGCGAACGGGGTCGAGCGACAAGTGCTGGTGGACGAGAGCGGTGTTGCGGTGTTCTCGAACCTGCTCCCGGGCCCACACCAGGTGCGTGTGGAAGCCCAGGGATTTCAGGGCTACACCGTGCCGTTCAACGTGCGCCGCGGCAACAACACCGCGGTGGCCACGTTGACCGTCGCCATTCGCGAGGATGTCTTCGTGCGCGAGACCGACCCGGCGCAGCGCCGCGACAACGGGTTCACGACCACGCTGACGCCGGATGACATTGCGGGGCTGTCGGACGACCCGGAGGAAATGGCCGATCAGCTCCGCCAGATGGCGGGACCAGGGGCGCAGATCTTCATCGACGGCTTCCGCGGCGGCCGCCTGCCGCCCAAAGACCAGATTCAGCAGATTCGATTCCACACCAACTCGTACGCCGCCGAGTACCACGACGCTGGAATGGTGCGCGTCGAGGTGATCACCCGGCCCGGAATGGGCGGCTGGCGCGGGAACTTCAACGTCGGCTTCCGCGACGAATCGCTGAACGCGCGCAACGCGTTCGCGCCGGTTCGCGGGCCGGAGCAGCAGAAGCGGTTCTCGTTCGGCTTTCAAGGGCCGGTGGCCAAGGGCAAGACGAGCCTGGCGATCAACGCCGACGGGAATCTGTCCTACGACGCCCAGACCATCGTGGCCCGGACGCCTGTCGGCCAGATCAACGACCAGGTGCGACGGCCAGTGGATGCCGTCAACGCCAGCGTGAGGCTCGAGCACGCCATCAGCCAGTCCAACAGCCTGCGCGCCGAGTATTCACGCCGCGACAGCTCACGCCGGAATCTCGGCGTTGGCGATTTCGACCTTGCCGAGCGGGCCTACGAGAACGAGTCGGTCAACGACACGCTTCGCGTGCGCAACACTCGAACCATCGGCAAGAAGCTCTTCAGCGAGCTGCGCGTCGAGCTGACCCAGTCGCAATCCACCAATGCGTCCTCCTCGTCGCTGCCGACCGTGCGCGTGCTCGATGCCTTCACCTCCGGCGGTGCTGGTCAGTCCGGCGTGCGCGAGGGCCGGCAATTCACCGTGGCGCAGAACTTCGACTTCACCGTGGCCAAGCACGCCTTGCGTGCGGGCCTGCTCGTCGAAGGCGGCTGGTGGGACAGCAACCAGCAAACCAACGCCAACGGCACGTTCACCTTCTCGAGCCTGGATGAGTTCCTCGCCGGCAGGCCACGCACGTACACGCGGCGCGTGGGCGACCCGGACGTCAGTTACTCGCAGTACGAAGCGGGCTGGTACGTGCAAGACGATTTTCGTGTGAGCAAGAACATCAACGTGAGCCTGGGGCTTCGCCAGGAAGTGCAAACACACGTGGCCGACTCATGGAACCTCGCGCCGCGCGTCGCGTTCAGCTGGGCGGTGGGGAAGGCCAACGTCCGGGGTGGCTACGGCCTCTTCTACGACTGGCTCGAATCGAACATCTACGAGCAGACCGTCCGGGTCGACGGCACGCGACAGATCGATGAGGTCGTCATCAACCCGTCGTATCCCGTCGTCGGACCGTTCAGCGGCACGAGCCTGCCTCCCAGCCTCATTCAGCTCGGGCCGAGGCTCACGCAACCGACCATCCATCAGGCCTCGGTGGGCTATGAGAAGGCCCTGAAGGAGTGGGCGTCGTTCCGGACCGACTACATGATGACGCGGGCGGTGGACACGCTGCGGTCGATCAACGTGAACGCGCCGCTGAACGGCGTGCGGCCCGACCCGGGCGCCGGCAACGTCACCGAGATTGGGTCCACGGGACGACGCGATCAGGACCGCCTCTCGGTCCACCTGATGATGCGCGTGCCGGCGCGGCGCATCATGGGAAACGTGATGTACCAGTTCGCCAGCACGCGCAGCTTCGCGGACTCTCCGTTGGCCCTGCCCTCGGACAGCAACAATCCGGACGAGGACTGGGGGCCGGCGGGCATGGACATCCGCCATCGCCTCAACCTGATGGCGAACACACCCGTGGGCTTCGGCGTGCGAGCCAGCGTGCAGGCCCAGGTGTCGTCCGCACCGCCCTATACGATCACCACGGGGCTCGACGGCAACGACGATACGGTGTTCAACGATCGCCCGGCCGGCGTCAGCCGTAACAGCGCCCGCGGCGCATCGCAGTGGAACGTCACGCTGAGGGTGAATCGATCCTTCAACCTCGGGAGCTTGCTCGGTTCGGGCCCCGTGATGATCGGCGGCCCGGCGGCGTCAAACGCACAGCGCGGACCCGGCGGCGGAGACGGTGGCGGAATGCAGGTCATGATGATGGAGGGCGGCGTCTCCCGCTATCGGCTCGACCTGTATGTGCAGGCCTTCAACGTGTTCAACACGACGAACCTGAATCAGTTCGTCGGCAACCTGCTGTCGCCATACTTCGGTCAGGCCACATCCGCGTCAGCGCCCAGGCGCATCGAGCTGGGCGCCTCGCTCAGTTTCTAGCGGGTTCCGCCCCGCGGTCACCCGGTCGATGGGGTCGCACCGTCTCTATGTCGGCAAGCGGTAGACTGTGACCGTGGACTGAAGACGGCTTGTCCCCCCTTCCCGACGTTCTCATCATCGGCGCCGGCGTCATCGGCTGCGCCTGCGCCCACGAGCTGGCACAGGCCGGCGTCCGTGTGCACGTCCTCGAGGCGCGCGGAGTGGGCCAAGGCGCCTCGCAGGCGTCGGCCGGCGTCCTGGCGCCGTACATCGAAGGTCACGAACGCGGCCCGTTGCGCGACCTCGGGGCGCGGAGCCTCGACCGGTACGACGACTTCATCCAGCGGCTGCGGTCGGTCTCCGATCACCCCTTCGAATACGAACGCACCGGCACCCTGGAGGTCGCACGTACCGCCGAGGAAACCGCAAAACTGCGTCAAACCTCCGACCGCCTGCGTGCCGACGGCGTGGACGCCCGCTGGCTCGACCCGCAGGAGCTGATGGACGAGGAGCCGTCCGTCGCGCGCGGCGCGTCGGGTGGGCTGCTGGTCGGCTTTCACGGGTTCGTGGCCGTTCAGGACTTCTGCGATGCCCTGGTGGCCGCGGCCAGGGCCCATGGCGCGACGTTCACCTTCGGAACCTCGGTGCGGTCGATCCACGCGTCGAACGCGCAGGTGCGCGTTGAAACCAGCACGGGCTCGCAGACCGCCGACCGAGCCGTGCTCGCCGCGGGGAGCTGGACTGGCCGGATCACCGTCTCGGGCGCACCGGCCGTGACGGTGAAACCCGTGCGCGGCCAGCTGCTGCACCTGGACGGCCCGATTCCGCAGCCGCTCCGCCGCGTGCTGTGGGGCACCAATTGCTACCTCGTCCCCTGGCAGACCGGCGGCGTGCTGGTGGGCGCTACCGTGGAGGACGTGGGCTACGACGAGCGTTCGACCACGGCCGGGGTCCACGGTCTGCTCGAGGCCGGGTGCGCGCTCGTGCCGCATTTGTGGCAAGCTTCCTTCACCGCGGCACGCGTCGGCCTTCGACCCGCCTCCCCCGACGACCTTCCCATCGTCGGACCGTCGGCGGCGGTTCCTGGACTGGTGTACGCGACGGGGCATTATCGAAATGGCGTGTTGCTGGCCCCGCTCACGGCCGCGCTCGTCTCGGCGATGGTGGTGGGGGATAGCGCGGACCCGGCGCTGCAGGTGCTGGCCCCGTCCAGGTTGGGTTGGTGACCGCGTGGGCTCGAGGGATTCGTGGAGCTTCGAAGGGTGTTGGCGTCGAGTCCTGAGTCGGGATGACGATGACCGGGGACCGGGGTCTGGGGAAGGCGTAGACTGACGAGCGAAGGAGAAAGATGGACCAACGCTTCGCCTCACTCGGGTATCGCGTGCAGTTGAGCGAAGACGAGGGCGTCTGGGTGGCGACGGCCCGGCGGCTCGACACGGGCGACACTTTTGGGCCTCCTGTCCCCGCGGATCGCGCCGAAGAGGCCGCGAACCTGCTGGCATGCTGGCTCGAATGGCAACACGCCCACAGCGCGGCGCTCTCCGCGCTTCAAGTGGCGGCCGCCGAGTACCATCGACTGGCCGCGGCAACATTTGCGTCGCCAGACGAGTCACATCGCGCCGATGTTCGCCGGGCGCTCACTGCCATCGACGAGCAGCGGCGTCGGCTCGACGAAGTCCGAGGACAGCGCCCATGGCCACATTGAGCGCAGACGAGGTGGCGGCGCGCCTGCGGGACCTGCCGGAGTGGACGCTTGACGGTCACGCGATTCGTCGGCAGTTCGTGTTCCGGGATTTTCCAGAGGCCGTGGCCTTCGTCACGAGGCTCGTTCCAGGGGCCGAAGCCGCCGATCATCACCCGGACCTCCTCATCAACTACAAACGCGTCACCGTGACCTTCACCACGCACTCCGAGGGCGGACTGACGGCCAAGGATTTCGAAGGAGCCGCCGCGGTCGATCATCAGGCGGCGCCGTAGGCCCGGTCCGTGAAGCTCAAGAAGCTGTACAGCTCGCGCGAGGTGGCCGCTCTCACGGGCCTGACCGCACGGCAGCTGCAGTGGTGGCATGCGCGGCGACTCTTCGTGCCGTCCGTGCCGCCGCAGAAGACCGACGCCGGCGGTTTCACCGAGCGCCGCTACACGCCAGTCGAGCTGCTGGAGCTGATGGTGCTGGCGGACCTTCGCCGACGGGGGTTGTCGGTCCACACCATCCGCCGCCTGCTCGACGTGCTGCGGACGCGATTCAAGGTCCGACTGTTCGAGGCCATCGAAGGTGGGGGGCCGATTACGCTGTTCATCGATGGCCTCCAGATCTTCGCGCGCACGGAAACCGGTGATATCTACAACGTGCTGCAGAATCCCGGGCAGCCGCTGCTGATGGTTGGCCAAACGCTGAAGATGCGACAGCTGGTGGTGCGGGAGGGAAAGCCGCGGAAGACGAAAGGTCGTGGCGGGGTCCGTCCGTGATCGCGCGCGCTACTTCTTCGGTCTGATCGGAAAAACCTTCTCGAGATCGTCGCCTGGGCGAGGGATGACGTGCACGCCCACGAGCTCGCCCACCCGACGGGCTGCCGCTGCGCCGGCGTCGGTGGCGGCCTTGACCGACCCGACATCGCCGCGGACGATGGCGGTCACCAGCCCGGCGTCGACTTTCTGCCACCCGACGAAGATGACGTTGGCCGTCTTCACCATCGCGTCGGCGGCTTCGATCATGCCGACGAGCCCGCGCGTTTCAACCATGCCGAGGGCATCGCCGACGGCGGTCGCGGTGCTTTCCGGTGTCTCTGAAGGTTTGGCCATTCGTGGTTTCCGTTCTCTCCGTGCTGTCCCGGCTCCGCTTGGTCGCCTTGTCACGTCGCGATGCCACTGTGGCAGCCGCTGTGCCGCCCCCGTCGCACGCGATGCCCTGGTCGCGTGAGACCTCCCTGGTCGTCGTTACGTCAGCCGCCCGCGGGCGGCGATCGCCAGCGCCTCGAGCACCGAGGCCCCGTCCGTGATCCACGCCTGGTCCACCAGGTTCGAGACGACACAGGAGTGGTTGGGCACGACACGCACGCGATCCCCCGGCTCGAGGGTCGTGTGGCCGGTGGCGACCCGGACTGTCGCATGTTCCTCCGAGAGGCGTTCCACAATCAAGTCGTTGTCGGGTTCGAGCCCCGGCCTCAGCGCGATGTCCCGCAGGATTGTCCCGTGGCCCGGAAGCGGCGAGAACCCTCGCGCGCCGTCCGAGGTCAGCGTCTTGCTGCCGCAATCGAGGATGATGCGGCCGGCTGCGGGCTTGGTCACCACCGTGGCGAGCACGCTCAGCGCGCAGTCGTCCAGCGTGGCCGCCCCGAGCCCGACTTGCGTGCGATCGAAGTAGGCGTAGTTGCCGGCGCGGTACTCGGTCAGTCCGTCCTGGTCCAGCGAGAATCGCGCGCTGGGCGTGGCGCCGGCGCTGAGCTCGTCGATCTGGACGCCGGCGAGTCTGGCGGCGTCTGCCAGCGAGCGGAGCACACGCGCCTCGTCTTCCGCGATCGTCCGCAGCTCGCCGGCAGACGAGGCGTGATACGCCTGCCCGGCGTGCGACAGCAGGCCACACAAGCGAAGACCGGGCAGCGCGGCCACGTCCTTGATGAACGCGACGGCCGTCGCCGGATCGGGGTCGATGCCGCAGCGGTGGAATCCCACGTCGACTTTGATGAGGACGTCGACCATCCGGCCCGCCCGGGTCATGGCGTCCGACCAGCCTCGAGCCACCGCGGGGTGATCGACGATGAAGGAGAGCGTGGTCTTTTCGAGGAGCTTCAGGACGCGGGGCGCGTTGACGGGATGAATCGGATAGGGGAGCCGGATGTCGGTGAAGCCGGCGTCGGCGAACACCTCGGCCTCGCCGAGCTTGGCGCAGCAGATACCGATGGCGCCGCGATCGATCTGCCACCGGGCCACGACCGGGCTCTTGTGTGTCTTGGTGTGCGGGCGCATGCGGATGCCCCGGCGATCGGCCGCCTCCTGCATGCGGTCGATGTTGTCGAGCACGCGCGGCCGTTCGATGAGGACGGCGGGCGTGGGGAGATCGCGAAGCGTCACGCCCTCATCTTGTCATGTTTCGATCAGGCGCCTCGCGAAGCTCCTCCAACCGTCGGGGACCCGAGCACGCCACGAAACGCGGCGGGCTTGACCCCGTACCCGGGAAATACTTTCGCCGCCGTTGACGAATCGGCCCCGAGATGCCGCATGACAATTTCCCCGAAGACGTCGCGGAAGTCGGTGGTGATCGCCAGATCGCGGCCTTCGAATCGCTGATCGGGTTGCAGGCCAGGCCAGTCGCCGTAGATGTGGCCACCGCGAACGGCGCGCCCCATCAACATCATCGCGTTGCCGTGTCCATGATCGGTCCCACGGTTGCCGTTCTCCGCCACCGCCCTCCCGAATTCCGACATCGTCACGATGATGGTGTCGGCCATGAGTTGGTCGAGATCCAGCGCGAGCGCGGCGATGGAGCGGGCGAAATCGTCCAGCCGATTCGCGATCTGTCCCGTGGCGCCGCCCTCGTTGACGTGGTGATCCCACTGGCCGCTTTCGGCAAACGCGATCTCCAGGCCGATATCGGCTTTCGCGAGGCGTGCAATCTCCTGGAGCGCCTGGCCGAACGGCGTCCGCGGATACTGAGCGCCGCCGGACGGACGATAGGGCCGCTGGTCGGTGGCGGAGGACAGCGTCCGAAGCGCGCGGAACGCGTCGGACGCAGTCCCTCGAAGGACCTGGTCGGCTGCCGAGGCGTAGGCCGACTCGAAGGAGTCGCGCGCGCCCACGCCGCCGCGCACGCCGAACTCGCCGACGCTGCCCATGGCCAGGGCCGGGGCCGTCCCCTGCAGCGACCGCGGCATCTGCCGCGTCATGGCGACGGCCGTCAAGGGCTGCGCCTCGTCATGGGCCACCTGGAGATAGCGGTTGAGCCAGCCGTCGCGCGTGCTCTTCACGCCGGGCGTCGCCGATTCCATGTAGTCCTGAGCATCGAAGTGCGAACGGGTGGCGTCGGGCGAACCGCACGCATGGACGATGGCCAGTGAACGGTTGTCCCACAGCGCCTTGAGAGGCGCCATGCGAGGATGCAGGCCGAACGACCCATCCAGATCGATGGCCGCGCCATCACCGGTGCCGGGGCGGCCGATGGCAATCGACGGCCGGGCGCGATAGTACTCGGACTCCGCGAACGGCACGACCATGTTGAGGCCGTCAACAGCCCCGCGCTGGAAGATGGCGATGAGCAGCTTGCGCCGCGTCCCGGCGGCGGCGGCCGTTCGGGCGAGAAACGACGGCGCGAATCCCAGCGTGACCATCGCTAGGCCCGTCGATTTGATGAAGGCGCGTCGTGTGCGCATGGTCGTCCTTCCTTGCAGCGTGCGGATCGAGTTGCTGGAAATATCCATCTGTGTAATCTGTGTAATCTGTGGATGAGCCATCTGCGGAGGGGCCTATTGGCGTTGAAACTCGGGCGACCCGATGACCAGGGCCAGCGCCTGCTCCGCCCGCGTGGCCTTGGCCAAC
>JBQTIE010000383.1:0-14748 GCA_052389315.1 Acidobacteriota bacterium
GCAGGGCGCAATCCCTGCCATGCTTCCGGGGCTCCACTTTTTCTAACGAGGCCCTGCCTCAGACCGGCTGGACTTCTCGACATCCACCACACCATGCTCGACGGTCTGAGGCAGGGCCTCGTTAGCCATGATCACCCGCATCGTTCGAGACCAGGTGTTGCGACGCCTGAACGGCCTTCGGATCGGCGTTCTGACCGTCGAGGACCAGCACGGCTCGCGGAGGTTTGGGGGCCACGCTCGATCGGAGCTGCGTGCGGCAATCACCATCCGGTCCTCGCGGGCGTGGTTGCGACTCGGGTTCGGGGGCTCGCTGGGGGCGGCAGAAGCCTATCTCAGAGGGGAATGGGTCGCCGACGACCTTGCCGCGGCTCTTCGGATCTTCGCCACCAATCTGGACGCGGTCGACCAGCTGGATTCGGCCGTGGCGCGCGGATTGCGCATTCCCGACCGCGTCGCCCATTGGCGGCGGCGAAACAGCCGGCGGGGCTCGAAGCGCAACATCCGGGATCACTACGATCTCGGCAACGACTTCTTCGAGCTCTTTCTCGACGACACCCTCACCTACTCGTGCGGCGTCTTCGAGCAGCCGGACGCGTCCCTGCGGGAGGCGTCCATCGCGAAGCTCGACCGGGTGTGCCGTCGTCTCGAGCTCTCGCCGCGCGACCATCTGCTCGACATCGGGTCCGGCTGGGGGAGCCTCGCGATCCACGCCGCGCGCCGGTACGGCTGTCAGGTGACGACGACGACGATTTCCGAGGCGCAGCACGACATCGTGCGGCGGCGCGTGGCGGAGGCCGGACTGGCCGATCGAGTGACGACGCTCTGCTGCGACTATCGCGACCTGAGCGGCACCTTCAACCGCCTTGCCTCGATCGAGATGGTCGAGGCGGTCGGCCCTCAGTATCTTCCTGACTATTTCGCCGCCTGCAGCCGGCTGCTCACGCAGGACGGGCAGATGCTGCTCCAGGGCATCGTCCTGCCCGAGTATCGGTACGGACCCTACCTGCGTTCGGCGGACTTCATTCAGCGCTATGTGTTCCCAGGCAGCGCGCTGACGTCGGTCGGCGCCATGGCCGCGGCCATCGGCCAATCGACGGACTTCACGATCGCCCTCCTCGAGGACCTGTCTCCGCACTACGTCCGGACGCTGCGGTGCTGGCGAGAGCAATTCATGAGCCGTACCGCCGACGTGCGGAGGCTCGGCCGCTACGACGAACGGTTCATCCGTTTGTGGGAGTACTACCTCGCCTACTGCGAGGCGGGCTTCGCCGAACGCTGCACCGGCGTCGTGCAGGTGCTCCTCACCAAGCCCGCGTGTCGCCGCGATGTCACAGGCCTTTCGGCGGATGACCGGGCGCGGCCAGAGGCGCTGGCGGTTTCCGCATGAATCCATTGAAGACGATGAGGCCAGAGCGCGCGGCAGACGGCGTGATCGGACTCGTCGAGCACGGCTGGCTCCCGGACGCGCTGATCCGATGGGGCATCCGTCGCCTCTGCGCCGAGCGCCTCCGGCAGGAGGCCCGGCAGGTCCGAGGCCTCGACCACGCTCAGGCGACGCGGGCCTTCATCGCATCGATGGAGCACGAGCCCGTCGCCCCCGTGCCGCATCGTGCCAACGATCAGCACTACGAGGTGCCCACGCGTCTCTTCCAGCTGATGCTCGGGGCACGGCTGAAATACAGCAGTGCGTTCTGGGCGACCCAGGTGTCGACGCTCGACGAGGCCGAGGAGGCCAGCCTGGCACTCACCGCCCAACACGCCGCCCTCGATGACGGCGCCACCGTGCTCGAGCTTGGTTGCGGATGGGGATCGCTGTCACTATGGATGGCAGAGCGCTACCCGAACAGCCGCATCCTCGGCGTTTCCAACTCGCCGCCGCAGCGGCAATACATCGAAGAGCAGGCGCGTCGACGCGGCCTTGGCAACCTCGAGGTCCAGACCGCCGACATGAACGTCTTCCAATCAGCCCGGCGCTTCGACCGGATTGTCTCGGTCGAGATGTTCGAGCACATGCGCAACTACCCTCGGCTGTTTGCCCGGCTCGGCGATTGGATCGCGCCAGGCGGCCAGCTCTTCGTGCACGTCTTCTGCCACCGGAAGTACTCCTACCGTTTCGAAGAGCGGGGCGCGACGAACTGGATGGCCCGCCATTTCTTCTCCGGCGGGCTCATGCCCGGCATGGACCTCTTGCCATCGGTGCCTGGACGCTTCGAGCTGGCCGAGCAATGGCTGTGGGACGGGACCCACTACCAGCGCACCGCCGACGCGTGGCTGACGAACCTCGATGCGAACCGGGCGGAGGCCCTCGAGGTCCTCGCCGGCGCCCATGGCCCCATCCACGCCGCCCGCTGGTTGGGACGGTGGCGCCTCTTCCTGATGGCGTGCGCGGAGCTCTTCGGCTACCGCGGCGGGCACGAATGGGGGGTGGCGCACTACCGATTCAGCAGCCCCGCGGTCGAGGGACGAGGGGCCGCGTGACCGAAGGTGCGATGACCGTCATCAAATGGGTCAGCGTGGCCGCGCTGTTCGTGTACGGTATTCCCCTCTGGAAGCTGCGGTACAAATGGCGATCGACCGTCTATCGGATGACGTCGTGGAAGATCAACATCCTGCCCTGGTTCGGACACGACACGGCCGCTCTCTTCTCGAACCGGTACTTCCAGACGCCTGAAGAGCGGCAGATGGCCTTTCGTTTCCGCGTGTACCTGGTTGGTTACTCGCTCCTGTTCGCGTGGGTCCTCTGGATTACCTGATGCCCGCCGTCGGCGCACTCGTGCGGTTCACACCGCGCACAAGCTTGCGCTGATGGCCCACGCGGTCAAGGGCCATCACGCGCTCGGCCGGCTGGTCGCACGCGCCAAGGCTCTCCCTCGGGTCGAGCTCGAAAAACAATACACCGAAGGCTTCATGACCACGATGGCGACCATCGCCACGACGCGCCGCCACACCAACGTGCTGCAGCACATGGCCGGACACTTCAAGACGGTGCTCGATGCCGACAGCAAAGTGGAGCTGCAAGCGACCATCGACGACTCCCGCAAGGGTCTGGTGCCGCTCATCGTGCCGATCACCTTCATCCGCCATCACGTCCGCCGCCACGACGTCTCGTATGTCGCAGGGCAGACCTACCTCGAGCCTCATCCGCGGGAGTTGATGCTCCGGAATCACGTGTGAGAGCCGCAGTCGGCGTACCCAGCGAGGAGTTCCGCGCTCGGCGACCTCGAGCGAAAACGGCCGGGCCCCCGGAGGAGCCCGGCCGTTGGAAAGCCTTACGAGACCGCGGGCGCCGAGCCCGCCGCTCCGGCTAGGGCAGCGCGAGCGTCGTGTAGCCCCCGTTGCGCGGCAAGACAACGTACTGCTTGCCCTGGTGGAGGTAGGTCATCAGGCCGTACTGACCGATGCGAGGCGTGGGAACCGCGCCGACGCGCTTGCCGGTCTTCTTGTCGATGCCGAACAGGTGCGGCCGGTTGTCAGCGGTCATCCCGGTCGCAAAGAGCAGCGTCGGCGTGGTCATCATGGCCGCGTGGCCTCGACGGCCCCAGTTCGTGTCGACGTTGAGCCCCTTCAGCATGGGGTTGTTGCGGAAGGCTTCCTGGGCCTTCGCGTCCGTGTCGCCATGCGGAATCATCCAGAGGTGTTCGCCCGTGTTCATGTCGATAGCCACAATCCGCCCCAGCGGTCCCTTGAAGAGGTCCGGGATGCCGGCGAGCGGGTCGTTGGGAATCGGCTTCTGCGGCGGCGGACCTTCACCACGCGCGGTGGCCCACGGCGACAGTGTCTTTCCGGTCATCTTGTCGTTGTCGCGCTCGATGGCGGGAGCCAGGATGGTCGGCGAGCAGCCACTGGTCGAGGTGATGAAGATGATGCCCGAGGCCGGATCGGCCGCCGGGGGTCCGGTGATGTTCGCCCCACCGCCGCCTCCTGGACAAATGTTCGCCGGGCCTTTGCCTTCGGCGTTGCCCCGGTGCGTCGGCGGCGCAAACAGCGGCGCCAGCAGGTCGCGCGCGCGCGCGCGCTCGAGGGCGAGCTGGCGGATCTCAGGCGTGAAGTCGATCAGATCTTCTTCCCGGCGCCCCTGGTAATCGAATGCCGCGGGCTTGGTGACATGCCGCTGCGTGGCGGAAAGCTTTTCCCCAGGAACCTTCGACTGCGGGGCCGGCCTGTCCACCATCGGCCAGATGGGCTCACCCGTGTGACGGTTGAACGAGTACACCCAGGCCTGCTTGGTCACCTGGAAGAGGCCCGGGATGCGGCGGCCGCTGACGTTGACGTCGAGCAGGATCGGCGCCGTGGGGGTGTCGTAGTTCCAGATGTCGTGCTTGACGAGCTGCTGGTGCCACACGCGCTTGCCGCTCTTGACGTCGAGCGCGATCACGCTCGTGCTGAAGAGGTTGTCCCCCGGCCGGAAGCCGCCGTAGTAATCGATGGTGGCTCCGTTGGTGGGAATGTAGACGAGACCGCGCGCCGGGTCGGCCGACATCGGCGCCCACGAGGAGACATCGCCGGTCCATCTCCACGCGTCGTTCTCCCACGTCTCATGGCCAAACTCGCCGGGACGAGGAATCACGTGGAACTTCCAGAGGAACTTTCCGGTCCGCAGGTCGTAGGCCAGGATGTCACCCGGCACGTTCTCCACGCGCGTCTGGTTGTACCCCTGCTCGGCGGAGTTGCCCACCACCAGCACGTCGTTGACGACGATTGGCGGCGACGAGGTGGTGATGTAGCCGAGTTCGAGCGGCAACCCCTTGGCGGGGTCGAGCTTCTGCTCGGTCTGCAGCCATGGCACCCAGTCCGCGATGAGGTCCTTGAGCATGTCTACGGACCCGGTCTTCGGGAAGCCCGGGGCGGCCACCGCGCCACCCCACTTCTCCAGCGGCTGACCGGTCTTCGCATCGAGCGCGTGCAGGAAGAACCCCGGCGTCGTGACGAAGATCACGCCGCGGCCGTTGATGCGGGCGTAGGCAACACCCTTGCCGTGGTTCGATCGCATCGAATACTCGTGCCGAGGCGTGGACGGCTCCTGGAAGGCCCACAGCGTCTTGCCCGTCGCGGGATCGAGAGACATGACGGTGCGGCGCGGCCCGGAGACCGTGATCAGCATGCCATCCACGTAGATGGGCAGGCCCCGGCCGTTGATGTCGCCGACCTCCACGCCTGGCCCGGCGTCGCCGCTCCATTCCCACGCCACTTTCAGCGTGCTGAAATTCGACGCGTTGATCTGGTCGAGCGCCGAGTACCGGGTGGACGTGTCTCCGCCCGTGATATTCGGCCAGTCGCCCTTCTGCTGGGCGTTGCCCGGTCGGCCCGCGATGACCAAGGCCGCCACCACTCCCATCGTGCCGACCAGCACGTGGGGCAACCAGTGTCGAACAGACTGCGTTTTCATTGGCACCTCGACGGAAATACCTGGAAACCGACCGCTAAGGATGCCGCGTGCGACAGTCAGTTGTCAACGACGCGCTCGCGTCGCTTGCCGAATTCGAGGCGGCGGGCTCCTGGGCTCCGCCGGCGCGTTGCGCGGGGGGTGGCGGTGGTGTACAAGGCTGTCGGTCAATCCTTGAGCCAGACACCGTCGTCGAAACGCGGGCGGCCTGTCCACGAGCAAACGAGCCGCCCCGCACAGCCTTCAACCAAGGCCCCCGTACTCACGATGCCGGGGGTCTCCGCCCTTCCCCTGGCGTTCATCGTCGGGCTCCTGGCGCTCAGCCTGCTGCCCCGCGTGGCCTCGACTCCGGCGCTGAGGTGGTCGTTCTGGGGCGCCGCGGCGGTGCTGTCGGCGTGGTACGCCATGGTCGTGCTGCGCGCCCGGGCCCTCGCTGCATTGGGGGCCGCGGGGGCAGAGCCCGAGCCTGCGCGCTCCCGGCTGCCCGGCCTGCTGCTGGTTCCGCCGCGGGCGCAGCACTACATTCAGAGCCTCTGCCAACTGAGTGTCTACGCGTACTGGGGATGGTATTGGCCCCCCGTCTACGACTTCGCCCCGCTGCTGGTCGGTCAGATCCTGTTCGCCTACGCGTTCGACATCCTCCTGGCCTGGTCGCGTCATGACGACTACCCGATCGGCTTCGGCCCCTTCCCGATCATCTTCAGCACGAACCTGTTCTTGTGGTTCAAAGACGACTGGTTCGCCCTGCAATTCGTGGTGGTCGCGGTGGCGTTTCTCGGCAAGGCGTTCGTGCGCTGGGAGCGCGACGGCCGGCGCGTGCACATCTTCAATCCATCCGCGTTCACGCTGGCCATCTTCTCCGTCGTGCTGATCGCCACGGATACGACGCATGTCACCTGGGCTCAGGAAATCGCCACCACCCTCAGCCTGGGTCCACGAATCTACACCGTGCTGTTCGCGCTCGGTCTGGTCGTCATGTACTTCTTCGCGATCACACCCGTGACGGCTTCGGCGGCGGCGACGCTGTTCGGGGCCAGCGCCGTGTATGTCGGCGTGACCGGGGTGCCGTACTTCGTGGACTCGGAGATCCCGTCCGCCGTCTTCCTCGGACTTCACCTGCTGGTCACCGATCCGTCGACCTCCCCGCGGACGACGTTTGGCAGGGTCATCTTTGGCATCGGGTACGGCGCCGGCGTCTTCGGCCTCTATGGCCTGCTCGGCATGCTCGGACTTCCGACCTTCTACGACAAGCTGATGTGCGTGCCGCTGCTCAACCTGGCCGTCCCCTCCATCGACCGGATGGTCCGGGCGATCGGCGAGCGCCCGATCCTGGATCGTCTGGGGCTGAGCGGACCGCTGGGGCGCGCCAACCTGGCGCACATGACGGCCTGGATCGCATTCTTCGTCGCGATGACCGCACTCGGAGCGACCGACGGCATGCATCGCGGCGACGCCGTGCCCTTCTGGGAGCAGGCATGCGCGGAAGGCCGGCCTCAAGCGTGCGAGCGGCTGCTGCGCATCGAGGCCTCTTACTGCGCGGACAACGTCGGGTGGGCCTGCAACGAGCTTGGCCGGCACTATGTGGAGGGGCGACTGGTCAGCGCAGATCCCGAAGGCGCACTCCGCTATTTCTCGCGGGCGTGCGAAACGCGATTCCAGGCGGGTTGCGTCAACCTGCTCGAGACGACCGCTCCGCGCGGCTCGAATCCCCGGACGCTCGATCTCCGGCTGCTCTTGCGTGAGGGCGGGCCCAACCTGATGGACATGCCAGAGCCCGAGCTGATCGAGCGGGCCTGCCGGCACGGATGGCGCTTTGCCTGCGAGAGACGATCGGCGTCGCGGTGACGAGCACACCTGCCGATTCAGCATGGTCGTGCGCCGTTCCGCGGGGCGAGAAAACCCGACTCAATTGATGGGAACCCTCACAGTCAAGTTGTCTCGCGAGACTCCCCCTCAGACCGGCGAGCATGTGCCCGAGTGGCTCGCTAGTGGCAGTGTCATCCTGCCCCGCTCCGCGGGGCAAGACGTCTTGAAAGGGCGTCCACAAGCTCGCGCAGCCGCGGCGATGGTCGCGGTCGTACGCTGGCTGGCCGCGAGCCTCGCCCTTGCGCTGGCGGCAGCACCCGCCACGGTGGCGCAAGCCCCCAGTGGACCGCCCTCCGCCCGCTCGAGCGAGACGCTGCCGGACTTCGTCGAAGTCCCAGGTGGGCCATTCATCATGGGGGCAGGTGCGGCCGATCCACAGGCCTTCGAGAACGAGCGGTGGCCAACCACCCAGGGTGAGGGGATGTTCGACGTCGCGACGTTCTACATCGGGCGGCATGAGGTGACCGTCGCTCAGTTCGGCTCGTTCGTGCGGGCCACGAACTGGCCGGTGGACGCACGCAGTCTTGCCGGGCCGCCCACTCATCCCGTCACGTTCGTGTCGTGGCCCGATGCGCTGGCCTACTGCCGCTGGCTCGACAAGACGCTACGCAGCTCGCCAGCGACGACGCCTGAGCTGCGCGCTCGCCTCGGCGAAGGCTGGCAGGTCACGCTGCCCACCGAGGCTGAATGGGAAAAAGCCGCGCGGGGCACGGATGGCCGGCGATATCCGTGGGGCCCCGATCCCCGACGCGACCGGGCCAACTTCGCGTCCACCGGTCCCGTGCCTGTCGGACAGTTTGCTTGCCCCGAGTGTCCGTACGGCCTGGCAGACATGAGCGGCAACGTGTGGGAGCTGACGCGGAGTCCGTATCAGCCGTATCCGTACGATCCCACCGACGATCTCGGCAACCTCGACGCGGATGCGCTCTGGGTGATGCGCGGCGGCCATTACGCGGACGAGGCGCGCCTGGTCCGCTCCACGACGCGCGGTGGTGCCGACCCCGGCGCGCGCCGCGCGTTCATCGGCTTCCGCGTCGTCGTGACGCGACGATAGCGGCGCTCCGGCGCCGGCCCGGGCGTCCACATCGGAGCCTTGTTTTTCGGCACGGAGAGGTAAGATTCGTTCGTCACTCTGTCGCTCATGGCCCTGACGCCTGGTTCGACTATCGGGCCGTACCAAATCCTGGCTACCCTCGGCGTGGGCGGAATGGGCGAGGTGTATCGGGCGAGCGATCCGCGGCTGGGGCGGGACGTCGCCATCAAGGTGCTCCCCGAGGCGTTCACGCACGATCCAGACCGGATGGCGCGCTTCGAGCGCGAGGCGCGGATTCTCGCCTCCATTACCCATCCGAATATCGCCGCTATCTACGGCCTCGAAGACCGCGCGGGTCAGCGGGCGCTGGTGCTCGAGCTGGTGGAGGGCGAGACGCTCGCTGACCACCTCGCGTCCCGCGGTGCGCTGAGCGTCGAGAAGGCGCTCGCCCTGGCACGTCAGATCGCTGAGGGCCTCGACGCGGCGCATGAGCGGGGCGTCGTGCACCGCGACCTGAAGCCCCTCAACATCAAAGTCACGGCGGACGGCCAGGTCAAGGTCCTCGACTTCGGCATCGCCAAAGCTGCCGGCGATCTCCGTCCGGACGTGTCCTCCGGGCCGACAGTTGCCGATACGCGCGAAGGCGTCGTCGTCGGCACGGCGGCGTACATGAGTCCGGAGCAGGCGCGCGGCCAGGCGGTCGACAAGCGCACGGACGTCTGGGCGTTCGGCTGCGTGTTGTACGAGATGCTGACCGGGCAGGCGGCGTTTCGCGCGCCAACAGCCTCCGACACAATCGCGCGGATCCTCGGCGCCGATCCCGACTGGTCGGCGCTGCCCGCCGGCACGCCGGCCGGCGTCGGTCGCCTTCTGCGGCGCTGCCTCGAAAAGGACCTGAAACGTCGGCTGCGCGACCTCGGCGATCTGGACCTCGCGCTCGAGGATACGAGGCCAGCGGGCGCTGGTCGATCGAGGCGGCCGTCACTCGTCTGGTGGACCGTGCTCGCTGCCAGCGTGCTCGCCGCCATCGCCGTGACACGTCTCGCCGTCCGGTCTGGGGAGCGTCCCTCCGTGCTGCCGATCCGCTTTGAAGCGCCGGTACCGGTGCGGTTTTCGGATGCCGGGCAGTTCGCGGTCTCTCCCGACGGACGCCGACTGGCCTTCCCGGGGGTCGGCAGCGACGGGGTGATGCGTCTGTGGGTGCGGTCCATCGACTCGTTCGAGACCCGTCCGGTCAACGGCACCGATGGAGAGCCTGCCTACAATACGTCGCTCTTCTGGTCGGCCGACAGCCGCACCATCGCCTTCTACGCCGATCAGAAAGTCAAGGCCATCGACAGCAATGGCGGTGTCGTGCAGGTCCTTTGCGACGTGCCTGGCGTGGCCATCGGCGGCGCCTGGAGCGCCGGGAACGTCGTCGTCATCGGAAGCTCGGGAAGCGGACTGCTGAGGTGCTCGGGCGGCGAGCCGACACCGGTGACGGCGCGGGGGCCGGATCCGAGCGCGCTTCACCTGATTCCCTCGTTCCTCCCGGACGGGCGGCACCTGATCTATCTGCATGTGTCGCGCGCGAACCCGGCCGACAACGGCATCAGGATCGCGGACCTCGATCGCCCGCCGCATGAGCAGGAGACCGGGCGTCTGTTCCCGGTCGGGTTCGGCGTGCTATACGTGCCTGCGGCGGACGGGCCGGGCCGCATCCTCTTCGTCCGAGACCACGCCGTCTGGTCCGTGCCCTTCGACGCCGACCGGCGGTCGGTCGCCGGCGAGCCGGTTCAGATCGCATCGCCCGTGGGATCGTTCCTTGACAGCGCGTTCTTCAGCGCTTCGCCGGATGTCCTCGTGTATCGGGGCGATGTTCCGGATGTCAGGCTGGAGTGGCGCGGGCGTGACGGAGCTGTCCTCGGCGCCGTCGGCGGCGCGGGCTCCATCGTGGGCGTGGCGCTGTCTCCCGATGGCACGCGGGCGGCGACGTTGCGCGACAACCGCCAGAACCGGGCGGACCGGGATGTCTGGCTCACCGATCTGACGCGCGACACGACGACGCGGCTGACGTCGGAACCGCTGCTCGAATCGGTGCCGGCGTGGTCGCCCGACGGGACGGCGCTGCTCTTCGCGCGCGGGCATGGCCTGGGCGATCTGTGGACCCTGCCGATCGCGGGGGGGAGCGGACGCCTCGTCCTCGCGAGCGACGCTGCTCGCGGTCCGCGAGTCAATCCGCTCCTGGCCGCGCTCGGCCCGAGCCCCGATGGACGCTTCGTCGTTTTCAGCTCCGAGGGGACGGGCCGCACCAGGAGTGACTTGTGGGTGCTGTCGCTGACCGACGGCAAGGCGGTACCCCTCATCCAGCAGGAGTTCCTTCAGACGCACCCCGCCGTCTCGCCCAACGGCGCCTGGCTGGCGTATGTGTCGGACGAGACCGGGATCAACGAGGTCTTCGTCCGACCGTTGACCACCGATCCCGACAGCGGCCTGCCCGCCGTGGGAGCGGCGGCGCTCGTCTCTCGCGGCGGGGGCACCGCGCCCCGGTGGCGCGGCGATGGGCGCGAGCTGTTCTACCAGTCGCTCCAGGGCGGCGTCATGGCGGTGAACGCTTCAGCGGGGTTTGCCGACAAGCCCGTGGAGCTGTTTCGAGCTCCCGGCCTGCTGGCTTCCTGGGGTGTGACCAGAGACGGCCAGCGCTTCCTCGTGGCGGTGGCCGTTGACCGGACCCAGGCACCATTCCGCTTCGTGCTCAACTGGCGTGCGGCGGCACGGTGAGTGCGTCGCACGTGACTGACAACTGCAATTTGACTAAGCTACTTCGCGGCAGGCCCTACGACCCTGAGTCTCGCCTGCCACTCCGGGAGGTCTCGATGGCCCGCAGCATCGCCGGCATCGCATGGATCGTGGCCGCTGTCGCGAGCGCTCCGGCGCTCGATGCGCACCACTCGTTTGCCGCCCAGTACGACCGGAACAAGCCGATCGAACTCATGGGATCGGTGACGAAACTCGAGTGGATGAACCCGCACGTCTATTTCTACATGGACGTGCCTGGCGCCGGGGGGGCGCCGGTGAAGTGGGCGATCGAGGGCGGCGCGCCGAATACCCTCTACCGGGCGGGCTGGCGCAAGGATTCCGTGAAGGTCGGCGAAACCGTGACCGTGCACGGCTACCTCGCCCGCGACGGGTCCAAGCTGGTCAACATGGCCAAGGCGACGCTCGCCGATGGACGCAATCTGTTCACGGGCCAGCAAGAGGGGCGCCCGACAGTGAAGTAGCCGGGCGTCGCTTGGAATCGCCGGCGCCGCTCGGAAAACGGAGGACCTCATGCGCCGACCCCAGTGGCGGCCTCGAACCTGCGCTGCGATCGTCCTTGCGGCGGCGTGGCTTCCCGCCGGTGCCTGGGCGCAATCGAACGCCGCGAGCCGCCCTGACTTCAGCGGCTTCTGGATCAACCAGTACACGCCCGATTTGTCCACGGCCCTCGGCCGGCAGCCGCCCTTCACCGATTACGGCGCCGAACGATGGCGGACCGTGGATACGTCGAAGGATCCCACCGGATTCTGTCTGCCTCCGGGGCCCTCGCGCGGATTCACCGCGCCCTTTCCGTTCCTGCTGGTCCAGCACGACGACATGATCTCGGTGCTGTTCGAGTATCAGGCGATCTGGCGCGTCTTCTTCATGGACGGCCGCCCGCATCCCGACGATGTCGCGGACTATCCGTACTTCATGGGGCATTCGGTGGGGCGCTGGGAGGGTGATGTGCTGGTCGTCGACACGGCGGGCATCGACGAGCGCAGCTGGCTGGATACGGCCGGCCACGAGCACAGCGCCAAGCTGCGCCTCACCGAGCGGTTCCGCAAGGTGGACGCGGACATCATCGAGTGGACGGTGACCTACGACGATCCGGTGTTCTTCACGCGCCCGTGGTCGATCTCGCGCACGTTCCGGCGCGGCAAGCCGAGCGACCGCGTGATGCCGTACACCTGCACGGAGAACAACAAGGACGTCGAGCACCTGCGGCCCTATCAGCCGAACCTCGACTACAAGCACGTGCCGGAGAAACCCGGCGACGGCTCAGCGCCGCCGAAGAAGCCTGGAGCGCCCTCCGCTTGACGCCGAGGCGCGGGCCCATCGCGCCGCCCGTCACGTCAATCGACCCGGAGCGTCACGCTTGGATCCACCCGCGTCGCCCTCAGCCCCGGCATGGCACTCGCGAAGCAGGCAAACGCAATCAGGGCGCCTGCTACCGCGAGCAAGACGACAGGGTCGCGCGCGGACTGATGGAACATGAGCGGTTCGAGCGGACGCGAGGCGGCCAGCGCGATGACGACGCCGACGGCGATGCCCACGGCGGCGAGCCGCGCGCCGCGTCCGACCACGAGGCCGAGAATCTGATCGCGAGTGGCCCCCAAGGCCAATCGGACCCCGAACTCCTGTTCCCGCTGCGCGACTTCGTAGGACACGAGGCTGTGCAATCCAAGCGCGGCGACCAGCAAGGCCAGCCCCCCGAACGCCACGAACATGGTCGCGCCAAATCGCCAGGCGCGCAGCTGGGGTGCGACCAGCTCGCGCATCGGCAGAACGTTGGCGTATGCGGCGCCGGGAAGCAGGGCTTGCATGCTCTGACGGACGGCGCCGATGGGAGGCGACCGGCCATCGTCGACCCGCACGAAGAACTGGAGTGAGGTGGCCCCGGGGAACTGGGCCACGGGCAGGTAGTAGGTGTACTCCCGCACGCTGTCGAGCGAGTGCATCGCATTCTCTTCGGCCACACCGACCACCACTCGGCACGGCCCGTTCGCGGCCTCTCCGGCTGCGGGGTCGGGCGGTCCGTCGTTGACGTGGATGCACTGGCCAAGGGCGTCGTGCCCCGGCCAAAGGACGCGCGCCATCCCCTCGCTCACCACGGCCACGGGCGTCGAGCCTGAGCCGTCGGCGTCGGTGAATCCCCGCCCGCGCAGCAGGCGGGTGCCGGTGGTGACGAAGTAGTCGCCCGACCCGGCCTGAAGCGTGAAGCGGCCGAGCTCAGGGACCTTGTCCACGCCCGGCACGATCAGCTCGCGGCCCTCGTTGCTCCAGAAGGGGACAGACGAGGCCATCGACGCGTGCGTCACTCCCGGGACGGCACGTGCCGCATGGAGGAGGCGTTCGACGAGCTGCCGCGTGTCCGCGCTGGACAGGCGTTCGCCCCTCAGATTGACCTCTGCGTACAGCAACGGTTCGACGTCGAAGCCCAGCCGATGGTCCTGCGCGCGTTGCAGGCTGCGAACAAAGAGCGCTGCGCCCACCAGCAGCACCACAGACAAGGCTGCCTGGACGACCACGAAAATGGCCTGCGTGCGTGATCGTTGGCGCGTGGTGCCGCGACCCCCGGCTTTGAGCGAGGCCGCAACATCGAGCCGCGCGGCCATCACGGCTGGAACCAGCGCCGCCAGCGATCCCGCCAGCACCGCCAGGGCACACGCGTAGACGAGGGTTCTTGGATCCGTCAGGACGGCGGCCGCTGCCGCGTCGGGGAGCATCAGCGCGCGAAACACCCCGCCGGCCGACCACGCGAGCGTGATCCCTCCCACGCCGCCCGCCACGCCAAGCACGAGGCTCTCGACGAGCAACTGCCTCGTCAACCGCGCGCGTCCGACGCCGAGCGCCAGCCGCATCGCCACTTCACGCTGCTGGCTGACCGCGCGTGACAGGAACAGGTTGGCGACGTTCGCGCAGGCGATGAGCAAGACCACGAGGGCCACGCCGGAAATCCACAGCGCGACGCGCGCGTCGAGCTCGGCGTCTGGGCCGCGACCGAGGTGCACGGGCCCCAGCTCCGAATGGGGTCGGGATGTCTCGAGGCTGCTCGGCAGACGGCGAGCGGCGTCTTCCGTACGCCAACTCACCTCATAGGCTCGTGACAGATCGGCGACCGCTTCTGCGAGGCCCACGCCGGGCGCGCGGCGGACGAGCACCTGGAGCCAGGACCAGTTGTAGGAAGTGTCGTAGGCCGGCCCGCGAATCGCATGAGCGAAGGTACGCATCGGCACGAACGCCAGGGGCGCCCCGGCGTCGGCGATGCCGGTGAAGCCCGGCGGCGCGACGCCGATGATCGTGGCCTGGAGCCGATCGATCTGAAGCGTCTCGCCGAGCACATCGGGCCGCGCTCCGTACCGCGTCTTCCAATACGTGTCGCTCAACACCACTACCGGCACGCTGGCGGGCGGCTGGTCGTCGGATGCGGTGAACCAGCGCCCAAGCACCGGTGCTGCCTCGAAGAAGTCCAGATAGGTGTCGGTCACGACCGCGAGGCGCCCCTCCCGCGTGTCATCGCCCTGCCCGAAGGCGACCGTCCGCACCTGGAACCCGGCGACCAGGTCGAAGGCACGGGTCTCGCGGGCGAAGTCGATCAGGCGAGGGAACTCCACGCTCCGGGTGCTGCGCGGCTGCCCGTCCCGCATCCAGTGCAGGTGCACGCGGTGGACGCGATCGGCGTCGG
>JBQTIE010000384.1:0-8680 GCA_052389315.1 Acidobacteriota bacterium
AGTACTGCGTTTCACAATTACAGTGGCATTCGGCCGGCGATGCACCCCGCCTGGCGGCGTTGCTCCTTCCTCAAATACTCCCGGTATTCTCGGTCGTCGCGCCTTGCCATCCGGGCGCCTCGCCGCCCTCGGTGCGTCACCGTAATTGTGAAACGCAGTAGTAAGGCAACGAGGCGGCGTGCGCCGGCTCGTAGGAGCCGGTCAGTCCATGGGATCGTCATCAAGGGAGTGTGCGAGTGCGAGAAGCGATCGTCCAGGACCTCAAATGGGCCGTCCGCTGTGCGACGCACCGGCCTGTCGCCACGCTCACCACAGTGACGACGCTGGCGGTGGCAGTCGCGGCGGTGACCTCGGCCTACGGTCTGGGGACCGCCATTTTGTGGCGGAGCTTGCCTTTTGCGGACCCGGCACAGTTGGTGTTCGTCTGGGAGGAAGTGGAACGCGAGGGCCAGCGGCAGCCGATGCGGGTCACGGCGAGCCGATACGCCGATTGGCGCGACCACTCAACCGCGTTACTGCTCATCGCCTCGGCCAACCTCGCCGCGGTGTCGGCGTCGCGCTTCGAGGATCGGCGTCCCGAACTCTCGCTGCGATCCGCTCTCGGCGCGGGCAAGGGGCGACTCGTGAGACAGCTCGGCCTGGAATCGTTGCTGCTCGCGATGACCGGAGGCGTCGCCGGCATCGGTCTGGCGCACCTTGCCCTCCCGGCAGTTCCAGGAATACTGCCGGCGACGGTGCCCTTCCTGACCGATCCCGTCGTCGACCTCCGGGTGGGTGCCCTGGGTCTGGCACTGTCGCTGCTGGCCGGCATGCTGGTGGGGGCCTGGCCTGTCTGGCGCCTGCTCCGAGAACCGCCCGCGCCTCGTGGCGTGCGTGTCCGAGGCCGCAGCCGGGTTTACAGCACGATCGTCGTGGCCCTATTTCGAGGCTCTCGACGTCGAGATCGTCGATGGCCACGGCTTCAGGGAGCAGGACACGCTGGGCCAGCGGGGTGTTGCCATGGTCAACGAGGCCTTCGCCCGCGAGCACGGTGGCCACGTGTTGGGCCGAACGCTCATCCACCGAACCCCGCGCCGCACTTGGGGCGAGGCAGCGGCGGACCGCTACGAGATCGTCAGTGTGGTCGCCAACGAGCGATGTGCTTGTCGACCCGTAGTAGAATCCGCTCACCGCGTCAAAGGAGTGAAAGATGCCGAGGACTCGTGCTCGAATCGTCCGGGCCTGTCTGCTCCTCGCCGTCGCTCTTGGATGGATGCCCGCGGGCTTGTCCGGTCAAGGCACCGGGCAGCCCAGCACCAGCAAGGGTGAATGGCCCTACTACACGGGTGACGTGAAAGGCACCCGGTATTCACCACTCGATCAGATCAACGCCTCGAACTTCAGCAAGCTCGAAGTGGCCTGGCGGTTCAAGACCGACAACTTCGGGACCTTCCCCGAGTTCAAGCTGGAAGGCACGCCGCTCATGGTGGGCGGCGTTCTGTACACGACGGCGGGCACGCGTCGATCCGTCATCGCGCTCGACGGCAAGACAGGGGAACTGCTCTGGACCCACAGTATGCGAGAAGGGCGACGGGCCGCGGTCTCTCCCCGACAGTTGTCAGGACGCGGCGTCGCCTACTGGACCGATGGCAAGGGCGACGAGCGGGTCCTGTATGTGACCACGGGCTACCGCCTCGTCTCGCTCAACGCCAAAACGGGACAGCCCATTCCCTCCTTCGGTGAACAGGGCGTCGTCGACCTCAAGGTCGGGGTCGTCAAGAGCCGCGGCCGACAGATCGATCTCGAGAGCGGCGAAATCGGCATCCACTCGACGCCGATCATCGTCAGGGACATCGCCATTGTGGGCTCCGCCATGCGCGAGGGGGCCACTGTCGAGACGCACGACAACACCAAGGGGCTGGTGCGCGCCTTCGACGTCCGGACGGGTAAGAAGATCTGGCAGTTCGACACCATCCCGCGGCCTGGCGAATTCGGCAACGACACGTGGCATGCCGAATCCTGGGCCAGCAACGGCAACGTGGGCGTCTGGACCCAGATCACCGTCGATGAGCAGCTCGGGCTGGTCTATCTCCCCGTGGAGACGCCGTCGTCTGACTTCTACGGAGGGCACCGACCGGGCAACAATCTGTTCGCTGAAAGCCTCGTGGCCGTTGATCTCAAGACGGGAAAGCGCAAGTGGCACTTCCAGTTCGTACACCATCCGGTCTGGAACTTCGACATGTCCTCGGCCCCGATTCTGCTGGATGTGCCGATCAACGGCATTGCCAGGAAAGTCGTGGCGGTCCCGAGCAAGCAGGCGTGGCTCTACGTCTTCGACCGCATCACCGGAGAGCCCGTGTGGCCGATTGAGGAAAAGGCCGTGCCGGCCGGAGACGTGCCGGGCGAGTGGTACGCGCCCACACAGCCGCACCCGCCCGACAAGCTCCGCTACGCACGGAACTTCCTCGACGTGCCGACCGACTTGATCGACTACACCCCCGAGATGCGCGCCGAGGCCATGGAGCGGCTGAAGCGGTACAAGTGGGCGCCCACACCGTTTCTGCCGCCGATTCTCGGCAACGTCAACGGCCTGCTTGGCGCCATCTCGAGCGGCACGGCGACCAACTGGCCGGGCGGCGGAGCCGACCCAGAAACCGGCATGGTCTTCGCGCCTGCCGGCAACACGCCAGGAGGCGGCCGCTCCATCGTCGAGCCCCCCAAGGAGTTTTCGGACATTCGGTACGTCTCGGGTCTCGGAGGCCAGCCGTTCCGCGAGGTGCTCGGGCCCGGTGACTGCTGCGCGGCGGATTCGCCCCGCACGGCGCAACGCACCGCAGAGGCGCGCGCCACTGCTACGGCGCCCGCCGCGGCACCGGCCGGCGGAGGTGGTGGAGGCGGACTCCTGATCCAGGGGCTGCCCATCGTGAAGCCGCCCTACGGTCTGCTGTCAGCCGTCGATCTCACGCGCGGCGAAGTCGCGTGGCAAACCCCGCACGGAGATACGCCCGACAACATCAGGAATCATCCGGCGCTCAAGGGCATGAACGTGCCCAAGACCGGACAGACCGGTGCGTCCGGCGTCGGCCTCCTGGTCACGAAAACACTCGTCATCATGGGCGACCCGCAGGTGACGACGATGCCGGGACGCGCGAGAGGGGCGATGCTGCGCGCGTACGACAAGAAGACAGGCCAGCAGGTCGGCGAGGTCTGGATGCCCGCACAGCAGAGCGGCTCGCCCATGACCTACGCGATCGGCGGCCGTCAGTACCTCGTCGTCGCCGTGAGTGGCGGCGCGTATTCCGGGGAGTATTTGGCGTTCGCGCTGCCGGAGGCCCCCGCGACGACCCGGCAGTAGCGGTTCGGTTGAGGGCGCCGTACCGAGTCAACAGCCGGTGCGGAGCCCCGCTCGCCAGCGAGGCTCCGTCTCAGACCCGAGAGCGCGCTGCGAGGCCGCCTCGCTGGTCACAGTGTAGGTCTGCCCGGCCTCCGCCGGGCGAGGCGTCTGTGAACACCGATTCCCTCCGTTGGCCGGCCCTGGCGATACTCGTCGCAAGTCTCTGCATCTCGGCGTACTTCCGCCGGCGCGCGCGTGCCATGAGCGAGAACATCCCGCGCCAGCGCGAGGGTGGACTCGTGCTTGCCGCGCGAGCGACGGCCGGCCTCCTCGCCCTTTCGGCCATCGTCACGCATGTGCTCACACCACGTGAGATGGCATGGGCAACCTTCGTGGCGCCCGCGTGGCTCCCGTGGGCTGGGCTGGCCTTGGGTGTGCTGGTCGTGCCCGCGGTGTTCTGGGTGCTGAAATCGCTGGGCTCCAACGTCAGCGAGACGGTCCTCACGAAAGACGCGCATCAACTCGTGACGAGCGGTCCCTATCGGTGGGTCCGTCACCCGCTCTACACCGCGGGCATCGCCCTGCTGGCCTCCGTTGGCTTGATGCTGGCGAGCTGGCTCGTGCTCGTGTTTGCCGGAATCGCGTTGGTGCTGTTTCGATTCCTCGTGATTCCGCTCGAAGAACGGCGCCTGGTGGACAAGTTCGGCGACCGCTATCTGGCCTACCGCCTCGGCACGGGAGCCCTGGTTCCGCGAGTCAAGGGATCGCGTCGGTAGCAGGCCACCTTCCTTGCAAGGCCCTCCCGCCTTGGACGTCTTGAAAGGCCAGAACTCGTGCACTCGAGTCGAGTTTCGCGGCCGCCCTGTCAAGACGTCCCGCCCCAAGCTGTCCCGCCCCCAAGCGGGGGCCAGCCAACACTGCCCGAGCGGGGCGAAGCCGAACCGTGCCGTTTGCTCTTCGGCTGGGGCGCAGCCTCGCCAGAAAACTTGACTCTGAAGATTCCCAGCCTTGTGAGTCAAGTTTTCTCGCCCGGCCGGAGGCGGGGCCAGCCAACACTGCCCCTGGCGAGGCGGAGCCGCAGCGGCGCATGCTCGGCGGCTGGGGCGGAGCCTCGCCAGGGAGTAGACTTTGCAGGATGGCGCGACGCCGTTGTCTCATGCTCATCGTGATGATGGCGATGGCCTCCGGTCTCGCTGCACAGACGCCTCAGCAGCGGCCTCGGGGCCAGATGCCTGATTTCGGGCGCACCACCAAGCAAGACGACACGGTGCCCCTGTTCGACTTCGAGCTGTACTTCGTCGGGACGTGGACCTTCGAGTGGAATATGCCAGAGGGGCCGCTTGGTCCCGCCGGACCAGTCGACGGCACGACCGTCTACCGGGCGCTGGGCGGTGGGGTCTACGAAGCCACGACGCAGGCCAACGGACCGGCCGGCACCATCAGCATCAAGGAAACCATCCGGTATCAGAAGGATGAGAAGACGTTGACCCGAGACGTTGTCGACAGTCGCGGGTTCGCGTACTCGCAGACAGGCACCATCGGCGGCGATCTCGGCGGCTTCTACAACATCTTTCTCGAGAGTGCGCCGTTCACCGTCATGGGGCGTCAGGTTCGCCTCAAGCATGGGATGCGTCTCACCGCTCCCCTGGCCCACCGCGTCTCGATCAGCGTGGCGGAAGACGGCGGCGAGTACCGTAACTACGGCACTCCTTGGTGGAACAAGCAAGATCCTTAAGAGAGGTACCCATGCGACGTTCGGCTCTGACGCTCCTCGTGGGATTCTTCTTCCTCCTGCAGCCGCGCGCCGGCGCACAGGGAGACGGCGGCTACCAGTTGGTGGCGAACTGGCCGAAGCTTCCCGCCGGCATGTATTTCGGCCTCAAGGAACCGCCTCCTCCCCCGGCCGAGCGCGAAGCCATGGCCGCCGCGCGACGCGCACGCGGCACACCGGCGGCCCCTCCCTCCGGTGCGCAGGGCGGCGGTCCACAGAACCAGCCGGGCATCTCGGGGCTGGCCATCGATCAGCACGACCGTATTTACGCCTTCAACCGGGGGCCCAAGCCCGTCATGGTGTTCGATCGTGACGGCAACCTGGTCTTGAGCGGGGGCGACCAGGAAATCAACGGCAAAACGATCAATCCGTCGTGGCAGCACTCGGGCGCCGTTGACTGGGAAGGCAATGTCTACGTCATCGAGCGCGACTCGCACCGCATCGTCAAGCTGAGCCCCAAGCTCGACCGGTTCCTCCTGCAACTTGGGACGACGAATGTCAAAGGCAACAGCCCCAGCCATTTCGACCTGCCGGCCGGTGTCGCCGTCCTCCGCAATGGCAATATCGTCGTCACCGACGGGTATGGAAACAATCGCGTCGTCCTCTTTTCGAAAGATGGAAAGTTCCTCAAGCAGGTCGGCAAGGGGGATGGCGGGCCGGAGGGCAAGGGGACGGGAAACGGCGAGTGGATCCTGCCGCACAAGCTGGCACTCGATGCCGACGACAACATGTTCATCGTCGATCGGGAGAACCGTCGCGTCCAGGTGTTCGACAAGAACCTCAACTACATTCGCCAGTTCGCCAACGAAGGCTGGAATCCCTGGGACATCGGGATCTCGCGCGCGGGCAACGACGGGTTCGGCTACATCGCGGATCACGCCGGGGAACGGGTGCACAAGATCTCGCTGAAGGACGGGAAGATCCTCGCTACCTGGGGCAAGCAGGGCCTTGGGCCCGGTGAATTCGACTGGGTCCACGGCATCGTCGTCGATTCACGAGGCGCCGTCTACGCAGCGGACACCTACGGCCAGCGCCTGCAAAAATTTGCGCCGGTCCGTCAGATCTCGCAGTAGCGGTCGAGGCCATCGGCCTCGCGGCTGGCGGGGGCCACGAGGTGGACGCTACCGGATGACTCTCGCGACCGTCCAGTAAAGGCCGGTCGCCGCAATGGCCAGCGACGCCGGCACCACGACTACGCGGTGATACCAGGCGCGGTGCCGGTACCACGCGACGCACAGGGCCACGGCGGAAATCACCGTCAGCTGCCCGGCCTCGACTCCGAGGTTGAACGACAGCAGCGCCGTGAGGAACTCGCCGCGTGGGAGCCCGAGGTTCGCGAGCACGCCGGCAAACCCCATCCCGTGCAGCAGGCCGAACGCAAAAACCAGCGCGAGCCGCCAGGGCCTGAGTTGGCTCGTCACCAGGTTCTCGATGGCGACATACGCAATCGACAGCGCGATGAGCGGTTCGACCACGCTCGGGGGCAATGAGACGATGCCGTACACGGTGAGCCCGAGGGTGATGGAGTGAGCGACGGTGAAGGTCGTGACCTGGATCAGGATCGGGCGCAGGCGCACGCTGAGAAAGAACAGGCCCAGCACGAAAAGGACGTGGTCGAGACCCTTCGGCAGGATGTGCGTGTACCCGAGCGTGAGGTAGTCGCGCATGACGTCTCGGCGCGTGTGCCGGAACTGGCCCGACAGGTCAATCACGCCACTCCAGTTCCAGCCATCAATCCATTCGGTGACCGACGCCCCGTCCGCCCGCTGCACCGTGAGCGGATAGGGATCGATGACCAGGCCGTAGAGCCATCGGAGCGTGCGCGCGTCGGCCGGCATCCGGCCTCGCAGGCGATAGACGGCCAGCGCGGGTCGCAGGTCGCCGCCGCTGCTCGGGCGCGGCGGCAGGTACTCGGCGGACACGGGCCGGATCTCGCGGCCATCGACGAACAAGACGACGCGGTCGATGAAGACGGCGCCAAGGTCACGGAGTCGGGCGTCGCGCGCGTCCGCGGTCAGGCCACGAGGCACCTGCCCGCCGGCAAACGACTCCAGTCGCAGCAGGAGCCAGGCGGGGTCATTGGCGATGTCGAGCACGAACGACCCGTCGGCCGCGAAGGTGAGGGTGACGTGGGTGCGCTCCAGGTCGTGCGCGTGAGCCGGCAGGGCCAAGACCAGCGCCAGTCCGACCAGCCCGACAGCGACGCGGCGATACCGGAGGGGGCTCACCCCAGGTATCATACGGGCCGTTGCCGGCTCTGACGTTGCGCGTGGCCCGTGGCCCGCGGCAGCCGAGGCGGATCGGATGAGCCAGCAGTTCGAGGTTGAAGCATGCGACATCGACTGTGGGCGGGACTGGTGGGCACCCTCGGCACGGCCGGGGCGTTGATCAGCGCTGGCGCGCAAACGCCTGCACCGGCCCAGCGCATCGACCCCGTCGTGGTGGTCGGCTGTCTCACTGAATCGACGCCCAACACGTGGCGGCTGGTCCGCGCGAGCGATCCGGTCGCGAGCAACGCCAACGCGCCCTCCACCAAGGAGCTCGCGGCGCTGCCGAAGGGCGGCGACCGCGCGTTCGAGTTGATCGGGGTCTCGATTTTCAATCTGCCGGCGCATCGGAATCATTCCGTGGCGATCAAGGGTCTGCCGATTCAGGCCAAGCCGCTTCCGCGGCTGAACGTCACGTCGGTGACCATGGTGGCCGAGAGTTGCCCGACGTCGCTAAAGCAGCAATGACGGCCTCCGGGCCCGCCGATTCCCGCTCCCGGGCCTGAGTACGCAGTTTTGCCAAATGAAGCCCGACCCCTTTGCGGATGGCTGTGGAAATCCACCGGCAGCCAGGCAGCCTCGCGGGGGCTTCTGCGCTAGAATGAGCCACTCGCCTCGGTTCCTGGTCCGTCACCCCAAGGGGGCGTTCATGAAGCGTCTGCTGTCGGTCGCCGCTGTCGGCTGTGTGATCGCGTTCGCCACGACCAGCGCCGGGACCGCGTCGCCCGACGCGGCGGCCGCCACCGCGGCGCCGACCTTCACCAAGGACATCGCGCCCATCGTCTTCAACCACTGCTCGCACTGCCATCGTCCCGGCGAAGTGGCGCCCATGTCGCTGCTGTCCTACGAGGACGTGCGCCCGTGGGCCCGAGCCATCAAGAGCAAGGTCGTCAGCCGCGAGATGCCGCCTTGGGGCGCCGATCAGCAGGGCCTGAAGATGCGCAACGACACCAGCCTCTCGCCGGCCCAAATCGACAGGATCGTCGCCTGGGTCGATGCAGGCGCGCCGAGAGGCGAGGCGACCGACCTGCCGCCTGTGCCGAAGTTCGCCGATGGCTGGACGCACGGATCCGAGCCGGACTACGTGCTCGAGATGCCGGTCGAGTTCGACATCCCGGCCGAAGGCGAGATGGGCGTGCAGATGTTCTATTCGAAGATTCCCTTCGACGTGGACCGGTTTGCCGAAGTCCTCGAGCTTCGTCCGGGCAATCGAGCCGTCGTCCACCACGCCGGGCTGTTCGTCGTCGATATCCCCGAGGGGACGACCATCGTCAACGGACGACTGCTGGGTCCCGACGGCAAGCCCATCGTCGATCGTGGATCGGCCGG
>JBQTIE010000385.1:0-3123 GCA_052389315.1 Acidobacteriota bacterium
GGATCCGGCGGCTCACCCGGCGTTGCGAAACACCACGACGCGGTTGGTGTTCGTGCCCTTTCGGTTGTTCGTCACGCCCCAGCAGTTGGCGGTCTTGGTGAATCGCTGCTCGTTGATCAGCACGAGCAGCGGCTCAAGTCCCGCCGCCACGCCTGCGGGGATCACGATTTCCTCGAGCCGCAGTGTGCCCCCCTTCACCTCGCCGACTTCGAAGGCGACGTGACCGCCGGGAGCCAGAACCCGCTGGATTTCGGCGAGGGTCGCCTGCACGAACGCGCGCCACTGGTCAACGCCGCGCGCCTGGGTGATCGGAACCGCCTCGGCATCGATGCCGCAGAACCAGCAGCGGAGCCAGTTGTCCGTCTGGTAGTCCACGACATCCAAAAACGGCGGTGAGGTGACGACGAGCGACACCGAGCGCGCGGCAATACCTGGCGTCTGAGCCGACGGGCTTGTATAGATTCGCGCGCGGTCGGCCGCGTCGGCGAGTTCGGTGCGCAGCTCCGGCGAGACGTCCGCGAGCAGCGATCGGCTCTTCCGCAGAATGATCGTGGGGACGTCGCGGCGCGGCGGCGTCTGGTCGCGCCGCGCGTTGATCTTCGCCTGCGAGGCGAGCGACACGGCCTGATTCGGCGGCATGGTGTACACGGAGAAAAAGCCGGACGAATGCCCGGTGAGCCGGTTGACGGCGACCATGCGAATCCAGCGGTCTTCGGCCGTCAGCGTGCCCTCGCGCTCGCGACGAAGCAGGTGCTCGCGAAGCGCGGAGATCTGCCGCAGAGTGTCCGGGTGGTAGAAGACCAGCAGCTCGTCCGGCGCCTCGGCGTGCGCCGCGAAGTCCACCTCCGCGAGCGCGCGCTCGATGGCCGCGATCGGCGGTGGAGCCAGTCTCGGCTCGCTGATGACGCGGCTCAGCGGATTGACGTCACACCCATAGGGCACTCGTCCCAGCAACGCGGCCTCGATCAGCGTCGTGCCACGGCCCGCGAACGGGTCGTACACGATCTCGCCCGGCCGCGTCAGCCGCTCGATGAAGAACCGCGGAAGCTGCGGTTTGAAGCACGCACGATAGGACACTTCGTGCAGGCTGTGGGCGGCTCGCTGGCGGGCCGTCCAGAACTCGTTGGTGAACGACCGCACGCGTGATCCGGCAGCCCAACTCTCGCCCGCGCGAGCGCCGCCCTGCACGAAGCCGACCGAGGTTTTCGAGACCCCCTGCCACCGAAAACGTCGGAGCGCGTCGGCAAAGGTGCCGGTGTCGTGCTCGCCGAACGGCAGGCTCGCGACGGTGGACGGGCTCACGGAGTTCTAACGAGGCCCCGCCTCGAACCGCCGAGCATGTGACGTAGGCAGGGCCTTGTTAGCCATGATGTTGTCTTGCCCACGCTCCGCAGGGGCAGCTGTGCATGCTCCAAACAAATCGACAGGTTCGTACACATTTCACACGAGCAAGCACAGCTAGAGTAGCACCGGCCGCCGCACCCCGGCACAGCCGGCCGCGATCAGGATTGCCCTTGCAGGGCCCTCGGGACGGTCCGTGCCTGTCCAGGGGCGAACGCGTCCTTCCGGTGTCCACCGCGTTATTTCTGGAGATGGCCCTGGAGCGGGTGCTAGTATCCGCACCTGTTGAGGTCCAGCCGCTTTGGATGGACCGTGAATCTCTGTTTTTTGGCCAGGAGGATGGTATGTCTGCTCGATGGCTCCCATTGCTGGTAGCCGCTCTGCTCGCGGCCGTTCCGGCCGCCGCGCAAGAACAGCGTGGGTCGATAGAGGGCATCGTCAAGGACGCCTCCGGAGGGCTTCTGCCCGGCGTCACCGTCGAGGCACGCAGCCGCGCCCTCGTCGGGGTGGCCACGACGGTCACCGACGATCGCGGAGGGTACCGGTTCCCCGCATTGAGCCCCGGGGTGTACGTGATGTCGGCGGAGCTGCAAGGGTTTCAGCTCACCAGGGTTGAGGACATCGAACTGCAGCTCGGTCAACTGCTCAAGATCGACCTCACGTTGACCATCGCGAGCCTCACCGAAATCGTCCAGGTGGCGGCTGAATCTCCCATCATCGACGTCAAGCAGAACGCGGCGGCGGCGACCATCAACGCCGACGTGATTGAGCGCATCCCGAAGGGTCGTGATTTCACCGATCTGATTCGATCGGCCCCGGGCACACAGGTCGAGGCCAAGTCGGGCATCCAGATCGACGGTGCGGGAGGTGCCGAGCACCGCTATGTGATAGACGGGATGGACACGACGGGCCTGCGCCAGGGCATCTCGGGCCAGGAGCTTCCGACCGACTTCGTGCAGGAGGTGCAGGTGAAGTCGTCGGGGTACAACGCGGAGTTCAGGGCCACGACGGGCGGCATCGTGAGCGCGATCACCAAGTCAGGCGGCAACCAGTTCCGTGGCAGTGCCGGCGTCTACTTCCGGAACAACAGCTTCCAGGGGTACCAGAGGGCAACGCTCCGGCTGAACCCCTCCGACCAGACCAAGGCGGAGTACATCAAGACGCCTGAGGACACGTTCTCGCGCACCGAGCCGACGTTCGACCTGGGTGGACCTGTGATTCGGAACCGCGCCTGGTTCTACCTGGGCTATGCCCTGGACGCCGACCACACGTCTCGAACGGTCACCTTCCGGGCCAATGGCCAGCGCTCGACCTTCGAGCAGAACGAAGAGGATCACAACGTGCTCGGCAACGTCGCCGCCCAGCTCACCGGCAACATGCGGCTGCGTGTGTCGGTGAACCGGCAGTGGTTCCGTGACGAACCGGCCTTCCCGAGCATCGAGCCGGACGGCACCAGCACGGCCAACCCCACGGCATTTCCCGGCACGATTGTGCTGGACACGTTCGACAATTTCTACACGGGGAGCCTCGATTGGGTGCTCAGCCAGCGTCTCTATGCCAACGTCTCGGTGGGTGTCTTCGACTATGGCACCCACGGAGCCGGGGCGGGCACGCAGCTGCGGCACGTGTTCGGCGCCTCCAACTTCCAGTATCCGGAGATTCCGGTGGAGCTGAGAAACGTCAACGCGTACTTCGACAATCCGTCGAGCAGCGTCACCGTCTACGACGACTTCCTTCGCAATACCGTGACCGGCGACGTCAGCTACTACGCCAGCAAGTGGG
>JBQTIE010000386.1:0-2185 GCA_052389315.1 Acidobacteriota bacterium
TGGAAACACCCTGCCCATCGTCGATCCCGCGCTCTCCCGGCGTCACTGCGTGGTCGATCCCGGAGGCCCGCGCCTGGTGATCAGAGACCTCGGGAGTCGCAACGGCGTCTTCGTCAACGGACGTCCGGAGAGCGAGGCGAGCAGCGAGTACGTGCCCGGCACAACATTCGGAAAGGCGTATTCGCCGGCGTTGTTGGTCTCGCCGGTCCGGCTCACGCGTGTCCCTTCGTTGACGAGCGTGACCGTGGCGCCGGGCAGGATGCCGGTGGCATCGCGCACGGCGCCGCGGCTACCGCCGTGGAAGGTCTGGGCGGTGGCGGGTCCTCGTGAGCAACGCGGCGATGCAGACAGTCAGCGTCGCGCCCCGGCGCATCCGGATCGTGGCGGCAGGGGGTGGAGCGGACACCGGAACGCTGGCGTCCAAAAAGGGCGGGGTTGTTGTTCAGCCTCGCCCACCACGGTCAGACGCGCAGCTTGCGATAACGCTTTCTTCCATGGGCAATGTTGGATGGGTGCAGCGACTCGCGGGGTCAACCGCGCAGGGCGTCTCGAAACGCCCGTACGGCCTGCATCACAGTGGGGCGGTCGAGGAATGAACCGAGTAGGCCGATGTCCAGATCCTGGAGGACATGGCTTCGATCCGCGGGCTCGAAGCGATCCCCGCGGCGCACGTGGATCTGGATCCGACCATCCTGCCAGAACCAGACCTCGTTCACGCCCAGGCGCCGATAGATCTCGAGCTTGTCGATGCCACCGCTCGTCCACAGCACTTCGATCGCAAGGTCTGGAACCGTCTTGTCCTGATCGCTGCCGACGATGTAGCACTCGTCAGGCTCGACACCAGCCAGCTTCGGTACGCTCTTGAGCGTCCAGGCTCCGTAGGGCGAGAGATCGATTCCCCGTTCCAGCGCGTACGCCTCGATGAGACGGCCAATCACGGACTTGACACGCTCGTGTTCCTTCGAGGGGCTCATGAGCTCGAGGGCTCCTTCGAGGTACGCCATTCTGGGCACCGGGGCCTCGCCACGGAGGGCAAGCTGGGCCTCGTAGTGAGGCCAGGGCACGCCGAATGTTACGACCCGCTGATCGGCCGTCGGCACGTACTCTCCGGCGGGGACGGCAACGGGCGGGTGTGGGGCCACACGATGATGTTACCACCGGGTCTGCGGCGCCACATCAAAAGGGTCCGATCTTTCCGCGGCCCGGTCGAACTCAGCGCGGTACCAGGCGTGTGACCTCGTCCAGCCAGTTCTGAATGAGATTGAGCTGCCGAAGCGCCTCGTCCTCCTCTTCCACGAGCAGGAAGCGCCCATCCGGCGCCACGTCGAAGCCCACGTTCAGGTACCGGCCCTCCTTGTCGTCAAACGCCACGGTGGACTTTGACACCCTCAGTGTCGGATCGGTGAGAATCTGCGAGACCATCAGCCGCCTGTTCACGCGCTCGATGTAATAGAGCTCGCGGCCGTCCCGTGACCACCTGGGGTCTTCGCCGCCGTTCGCGGAGATCGGCGTCCTCTGTCCCAACCCGGGAAACGCGCGCACGAAGACTTCCGCTCGCCCCGATTCCTCGGACACGTAGGCGATCCATCGGCCGTCAGGGGAGAGGGCCGGCGACCGTTGATTGGACCGGTCTTGCAGAAGCGGCCGCGCCACGCGTTCTCCCTCGAACGAAAGGAGCCAGAGGTCGAGTTGCGTCTTGGGATCGGATCGGACGAACACCAGGTTCTTGCCATCCGGCGTCCACGACCCTGGCAGGCTGCCTTGAGCCAGCTCTTCGGGGGCCGCGCTCCCATCCGCCACCTGCCAGCGCACGCGTCCGGTACCCTCAGGTTGACCCAACGAATATGTCAACCGCTTTGCGTCCGGGGTCCACGCTGAGGTCCCCGCGTTCCGATCCTCGTGCGTGAGCCTCGTCAATGTGCCGGGCGGGATGTCATACACCGCGAGCTGCGCGATCGCGCCGTCGAGCAAGACGGCGATGCGCTGCCCATCGGGGGAAAGCCGAGGCGAGTTGAACGCCCGGGTGAGGTCGCCCACAGGTTCGATCCTTGCTTCGCGATCCGCCCACACCAGACGGCTGTTGATGAACATCGAGCGGCCCGGTGCAAACACGAGCGTCCCATCGCTGGAAAGGGCGAAGTGGGCCGCTCCGTTCAGGGGCTGCATGGCCACACCTTCGAGCACC
>JBQTIE010000387.1:0-27394 GCA_052389315.1 Acidobacteriota bacterium
TCGCTAGCGGCAGTATTGGTTTTGCCCGGCCTCCGGCCGGGCGAGAGTCTTGAAGGCCGATTGAAACACTTGACTCATTCGTAAGGATTCTCGGCCTTCAAGACTCTAGGGACCGGCCGCCGTCAAGCCTCGAGGGGCGGTGTATGATCCGCTCCAGGGCTCTTATGGCCGCCCGACTTCCGCGTGACAGCTCAATCGGCAGCCTCAGCTTCAGTTTGGTCGGCATGGTCGGCGTGCTTGCGCTCGTCATCGCCAGTGCCACCATCTGGCTCGTCCTCACCGACCCCGTGACCGTCGCGGAATCGGTCGACGCCGGCGAAGTGTCGCCGCTCATCAGGTCGCTGGCCGGTGCCCTCTACGAGGCGCTGCGCGGCCTGCTCCAGTATCTCTAGCGAGGCTTCGCCTCAGACCGCCGAGCATGTTGGGCGGTGAGGCTCCGCCTCGCTAGCGGCAGTATTGGTTTTGCCCGGCCTCCGGCCGGGCGAGAGTCTTGAAGGCCGATTGAAAAACTTGACTCATTCGTAAGAATTCTCGGCCTTCAAGACTCTAGTCCACCTCGAGGACAACTTTTCCGAACTGATCGCCGCGTTCGACGTACGCGTGCGCCTCCGCAGCCGCCGACAACGGGAACGTGCGATCGACCACGGGAGAGATCGCGCCCTCGAAGAAGAACTGGGCGGCACGTAACAGCTCCACCCTCGCGCCCATGTAAGACCCCATCAGCGTGTACTGGCGGGCGAACAGGAAGCGCAGGTCGATGCCAGCACGGTATCCGGTGGTCGCCCCGCAGGTGACGAGACGCCCGCCGCGAGCCAGGCACTTCAAGCTGCGCTCCCAGGTCGCTTCGCCGACATGCTCGATCACGACATCCACGCCGCGTTTGTCGGTGAGACGACGGATTTCCAGCGGGAGATCCTGGGTGTGATGGTTGATGACTTCGTGGGCTCCGAGTGCGCGCGCCTTGGCCAACTTCGCATCGTTCCCGGCTGTCGCGAACACCCTGGCTCCGTGCAGCCTGGCGATCTGCACCGCCGCTTGTCCGACGCCGCTGCCCGCACCTAACACCAGGACGTCATCGCCTGGCGTGACTTGCGCGCGGGTGACGAGCATGTGCCAAGCCGTGAGGAAGGTCAGCGGAAACGCGGCAGCCGTGACGAAATCAATGGCGTCGGGAATGGGGATGATGTTGTGAGTCGGCACGCGGACAAACTGAGCGTATCCCCCATCACTCTGCGACCCCAGGACGTCGTAGCGAACGCAAAGATTGTCGCGCTGCCCCAGGCACGCCTCGCACTGCAAGCACGACAACCCGGGCTGAAGCATGACGCGGCGTCCCGCGCCGAGACCGGGATCGGGCGATTCGACGACCTCCCCCGCCACGTCCGCGCCCGAGACATGCGGCAAGGGGAGCGACACCACGCCGCGTCGGTTCCACAAGTCGAGGTGGTTGAGGGCGCACGCCCGGACGCGGATGAGCACCGCGCCAGCATGTGGAGGCGGTTCGGGGGCGTCTTCGTAGCGGAGCACGTTCGGCGCGCCGTGCTCGTGGAATCGAACGGCCTTCACGCGGCTCCTCGCCCATCTCCCGGATCCAATACGACCGCATCGCCCAACCCGAGGGCGGCCATGGCCGGCGCAATCGTGGCGAGGTCGCCGACCACCAGCGTTGTCATCCGCGCGACGTCCAGGTGTTCGCGGGCCACCCGGTGAACGGCCTCGAGCGGCACGGCTTCCACACGCGGGACGAAGCCTGCGAAATAGTCGTCTTCGAGGTCGTGGAGCGCCAGCTGGGCCACCGCCCGGGCGATCTGCGCCGAGGTCTCGAAACCGCGGGGGTACCCGCGGGTCACCGCCGATCGTGCGAACGCCAATTCCTCCTCGCTGGCCGGTCGATCGGTCCTGATGGCCTCGATCTCGCGGAGGGCCTCTCGAATGGCCTCGCTGGTCACTTGCGTGTGCACGCTCGTCTGCAGGGCGAACGGCCCGAGGCCTCGGCGGAGATCGAAACCCGTCCTGGCGCCGTAGGTGTAGCCCTTGCCCTGCCGCAGATTCATGTTCACGCGGCTGATGAACTGACCGCCAAGGATCGTGTTCAGCAACACGAGCGCATGGTAGTCAGGCGTGCGCCGCGATGCGCACACACGCCCGATGCGCAGTTCCGACTGTGCGGCCTTGGGACGATCGACGACCGCCAGGCGGTGCGACGGGGCGGCAGGCGGCGTCTGCAGGCCTGCGTCGCGGTCCACTGGATCGCGGCGCGACCCGGGATTCCACCGGCCAAATGTCTCCGTCGCCTGGTCGAAGAACTCCTCGACCCGGGCATCGCCGACGAGCACGAGGGTGGAGCCGTCGGGTCGAAAGGCGCTCAGATGGAGGTGGCGAATCTCCGCCAGCGACGCCTCCTGCAGGGCCTGTTCGGATCCAAGGGCGAGATGGCCGTAGGGGTGCCCTTCGTACAACAGGCGCATGAACGCGCGCTCTGCCACGGCCGGCGCATGCTCGCGAAGCTGCCGAAGTCGATCGAGGCGGAGCTTGCGGACGCGGTCCACGTCCGGCTCCGCGAGGTTGGGCACCGACACCATCTCAACGAGCAGTTCGAGGCCCCGTCGAAGGAACCGTGACAGCATCGTGAGCTCCACGACCACGGCGTCCGGACCTACTTCGACGTCGAATTCCGCCCCGCACTGCGCCAGATCGTCCGAAACCTCGATGGCGGAGCGCCCCCCGCTGCCCTCGTCGAGAAGATCTGCGGTCAGCGCCGTCAGGCCGGGTCGCGCGGGCGGGTCGGCGGCGGACCCTCCGCGCACCAGGAGCACGGCGCACACCATCGGCACTTCCCCGTGGGCGACAACCCGGATCTCCATGCCGCTCGACAGGAGCCGGCGATGGATGGCGGGAAACTGGAACGGCAGGGTCGGCCCGGTCTCCGGCAAGGCCAGCCGGTTCACGTGGCTCACGAGACCTGCACCTCGTCTGATCGCTCCAGCGCCAGGTGCGCGTGCCCATGGGGCACGACGCTCAGCGCGACATGTGGGGAATCGACCAGCCATCGTCGCACTGCCGACGCGATGGAGGGACCGGTCACAGCGTCGTACCGCGCGCGGTCCTTCGCGAAGTACCCGGGGTCTCCACGAAACACGTTGTAGGCGTTGAGCTGGTCGGACTTGCCGCCGAAGCCGCCGATCGTCTGCACGCGAGACACGAACTGCACTTCGGTTTGCGAGCGGGCACGCGCAAGCTCCGGTCCCGTCGGCCCGTCCTTCGCCAAAGCCTGCAAGGTTGTGGCGATGACGGCTTCCAGCGCCGACAAGGGAGTGCCTGGCGCGGCGGTCGTGGCGATCTGAAAGACGCCCGAAAGCTCGCGAGAATGCTGGTACGCCACGACGTCGGCGGCCAGCCTGCGCTCATAGACCAACGACCGGTACAGACGCGAGGACTTGCCGTGCGCCACGAGGTCCGCCACCAGGTCGAGCGCGGCGTCATCGTCTCCGAAGAGGGCCGGGGAGTGCCAGGCGAGGTACAGGCGCGGCAACTCCACGCGATCCGAATACATCAGCCGGCGCGGAGTCGTGAGCACGGCGCCAGCCGCGATGGCGGCGGGCGGCGGACCAGCGGGCAGGTCGCCGAAATAGGCCTCAGCCAGATCAAGGGCAAGTTCGGGCAGCACGTCGCCCGCGAGCGCGAGCGACGCGTTGGCCGGGTGATAGAAGGCCGTGAAGAACTGACGTGCCTCCTCGAGCGACGCGGCCCGCAGGTCATCCGGAGACCCGATCGTCAGCCAGTGATACGGATGTTCCGGAGCAAAGAGCGCGGCGGACAGGGCGGCGCCGGCGAGGCCGTACGGTCGGTTCTCGTAATTCTGCCGCCGCTCGTTCAGCACCACATCCCGCTGCTTGTCGAACTTCTCGGCGGTCAGCGCCGGGAGCAGGTGGCCCATGCGGTCGGATTCCATCCACAACGCCAGCTCGAGCGCACCCGTGGGCACCACCTCCCAGTAGTTCGTGCGATCGGCATTGGTGGACCCGTTGAGCAGCGCACCGGCCTGTTGGAGCGGTTCGAAGTATCCGCCCGTGTGGTGGGCCGAACCCTCGAACATCAAGTGCTCGAAGAGGTGGGCAAACCCCGTGCGGCCAGGCCGTTCGTTCTTCGATCCGACGTGATACCAGAGATTGACCGCGACAAGCGGAAGGCCACGATGTTCGTGGACGATGACGTCGAGGCCGTTGTGAAGAGTGTGCTTGATGTACGGTATGTCCATGAACGCGACGGTACGGGCGGCGACACCCGGCATCCTATCGTGAACCGACAAGCCAGCCAACCACGCGCGTGGACCGTGCTCGCGGCGCTGGCCACGGCTGAGCTGCTGGGCATGACACTGTGGTTTTCGGCGACGGCCGTTACGCCGGTGCTCGTCGACGAATTCCAGATGTCCGCCAGCCGGGCGGCCTGGCTCACGATGGCGGTGCAGGCCGGCTTCGTGATCGGAACGCTCGCGAGCGCCGCGGCCAATCTGGCCGACGTGCTGAACGCGCGCGTGCTGTTGTTTGTCGGCGCGCTGCTCGGCGCCGGCGCCAACGCCAGCGTCCTCCTCGTCTCGAGCGCCGAAGCCGTGATCGCGTTGCGGCTGCTGACCGGTGTGGCACTGGCCGGCGTGTACCCCCCGGGCATGAAGCTGGCGGCTGGCTGGTTCCGCGACCGGCGCGGGTTCGCACTGGGCGTGCTGATTGGGGCCTTGACGCTTGGCAAGGCCGTTCCGCACCTGCTGACCGCCTGGTACGGGCGCGAATGGCGGGAACCCATGTTGCTGGCCTCGGCTCTTGCCGTCGCCGGCGGCGTGCTCGTGCTCGTCGTCGTTCGCGACGGGCCCTTCGTGACGGCCACCGCCCCCTTCGACGCCCATGCCATTCGGAAGATCCTGGCCAATCGTGGCGCGCGCCTGGCGACCCTGGGGTACCTCGGCCACATGTGGGAGTTGTACGCGATGTGGACATGGATCGCCGTGATGGCGACGGCCAGCTTCACGACAGCCGGGGTGACCGACGCCGCGACGGCCGGCTCCTTCGCCGCGTTTCTCGCCATCGGGAGCGGAACCGCTGGATGCGTGCTGGCCGGGTGGCTCGCCGATCGCGTCGGACGGGCGCGGGTGGCGATCTGGGCCCTCTGGACCAGCGCGGCGTGTGCAGGATTGACGACGATCGCGTTTGGCATGCACCCAGCCTGGTTCTTCGCGCTGACGATGATCTGGGGGTTTGCCATCGTCGCGGACTCGGCGCAGTTCTCGGCGCTCGTCAGCGAGCACTCGCCTTATGAGCTGGTCGGTACCGCGTTGACGCTTCAGACCTGCCTGGGGTTCCTGCTGACCATGGCGACGATCGAACTGCTTCCGCGGGTGGCTGCCGCCACGAGCTGGCGATGGGCGTCGTGGCTGCTCGTCCCCGGCCCGCTCCTGGGGATCGTGGCCATGCGGGGGCTGACCCGGCGCTGAGGTTCGAGACCCGAGGCGCCGGCCCCCGACCTTCACGAGCGACGGACCATCATTTCTTGAAGTTGCCGCAGGTGAGCATGGAGGCGCCGTAGTACGGGTTCCGGATCTCCTTGTCCTTTTGCAGCCACGGCTTGTCGGCCATGGGGCAATAGGCCAGGCGTACGCCGGCGCCGAATCCCGCGCCCGTGCGCCCGGCGTAGGTCTCGATCGCCGTGCTGAGCTCGCCGAACGCGGCCCGAGCGGCGGCCAGGTCTTTTGACGCGCCGAGCTTCTTGGCCGAGGCGCCAATCGCCTCCGCGTCCTTCCCGAGGGCGAGGGCGGCGGTCGCAATCGCTTGCGCGTGCGCTTGCAGGCCGCTCATTTGATCTCCGGCGAGCGCGGTTTGGACCTGCAGGTAGGGATCGACCAAGGCCGACGGCAAATCGGCCGCCGACGCGATCATGACCGGGGTCAGTGTCGCGCACATCAGCAGTGCCAGGGCTCGCGTCATTCTCGTCTCCTTCCACGTGGGCTCATCGGATGGGAATCAGCGGAATCTTCCCCTTGTTGGCGCGCGCGCTACGGTTGGCGGCAAGGGCCACCTGGCCGGCGGTACGTTCGGCCACTTGCATGAAGGCTCTGGTCGCGACCGAGTCAGGTTCGGCGACAACGAGCGGGATCCCGCGGTCGCTGCCCAAGCTGATCGGCTGATATACGGGGAGCCGTCCGAGGAACGGCACGTCGAGGGCTGTGGCCATCTGCTGGCCGCCGCCAAAGCCGAACAGGTCATGCTCGTGATGACAGTTCGGGCACGTGTAATAGCTCATGTTTTCGACCACGCCGAGCGTCGGGATGTTGAGCTTCTGGTACATCCGCACCGCGCGCCGGCTGTCGGCCAGCGACACCTGCTGCGGCGTCGTCACGACGATCGCCCCGGCGACGGGCACGGTCTGGCTCAGGCTGAGCGCCACGTCGCCGGTGCCCGGAGGCATGTCGATGATGAGGTAGTCGAGGTCACGCCACGCCACGTCGCGAAAGAACTGCTGAATGGCGCTGTGGACCATGGGTCCTCGCCAGATGACGGCCGTGTCGTCGCCGGTGAGAAATCCAATCGACACCACCTGCAGGCCGAACTTCTCGGCGGGGCGGATTTGCTCGCCGTCGCTGGCGAGTTGCGCCTGCAGCCCGAGCATCAGCGGCACGTTCGGACCGTAGATGTCGCCATCGAGAATGCCGACGCGAGCTCCAGACTTGACCAGCGCCAGGGCGAGGTTGACCGAGACGGTCGTCTTGCCCACACCGCCCTTGCCGGCGCCCACCGCGATCACGTTCTTGACGCCGGGCAGCGGCGGCCGGCCGTGTTCAGGCGCGGTGGCCGACCGGATGACCGAGGTCAGCGTGACGGTGACCGACTCGACGCCATCGAGCGCGGCCACTGCGGCGCGTGCTTGTTCGCGGACCGCTTCTCGCGCCGGCGAGATCGGCGTCGGCAGCTCGATGGTGAAAGACACCTGTCCACGGTCCACCTCGAGGGCCTTGACCATGCCTGCCGCGACGAGGTCCTGCCGCAGATCGGGGTCGATGAGCGTCGAGAGCGCCGTGCGAACGACATCGGGTGACAGAGGAAGGGACATGCGACCAGTTCGGGACTCGAGTCTCAGCTTATCGGCTTTTGCCTGGGGGTGACAAGGCTGCGCTTTGCCTGTAGACTGCGCCCACCTGTATCCGAATTCAAGGAGAAGAGCGAATGACAGACGCGACGCCCGGGAGCACGGCCCCCTCCAGCAATCGCAACGTCATGATCCTGTTGTCGTATCTCTGGCTGCTCGCTCTGATTCCCCTCGTCGTTGAAAAGGAGGACCGGGAGGTTCAGTGGCACGCGAAGCACGGTCTCGTGTTGACCGTGGCTGAGCTGATTTTCTGGGTCGCGTTCCAGATCCTCACCTTCGCCTGGACGGTCGGCTGTATCGTCGCCCTCTTTGCGCCAATCCTGTGGCTCGCCTTCCTCGTGGTCCACATCGTGGCCATCATGAAGGGGATGAACGGGCAGCGGCTGATCATCCCTGGTCTCAGCCAGTATGCGGACCGGTTCTAGCCGCGTCGAAGGTTCGACGGGTCTGGGACGAGCGTCCATTCCGTGACGTCGTGAAGCGAGCCGTTCGGTCCCGAGCGGCTCGCTGGCTGGGCGGCCTGCTGCTGCTCGTCGCTCTCGTGGTGGGCACCGACGCGCGACGAGCACCGGCCGAACAATGGTTCGCGCGCGCCCTGGTCGGCCTCGTGCACGTCTATCAGTGGACGCTTTCTCCGCTCTACACTCGCATGGGCGTCCAGTGCCGCTTCACGCCGACCTGCAGTCACTACGCCGAAGCGGCGATCCGGCGCTTCGGGGCGACACGCGGCGGTTGGCTGGCCGGAAAGCGGCTACTGCGCTGTGGTCCCTGGACACCGGCCGGGACCAGTGATCCTCCGCCGGCCTGAGCAACGGCGGTCAACCGTCGGCGGGCGGGCGGGCGCCGATGTCGGTGGCGTGAGCAGGTCCGAGATACAGCGCGCGACCCTCCTCCTTCAACAGGACCCAGCACGCGTAGGCCCCGAGGGCCGTTCCGAACGGGAAGAGCACGAGGTTGATCAGCGCGAACCCGAGAGCCAGCAGGCGGGCGCGCGGCTGGTAGCGGCCCAGCGCGGATCCCAGCCACAGGTGCAGCAGGCCCCAGACGAAAGCCAGAAGCGCGAGCCCGCCGAAGGTGAGGGCGGTCACGTTCGCCGCAAGGTCCGAAGCCACGCGGTCGGACCCGCTCCCCCGGGCGATCGCCCACGCTCCGGCGGTGAGGGCGAACCCCGCGGTGCCCACCAGTGCGAAGATCGCGCCCCAGGCCAGATACAGCAGGCCGAGAAAATCGGCGTGCCGTTTCACGTCAGTGCGATGCGGACTTCGACGTGTGTCCGTGGGCCGCGCAGGCGTGCAACGCTGAACTTGAACCGGGCGCCATGTGCCACACCCGGCGGCACCGAGACGGTGAGCTTTTGCGTGTGACACGCGTCGCCGGACCCGGCGCAGGCACCACAGGCCTCTCCCCAGACCTCGCCTCGACCCCCGCAGCCGCGGCAGGTCGAACGTACGGGGACGTCGAGGGGGATCGCGGCGCCAGTCCCTGCCTGCCGCCGAGACAAACGGATCTCCGCGAGCAAGCTCTGGTTGCCATGCTCCTGCTCGAGGAATGCATCACGCATCCGATCGACTTTCTCGCTCACGGCCGGAAAGTCGATCGCGATCTCGTCCGCCAATGCGCAAGGCACGTCCCGCTCGAACGACGACGATCGTTCGATGGCCATCCGCGAATCCTCGACGCGCCACTGCTGTTTCACGCTTTGCCTTGCCCGTAGCCTACACCACAGATTGGGAATTGAAGACGAAGTCGGCTGATCTGCCACGCAAGGTCGACGAAGGCGAGCCACGGCACACAGGGACCGCCCACGACTTGCACGGCGGCGCAGTTGATGCCGAAGTCAAAGCATCAGAAAGTCGCGGCGGGTTTCCTCGACTGTCGTGCTAGAGTGATCCTCGTCTCATGGCGGTGGTCAAAGATTGTCCGGTGTGCGGAGATCGCATGAAGCTCGACTCGCGCGAGACCGTGGTACGATTGCCGGGATCGACACAGGAAGTCGTGACGAGAGTCTGGGAATGGGTTTGCACGGACTGCGATCACCGCGAAGAAGCCGAAGGGCCGACAGAATCCGCCTGAGGGCGCTTAGCGCGCCCCAATCGTCAAGAGCACTTCCCTCCGCAGGGCGTCCTCCGCCTGTTCGAAGTCGAGTGCCGTCTCGCATTCGTCGCACAGCACTTCAAACACCGCCGGACGGCTTTCCTCGGACACCTCCACGCGACCGTCGTCGAGCTGGACAACGTGCATCTGAAGGGTTTTTACCTGAAAATTCCGTGCATTCCCGCAGTTCGGGCACGTCAAAGCCACGCCGTCGAGCTCCTCTCTCCTCCCATCCCGCGTTTCCCGCAAGAAGCACGCCATCAACGCGGAGGGCAACTTCGCATTGTACGAGAAGGCTTCGCGGCAACGCAACGCGAATCGCCCGCGATTCCCCGGTTTCTAAAGGGCGCCGCCGCGAAAGCCGTGCCAGGACAGCCTCAGGGGTGCAGCCCCGGCGACGGCGACTCCAGCTCGAGCATACGGCCGGCCTGGTGCTGGACATGGAGGCACAATGGCCCGCGGGCCTCGAGCGACACGAATTCGAGGTCCAAGGAAGGCGCCCTGAACACCGCGGCCACGCACCCGCACGGCAGTGCGTGGAGGGCATCGAGCGTGTAATAGAGGGATTGTCGAGCGCGAACCCCGTTCCGCATCGTCGGGCCCCCTTCTGGCGGAGCCGCTCGCAGGACTGGGCCCCGAGCGGCCCCGCCCGCACCGCCGTGAGGTCGAGCCTCAGCGTCGGCCGGCCGGGCAGGTACAAGGTTAGACGCCCGGGGTTGCGGAAAGTTGCTCGGCGCCGGTGGCGTACACGATTCGGCCGGTCACCGGGGCCTCCGGGAACATCAGCTGCGCCGCCCTGACGTACACGCCTAGCTGAGCAGCGTGTCCAGGTTCGGCTGCGCCGGTCTTGAATTCCAGCACCTCGACATGTCCGTCGCGATGCTTGACCAGGCAGTCGATGCGACCGTGCACGATCGTGCCGCGCTCGACGAACGAAAAGGCCACCTCGTGTGCGTGCCACGCCGCCGTGCTCGACGGGCGCTGAAACAGCGGCGCGACGTCTGCGCGCAGGCGCAGGCTGACAAGGGCGGTCACGGCGCGCCCGATGAGCGCAGGCAGGTCGGCATCGGCTCGTTCCTCATCCCGCAGCGCGTCGTGCAGGGCCGCCGCGTCTTCCGACGCAGGGCGCTCCAGAATCCCACTCGCCAGCACCCGGTGCACCAGGGTTCCCGCTTCACGCGAAGATGGCGAGTCCGGGTTCGAGCCCGGCAGCGACCATCCAGCGGTGTCTGACGTCGCCGTCGCAGCGACTCGGGTTGGACCCGTGGGCGCGAGGCATGAGAACTCGTCGTCGGCCGCCGGTATCACGGCCGGCGGCGGGTCGATGACCGTATCGGCACTGATGTCGTTCACTACCCGCCATCGATGCACGGCGCTCGCGCCCGCCCATCGCGCCTCGGACGCGGACGCCGTGGCCAGCAACCCCGCGAAGGACGCGGGCAGCATTCGTCCAAGGCCACCCTTGGCGGGGACGAAGCGGCCGTCCGTCGTCAGCGTGGTGCCCAGGTACAGGCGATCCCGCGCGCGCGTCAGGGCCACGTACAGCAACCGCTTGCTCTCTTCAGCCTCTCGAGCCTCCAATTCCCGATCCCGCGTGCCTTCGTGATCCCCGATGGCGACATCTGGCTCGTCCTGGGCGGCTTCCCCCGGCGCGTCGTCGAGCGCGGCGGGAAACACACGAATCGGGTCCGGTGCGCCCCCACTGCCCTTCTGGAGGTTGACGACGAAGACGACCGGGAACTCGAGGCCCTTGGCCGCGTGGACGGTCATGAGGTTCACCGCGTCGCGGGCGTCAACGATGGCGTTGGATTCGTCGCCTCCGGTGACCAACGTCGACAGGTACTCGACGATGCGCTCGAGCGAGGCGTAGCCGCGATTCTGGATCCGCCGCACGAGGCCGCGAATCTTCTTGAGGTTCTCGCGGGCCTGCCGTGCCGACCCCTCGGACAGCTCGACGACGTACGCGCACTCGTCGAGCGCGCGATCGAGGAGCTCGGCCGGCGGCAAGCGGTCTACGAGATCGACCCACGCCGAGGCGGACGCGCGCGCCAGGCGCAAGCGTTGCTGGTCGAGCGGATGCAGGTCGCCGAACACGGATGGCGGCTCGGGATCGAGCAAGGCGCGCGACAGCGCGGGCGCCAGCCTCTTCAGCGCCTCGTCAGTCAGCCGGATGATGCCCGATCTCAGGAGCGCCGCAGCATGCAGGTCGGAACTCGGGCGCGCCAAGAACTGCAATAGCGCGAGCACGTCTCGAATCTCGTCAGCGTCGAAGAAGCCCAGTCCCTTGTACACGTAGAAGGGAACTCGTCGCCGCGACAGGGCGTCTTCGAACAGCCGATGCCCTTCGCGCGTCCTGAAGAGGATGGCGATGTCGCCGGGGCGAACGGTTCGTCGCGCACCACTGTCACGATCGCGGACGCTCACGCCGGCCGTCAGCAGACGGGCGATCTCGTCCGCCACGAGATTGGCCTGTTGGGGGTCCGATGCGGCAGCCACCAGCGTCAAGCCGTCGGATTCCGACGCCTCCACTTCCGCCAGCGGGAACACATCGTCGAGCCCGTACCGAAAGGCGTCCGGCCGATCCGGGACGCGCTCGATCGCCGCGCACAGGTCGTTGACAAACGCGAGTAGCTCTCGCACGGCCCTGAAGCTGCGCGTGATTGCCGAACGCACCTGGCTGCCCGGCCGGAGCGCGGCGATGTACCGGGCGGCTTCGTCCAGGACGGCGACGTCGGCGTCACGAAATCCGTAGATCGACTGTTTGCGGTCCCCGACGATGAAGATCGACGGTTCCAGCGTTCCCTCGCTCAGACCGTGTCCGGCGCCCCAGGATTTGACGAGCCGCTCGACCAGTGCCCACTGGGCGCGGCTCGTGTCCTGGAACTCGTCGACCAGCACGTGTTGATACCGTGCTTCAAGCTTGTAGCGGCTGCGCGAGAACTCGTCCATCTGGTCGAGCAGCGCCAGGCTCCGCTGGAGCAGGTCGGTGAAGTCGAGCAAGCCGTGCTTGACGAGCGTCCGGCGATACTGCTCGAGCGCCACGGCAAACAGGCGCTGGACGCCACGCGCGAGGACGCGGTTGATGTCCTGGCGATACGCATCGAGGGCCTGCACGAGGTGAGGGCCCAGCGCCGCTACGGCCCCAGCGTGCCGTTGGTAATGCGCGGCGGACGAGAACTCGGCCTTCTTCTGCACCATCCGCTTGCGCGGCTCGCCGCTCTTGGTCAGCAGGTGGTCGCGGACTCGTTCGAGCAGGGCCTGGACCGCCGGCGGAGCCGGGGGCGGTTCGGCCAGGAGCTGACGCAGATCGTCCGTCAGCAGCTGAAAGTCGGGATGGGCGGGGCCACTCGCCACGAACCCGTCCACGCCTCCGGACACTGTGGCAAACGCGGCACGCAGGCGGAGGAGCAGCCGTCGATTGGCGTCGGCGATCGTGACGCGTGGCGTACGGCCAGCGTAGGCGTGAAGCGCCGGCCAGGTGACGAGCCGGCGGTCGATCAGGCGCGCCAGCCCCGCGCGCAGCCGGAATTCGCCGAGCTCCCCAAACAGCAGGGCCACCTCCGGGTCGTCGAGCGCCACGGCTCGGCCGATGCGGAGCGAGCGGTCGAGCGCCGCGTCGATCAGCCGCGGCGTCTCGGTCTCATCCGCCAGCTCGAACCCCGGGTCGACGTCGGCCTCGAGCGGAAACTCACGGAGCAGGGCCAGACAGAAGGCATCGATGGTCGAGATCGTGACGTCGCCGGCGCTCTCTGCAAGCTCGCGCCATCTCTCCGGCGTGAGTGCGCCCTCCCGGCGACGATTCGCAAGCTCCTGCAGGACGCGCTGCCGCATTTCTGCGGCAGCTTTCCGAGTGAAAGTGATCGCGAGAATGTGCCGCGGGTGGACGCCCGCCAGAATCAGCCTGACGTAGCGTTCAACCAGCACCCGCGTCTTGCCGGTGCCAGCGGAGGCTTCGAGGGCCACATTTCGCGTCGGATCGACGGCGAGACGACGCGCCTCGGCGTCCCGAGCGTCGCCGCGATCACGATCGAAGTCGAATCTCGGCTGCTCAGTCACCGGATGCCTCGGGCGCCTCGACGATGTCGAGCCGGCACACCGTGCGATACGGGCACGGCCCGCAGAGCGACCGTTTGGCCGGGCGTGGAGGAAACAACCCGGCCGCGATGTCGTCGAGCGCGGTCAGAAAGCGATCCTGCGCAGCGACGATGAGGTCCTCCGTGCTGCGCCCGCGGACGTACATCGGCACGACCGGCCTCGCACCTTCGAACGACACATACAGGGCTTCGGCGATCTCCCAGCGCTGGCCGTCGCGGTCGCGTAGAGAGTTACGCGCAAGCAGGCTGTAGAGCGGCAGCTGAAGCGCCTGCTTCAGGTCGGGCGTCCGCTTGGACTTGTAGTCGATCACCCGGAGCCGTTCGCCCTCGAGCAGGTCGATGCGATCAACCTTGGCATTGAGCGTGACCGAGCGCTGCGTACCGTCACCGGCCTCCAGAACGAAGTCGCCGCGCAACGGGAACTCCAGCAGACGCTCGACGATCGACTCGGTGCGCTGTGCCTCCATCGCGAACACGCGGTGCGCGATGCCCGGGCTGAGAGCCGTTCCCAACAGCCGGTCGCGCTCGATGCCGGCCTCGGTGACCGGCAGCCTCGCCAAGGCCTCCTCGCACAATTGCTCGAAGAGACGACGTGCGTCGGCCAGCCGTTGCGGCTCAATCCGGCCGTGTCCCCGGGCCTGCCACGCCCGGAAAAACTGCTCCCAGAGTTCGTGCAAGAAGCGTCCCCGCTCGAGCGGAGTTCGCGTGTCTTCGTCTTCTGGCTCCTCCTCGAGCCTGAGAACCTCGGAGGCGTAGAAACGAAAGGGACAGTCCAGGTATCGTTCGATGCGGCTCACCGACACCCTGTGCATGCGCCAGGGTCCTGCGTCCCCTCGGAAGCACGAAGCGGCCCTCGGATCGGGGGTGGCGCGCGCGGCAGCCCACAGGGCGACAGCTGAGGGAACCCCTTCGAGCCGAGGCGGCACCAGGGCCAGTGCTTCCGATCGCAGGACACGCACGGCGCGCTCAGCCTTCACCTCCGTCGACAGTCCGAAGCCTGCGACGTCCTCCACGAGCATCGAGGGCTCGACGACCGCGTCGTATTCGAGGAGGAAGGCCGACAGCCTGACCCGCTCGCGTGCCGCACAGACGAGGTCCTTGAAGAACGCACGGGCACCGCGGACGCGGTCTCGCTCGGCAGCCGACGGTTCGGGCGCCGCCGGCTGCGGAGCCAGCGAGGCGAGGAGTGCACCCGGGTACAGCACGTTGCGCCGCGCACGCTCCGGCCACTCGCCGTCAATCAGACCGACTAGCTGGATGTCGTCGAACTCTCCGTAGCGCGCTGCCTGGGCATCGACCACCTGCAGGCCTGCGGTGCCCGTCTCCAGTGCGAACGTCCGGCTGCCCAGCAGGCGCCGCAGCGTCGCGGTGAGCCACGTGATGTCTCCTTCCCAGTGAGGATCGTACCGGCGATACGCATCGCCGAGGGCGACGAGCGCGCCAAGCACGGCCGTGCGAACGCGCGCCCGCCGTGCGTCCGCCGAAGGGCGGTCGAACCGTCTCAGCCACGTGACGAGCGCGTCGACCTGGTCGGTCGCCCGCCGCGACTGAGCGAGGCCTTCAAGAGGGCGAACCGCCGCGATCAGACCGGCCGCGGCGGGCCAGGCCTGCTGGCGCCGCCGCAGCTCGCGCGTGGAGGGCTCGGAGATGCGTCCCCACTCCTCCACCAACTGCGCGAGACGCTTCAGCCCGCCCAGATAGCGCGATTCCGCCATCGCGGCATCGCACGCCGCAATGGAACCCTCGGGTAATCCTTCGGGATGCCTCTCCTCTGGCGCATCACCTGCCGCGGCGGGAGCGCGGATGCGAAAGTGAGGAGAACGAACCAGGGCCAGCAACGCGGCGCGCGAGAAGTCGCTGGCCACCGCCTCGAGCACCACGTCGACTGCGGCGGCGTACGGTTCGGCAGCCAGCGGCAGCGTATCGCGTGCTTCGAACGGAATCCCAGCATCCGCAAAGACCGCCCGCGCCAGGTACAGGTACGGCAGCGGGCGCTGGACGACGACCGCCGTGCGGTGCAGCAGGGACGCTGCCCCCTGCTGGTGCTCGTACTTCAGCCGTCGCGCCAGCGCAGTCAGCTCTTCTTCACGATCGCGGTATTCGTGGATCAACGCCGGGGTCGATCCACGCCCACCCTCACGCTCCGGAACGACAAGGCACGGTCGCACACTCGCGGCGGTGACCGGGACATGTTCTCGGAGATCAGGGAGCAGCCGATGCAACCGTTCGAGCAGCCCGGCGCCCAGGACGGCTTCCGTGCAGGCGATGTCGACGTGCTCCAAGTCCGGCAGGCGCGCCATCAGGTCGAAGTCGGCAGGCCACAGCCCATTGGCGTCCACGACGTAATCCGCAACGGTGACCAGCAGGTGACGAAGCGGGCGGGAGGGCCGCTCGCGACGCAGGCGATCCCGGAGGGTGTGCTCGTCACACACGCGGCCGCCGAGGCTTGCCTCGTAGCCCTGGAATACGGCCGTCAGGAACCGCGTCTGGCGCAGCAGTTGAGCGGCTCCGCGATCGGTCAGCTCGTCGCGTGCGAGGTCGTCGCCCACGTTGCGGGCAAAGTCGTCGATTGTCCGGCCGAGCCGGCGAATCTCGTCGTACAACCCCACGATTTCCGGGACGAGTCCGGGCCGCAACTCGAAGGGAGGCGTCAGGCCCGTCGCCATCACTGCGCCGGCGGAGGCGGAAAGGCGCACCTCGCGGTCGATGGACGAGAGCAGTGCCGCCGGGGTCTCGAGTCGTATGGCCAGCTCTTCGTAGAAAGCGGCCCGAGTGGCTAGCCGCGGCCAGGTCACGACCTGCTGCCCAGCTTCGAACGCCCGGTCTTCGACCGTTCGTCGCAGCTGGTCCCCCGCGGCGCCTGTCGGCACCAGGACACACGAGTCGAAGGCCGCTTCCGGAGGCAGGGCCAGGATCCAGTCGGTCAGCGTGGTGCGAAACGCCGCGAGGTCCGGGACGCGAAGGATCCGGGTCTGCCGGGGAGTGATCACGGCTGTTTCGTCGCGGGGGCAACGGCCAGCGTGGGCGGCTGCAGGGCCTCCTCGAGATCGGTGCGCGCGCGGGCCATCAGCATGATGGCGCCGGACGCCGCCGAGGCCGCCTGACGCGCGAGGTCCACGTCGGCGACCCGGGCCGCATCCAGCCGCAACTGCACGGCGTTCTCGGCCAACTCGTACGCGCTGCGGAACAAGGCGTGCACCGACGCGAGCTCGGGCGGGGGCTTCACCAGGCCGAGGTGCCGGCTGGCTCGCGACAGCCGTTGCGCCAACGGCCGCAGCTGATGCGGCGGCGGGCCGGCGAGCGTGCGAATGTCGTCGAGCGAGGCGTGCGAGGCGTCGAGCACCCGCAGGTGGGTTTCGACTGACCGCTGATAGGTGCGCAGTCCGTCGGCGCGCAGCAGCCATTGGTCGTGGGCCAGGCGGAGGCGATGGGCGACGTCGAGATGGGCGGCAAGCGTCGCGACCATGCCGGCCACGTCATCGGGACGCCGGGCACCAAGCCGTGTGTCCTCGTCGCGCACCCGGCGTTGCAGGCGCTCGAGACCGCGGACGTCGGCACGAGCCGCGTGCCGTGCGGCCTCGGCCAGGATCGATGTGCGAAGCCGCGTGTAGGCGCCGTCGATCTTCCTTACCTCCGCGATTCCACCGAGTGCCGTGTTGCGAATGGTCGCCGCGACGCCGGACGGCAGGGCATCGATCGCCCGATCGATCAGCTCGACGACCGACTGCAGCAGCGACACCCGCTCGGCAGGTGTGGTCACGGCTGCCGACGCGGCCATGAGCTGCCGGACCACGTCGCCATTGTCGGGGGCCTCGAGCAGCGGCTCGGGAGGCGGCTCGGCGGTGCGCGCGGTCAGGGCGAGGTCGAAGTGACCGAGGCCGGCTGCCGCGCGCAGGCTGGCGATGACCTCGTCGAGCACGCCAAGGATCTCGCGCACCTCCGTGCTGCGAAACCCGAAGTGGCCGCCCGGCCAGTCCGCCAGCGACCGGCGCGCACTCTCGGCGGCTGCAAGACGAGCGGCCGGATCGGTCAGCAGGGCCACGCGGTTGAGCACCTGCGCCACCTCGGCACTGAGCCGCGCGAAGTCGGCTTCGCCGCGGTTCGCGGCGTAGGTGGCCGCGCGCACGGCGCGGGCGTAGCGCTCGGTGCGTGCGAGATCGACGCGCTGCACGGGCAACGAGACCAGGTGCAGGTCGGCCGGCCCAGCGCCCGCGGCTCGAGGCATCGAGAAGATGATGTGCTCGTCCACCCGTGCCCACTCCCCAAAGCTCGCCAGGGCCGAGCCATCGGCCAGAAAGACGCGATACAAGGGCGGTGGCGCGCCCTGCGACAGCACGGTCGCGGGCACGGTACAACCCAAGAGGAACGCCATCGACCAGCGGCGCGCGGCCATATACGAAGTTTCAGGGTACACGAAACGCCCTCCGACGGCGCGCGACGGACCATCTGTGGAAATCCTGTGGACGAGTCGTGGAAACGCTGTGGATGTCTAGACAGAAAAAAAAAGGTTGCAGCCCCTTCTGGCCCAAAAGCTGTGCCCGAGTCACCGCCTGCCGATCTTCGTTTCCGGCTTCGCTTGAATCGACTGTCGCGCCCGTGAGAAAGTCTCCCCGCCTCGGATCCGCGCCGCGTGCGGACGGGCAGCCTCCAAGCCCGTGGACGTTCATCGCTACGAACATCAGATCGCCGGCCGCACGTACCTGATCGAGGTGCGGCCTGTCGCCGACAGCGGATGGCGGGCCCAGATCGCACGCCTCCCCGGAATGCCGACGGCGCTGATGCCTTTTTACGGAGCGACCCCCGAACAGGCGGCCGAACAACTGAGGCGTTGGCTCGTGATGGTGTATAACGGCGCCGGGAGGCAATGACACCTCATGTCCGTCGCCACTCCGAGTCTCATCGACGCGTGACGCGCCGCATCTTTCTTGTAGCGTGCGCATGGGCAGGGCTGATGGTGTCCACGCCAGCCCAGGCGCCCCCACACGTGCACCTGGTGGCCACCGGAGGCACGATCTCCAACCGCGATGGCGGGCGGCTCACGGCGGAAGACCTCGCCACCTCGCTTCCGGGGATCGAGCGCGTCGCCACGCTCACGCATGAACAGTTCTCGAACGTCGCGAGCAGCCAGCTGACGCTCGACCAATGGCTGAAACTCTCGCGCCGGGTGAACGAGCTGTACGCCGCTGACAAGGCTCTGGCCGGCATCGTCGTGACGAGCGGGACCGACACCCTGGAAGAGACGGCGTTCTTCCTGCATCTGACGGTGAGGGATCCCAGGCCCGTCGTCGTCGTCGGTTCGATGCGAAACCCCAGCACGCTCGGCTACGAGGGTGCGGCGAACCTGTTCCAGGGCGTGCGCGTGGCCGCGGACGCAGGAGCGCGAGGCATGGGCACGCTCGTGGTCCTCAATGACGAGATCAATTCGGCCCGAGACGTGCAGAAGACGGACGCCCTCAGGGTGCAAACCTTCCGCAGCCGCGAGTACGGTCAGCTCGGCGTCGTCGATCGGGATCGCGTCGCGTTTTTTCGCCGGCCGTTGCAGAGGCACACGGCGCAGAGCGAGTTCGATGTCAGCGCGCTCGGGGCATTACCGCGCGTCGACGTGATCATGGTGTATCAGGACGCCCCCGCCGATCTCATCAAGGCCGCGGTCGATGCCGGCGCACGGGGCATCGTCGTGGCAGGAGCCGGAGCGGGGGCGGCGAGCGGCACGCAGAACGACGGGTTGACCTACGCCGCCGAACGGGGTGTGGTCATCGTCACGAGCACCCGCACGGGTTCCGGCCGGGTTCCTCCGGCACGCAGCACGGGGACCGGGACGGGACCGTCGAACACCGCACAGGACACACGGCGACGATTCACCGTCGCCGCCGAAGATCACGCCCCGCTCAAGGCGCGCATCCTCCTCATGCTGGCGCTGACGCGCACGCAGGCGCGCGACGAGATTCAACGCATATTCAGCGAATACTGAGGCGCGTCGTCCATGCCGCACCGGCACCGGCACCTATCGTGCCGGCTTGAGGTCGGCGTCACTTGCCGTGATCGTTTCGAGCCCGTGCCCGTGCGGGCCGTTTTCACGCTGGCGCAGCGCCGCGGCGAATGCAAAGCCAGCCAGGCTGAGTATCAAGAACATCCAGAGCATCGGGGTGTAGCCGCCGGGATTGTCGGGACCGGCACCGCTCAGGTCGTTGAGCGCCCCCGCACCGAGGTTGGCGCCGAACAAGCCGATGTTCTGCACCATCGTCATCAATCCGAACGCGGTGCCCAGGCGGTTGGGCGCGACCAGATAGGGCACGGCAGGCCACAAGACAGCCGGCACCAGCGAGAAGGCAATTCCGATCATGGCGGTGGAGATCCACAGCGAGTACTCGGTGTAGGCAAGGAGGGGAAAGACTCCCGCGAGGAGCAGCGAACCAAAGGCCATGAGCCAGGCGCGACGGCCGATCCGGTCGGCCAGCAAGCCAAACAGCGGCGTGGCCACGATCGCGGCGAGGAAGACATACCCGTTCATGGCACCGGCGTCCTGGAGCGACAGGCCGTGCGCGTGCTGGAAGTACTTGATGGCGAACGTGCTGCGGAAGGGGAAGATCACCGAGTAGAACGTGACGCAGATCCCGACGATGTACCAATACGAGCGGTCGAAGCGCCTGATATCGCTCCAGACGACTTTGTCCGTCTCAGCCGCGGCGACCAGCCGATAGTGGCGGCTGGCGTGGCGTTCCATCACGAAGTACACGGCGGCGGCAACCACGGCGACGAAGGTCAGGCCCGCCGCCAGCCATAGCGGCGGCTGCCAGCCCTGTTCGTACAAAGAGGTGAACCAGCTCGGCGACAGATCGGCGCTGTAGGACCCTGCGCGCGCGATGCTGAGGTTGATGCCGAAGGCAAAGCCGAGCTGGCGGCCGACGAACCACTGGCCGATCACGACGGTCACGGCGACGATCATCGACTCGGCCCCGAGCCCGAAGATGAGACGCCCCGCCGACATCACGAAGAACGAGGACGAAATAGCGGTCAACACGGTGCCTACGAGACAGATGATCGTGAAGACCAGCGTGGCGAGCCGCGTCCCGACGCGATCGACGATGATGCCGCCGATCAGGACCATGATGACGTTGGGGAAACTGTAGACGGCGTTGAGCCAGCCGATCTGCGTGTCGCTGTAACCGAGCTGGCGCTGGAGCGTGTCGGCAACGGGTGCGATCGAATCGTACGCGTAATAGTTCCCGAACATCGCGACGCTGACGGCCACCAGAATCAGCCAGCGCCAGATCGCGGGCGGCGCGGGCTTCAGTGAGGGGTTCTGCGGCAAATCGAAGGTCAAGGGCGGCCTCGGTTCGTGAGCAACGTGGAGGCCGTCGGGCGGCCCGGGCCATTATGTCTCCGCCTGAGCGCGGCGCGGACGTCGATCTCCCGCGCGTGCTAGGCGACCAGACCGCGGACGAGGCCGAGGGGTGAAAACAGCCGGTGCTGGCCGCCGCGGCCGGCGAACATCGCTTCGAGCTCGTGCCGAACAAAGCTGCTGGAGTTGGCCCGCCACGCCAGCAGGTTCGCCCTGAGCGGGCTGCTCAACCACCGCTGGGCGCGCCGGTACGATTCGTAGGTCCGCGCGTAGCTCGCGGCCAGCTCCCGCGCGAAGGTTTGTGCGATCGCGTCCGCGGCGGCAGCCGACCGCGACGAGGCGGCGGCGATGACATCGGCCGCCAACATGCCGCTCTCGAGCGCCTTGCCGATGCCCTCGCCCGTGCACGAATACGTGAGACCGGCGGCATCGCCGACCACCAGCAGGCCCGGGCGCGCGAAGTCCGCGCCGCACATGGCCGTCCGGAGGGGGGCACCTCTGAGCGGGGAGATCGACCGGGCGCGCCGCACCAGATCGACAGCAGGTGGATACCGTTCGAGAAACCGCTGGAGAAGGATGCGCAGATTGCGCGGGACCGGCCGCCGACGGGCGTCGTAGAAGCACGCGACACCGACGTTGAACCGGCCGCCGGGCGCCGGAAAGACCCACCCGTACCCCGGACACGTCGGCGCGTCGTACACGATGTCGAGGTGGGACGGGCAGGCTGTCGCCGCGGGATCGACGTCGATGTAGAGACGCGCCGCCATCGCGCTGGGCGTCATGCGCCGGCACACGCCGAACGATCGCAGCGCCTCGGACGACGCCCCGGTCGCGAGAATCGTGACGCGTGCGTGGACGCTCAGCTCCGCGTCGCCCGAAGTCCGTCGGAGACGAGCGCCTGCCACCGTCGTCCCGGCCAGGATCGGGGCCACGGCCTTCCAGGGCGCGTGAAAGACCGCGCCGGCCTCCACCGCCGCCTCGCGTAAAGCCTCGTCGAGCAGCGCCCGCGGCACGACCCAGGATGCGCCGGGCACGTTGACTCGCCGCCCGTTGGGCGCGTGGACCCGGAGACCCGCCACTTCGTGAACCAGGGGTGCGATGCGACTGGTCACCGCGAGTTCGTGAAGCGCGCGCAACGCATCCGGAATCAACGCGTCCCCGCAGACCTTGTCGCGAGGGAACGTGGCGGCATCGACGAGCACCACCGAGTACCCATGAAGCGCCGCTCGGCGTGCCGCGGCGGCCCCGGCCGGGCCGCTGCCAATCACCAGGACGTCGCACTGCATCCCGGCCTCTACTCTACCCGGGGCTTTCGCTGACGCGGATAGAAGAAACCCGCTCGCACGGCCTACCGGACGTCTCGCGGAGCCAGCACCGTGCCGCGGTGGCACATGCTCCCCGCGGGGAGAGGAGCCGCGCCAGGGTCCCGAATCTCTGAATCGGAACACCAGCGAAGCTGCGCCTGAGACCAAACGGTGGCATCTGTGCCGCGTTTGGTCCCCGTGGGGTCGTTGCTGGCGACGGTGGAGGCCTCAAACCGCTGAGCAGCCTCGCTCGTGCCCTCGTTGTCGTCTTGGCCCCGCTCCGACGGGGCCGGCCATCTCCTGCGGCCATTCGCGAAAACTTGTCTCACTCGGATCGACTTTGGCCTTCGGAGCTGGCTAGCTAGGACGTCACCGGGTCGGCCGCTTCGCGCCTGGACCGCAACCGGCCGACCCACCCGGAGAGGAGGCGCCGTTGCTGAGCCTCATCGAAGAGTGAATACGCGACAGGCGTGACCACGAGAGTCACCAGCAGCACCAGCGTCTGACCGCCGATGACGACCCAGCCGATAGCGTGGTTGGTCGCCGCTCCCACGCCTGAGGTCAACACGAGGGGCACCATGCCGGCGACGAACGCCAGGGTCGTCATCAGAATCGGTCGAAGCCGGTCGCGGCTGGCCTGAATGACCGCATGGTAGGTGTCGAGCCCCGCCGCGCGCAGCTGATTGGCGTGGTCGATCTGAAGAATGGAGTTCTTCTTGACCACGCCGAAGAGCACGAGGAGCCCGAGCCCGGAAAAGATGTTCAGGGACTGTCCGAAGAGGATGATGGCCACCAGCGCGAAGGGGAGCGTGAGCGGCAGCGACAGCAGGATCGTCACCGGGTGCAGCCACGACTCGAACTGTGCCGCGAGAATCAAGTACATGAAGATCAACGACAACAGGATCGCGGAGAGAAACGCCGTGGCCGTTCGGTCCAGCTCTCTTGAACGGCCGGTGAAGCCGCTTCGATACTCGGGCCCGAGGCCCAGACCGGCCGCCAGGCCAGTGATCTGATCCTGAACGGCCGCTTGCGAGACGCCGGGCAGCATGTTGGCGGTGATCGTGACCTGCCGCTGGCGCGCGATGCGGCTGATGGTCGCCGGAGCCGCGTCCGGCTCGAAGGTCGCGATGGTGTCGAGCGTCACGATGCCGAGGCGAGACGAAGGCACGGGGAGGGCGGCGATGGCCGCCGCGGTGGTGCGATCCTCGAGCCTCGACCGCAGGAGCACCTCATACTGTTCCCCCGCCTCGTTGAAGGTGGTCACCGAATCGCCGCCGACCAGCAGGCGCAGGGCTTCGGCCGCGTCGCCGACAGCCACCCCGAGGTCGGCCGCCTGCGGCCGATTGATGCGCACCGACAGCTCAGGCTTCCCCGGATTGAGCGACGTGTCGACGTCCACCAGGCCTGGGATCTCGGCGACCTTGGCCCGAAGATCCTGGCTGTACCGCTCGAGGCCATCGAGATCCGGTCCTTGCAGCACGAACTGGATGTCCCCTCCCCCACCGCCGGGCCCGCCGGAGCTCTGAACGGCGGCGCGAAGGCCCTTGGAGATGAACTCGGGCAGAATGCTGTCGCGAACCTCCGCCATCACGGCGAACTGATCCCGGCGCCGATCATGAAGCGGCGCGAGCTTGACGAAGAGGTTGGCGCTGTTCTGTGAGGCCGCCGCGTCGCCCGCGACGGTGATGAGCGTGTAGTCCACCTCGCGAATCTGGCGAATGGACGCGGCGACGCGGTTGGCCACCACGTCGGTGGCCGCCAGGCTGGCGCCCTCGGGCGCGCGCAGCGTGACCTCGAATTGCGACTGGTCATCGACCGCCATGAAATTCACGTTGACGATTTGAAACAGCGGCACGCTGGCCAGCAGCACGACGATCGTCGCGGCGGCGACCAGCCCGCGGCGCGCCATGGCCCATTCGAGCAGCCGGGTGTACCACCGATCGATCGGCGCAAACAGCGGCGAGTGCCGGGAATCGCGGTGACGGCCGCCTGACGGCGTGGCGCCTGGCTTCAGCCAGTAGGCGCACATCATCGGCGTCAGCGTGAAGCTCACGAACAGGGACACCATCACGGCAAACGCCATCGTGAGCCCGAAACTCTGCATGAATCGTCCCACCATGCCGCTCATGAAGCCCACCGGCGCGAAGATGGCCACCAGCGACAGCGTCGTGGCCATGACGGCCAGGCCGATCTCCTTGGTGGCTTCGACGGCCGCCTGCATCGGCGGCATGCCCTTCTCTTCGATGAACCGGTAGATGTTCTCGAGCACGACGATCGCATCGTCAATCACGATGCCGACCGAGAGCGTCAGGGCCAGCATCGTGAGCATGTTGAGCGTGAATCCCATGTACCAGATGAGCGCGAAGGTGGCGACGATGGACGTGGGAATGGCGATCGCGGCGATGACGGTCGATCGCAGATTGCCGAGAAAGAGCAGGACGACCACGGCGGCGAGCAGCGACCCGACGACGAGGTGCTCCTGCACCGCCGCGATGGAGGCCTCGATGAACTCGGCCTCGTCGCGCACGATGCGCATCTGGTACCCCGCCGGGAGCGAGTCGTCGAGCGCCGCCAGACGCGCCTTGAGGCCGTTGGCGACCTCAACGGTGTTGGTGCCGGACTGCTTCCTGATCTGCAGCAGCACCGTGGGATCGCCGTTGATGGTGGCCAGCGTGCGGGCCTCCACCATCCCGTCCTCGATCGCGGCCACGTCGCGGAGCAGGATCGGATGCTGGCCCACACGGCGTACGACCACGTCTCCGAAGCCGTCTATGGTATCGACCCGTCCGCGTGTCCGGAGCACGACAGACTGGGCGCCCTGCTCGATGCGCCCTCCGGGCACCTCGATGTTCTGTGACTGCAGCGCCCGGGAGACGTCGTTGACGCTCAGGTTGCGCGCGCGCAACAGCTCGGCGTCGAGCCATACGTTGACTTGCCGGTTACGGCCGCCAATCACGACGACCTGGCCGACACCGTCCGAGCTCTCGAGCTGGCGCCGCAGGACCTTGTCGGCGTACTCGGTGATGTCGCGCAGCGGCTGCTGTGCCGTAATCGCCAGGGTCAGGACCGGCGACGCGGTCGGGTCCATTTTCTCGATGACCGGCTGCAGCGCGGTGCGGGGCAGCACCGGAATCACCCGGTTGACTTTGTCCCGGACCTCCTGGGCGGCGATCCCGGCGTCCTTCTCGAGGACGAAGGAGATGATGACCTGCGAAACCCCTTCCGACGAGTTCGAGCTGAGCTGATCGATGCCGCTGATCGTGTTGACGGCCTCCTCGATTTTGTCGGTGACCTCGGTCTCGATCTGTTCGGGCGCCGCGCCGGGCAGCCGGGTCGTGACGACGACCGACGGAATGTCGACGTTGGGGAAACGATCCACGCCGAGCCTGGTGAACGCGTACGCACCCACCACCGTGAGCGAGAGGATCAGCACCCACGCGAACACGGGACGACGGACGCAGAGTTCGGCCAGCCGTTGCATGTCGCTACCTCGCGGCGGTGATCGGGGCGCCGTCCGACAGCGTCGCGACCCCGGTGACCACCACCCGGGCGCCGGCGGCGAGCCCGCTGGTGATTTCCACGCGGTCGTCGACCGTGACGCCGGTGGTGACGATCCGCTCTTCGGCGCGCCCGCCCACGTCGACGAACACCCGCGACGTGCCGGCCGTCGTCCGCACGGCGCTGGCGGGCACCAGCACCGCAGGAGTGCTTTCCCCCTGCGCCATCCGCGCCGTGGCGAACAGCCCGGGCTTGAGCCGGGAGTCGGCATTGGACACGATGGCTTCGACCACGAAGGCCCGCGAGTCGGACTTGACCGCGGGCGACACGTAGCGCACCTCGCCGGCGAAGGTCTCCCCTCGGTGCGCATCGACTTCGAGAGTGACGGTCCGGCCGACGCCGACGTCGCTGAGATACTGCGCGGGCACCGTGAGTTCCAGTCGGAGGGGGTCGATGCGCATGACCGACGCGATCCTGGTGCCGCGCGTCACATAGTCGCCCACCGAGACGAGGCGCTCGGCGACGACACCCTCGAAGGGGGCCCGGACGGTCGTGTCGGCGACCGCCTTCCTCGCCAGGGCCACGCGCGCACGGGCCGCCATGAGCGCCTGAAACTGCTGCTCGGCGCCGTTGCGCGCCACCTCGTATTGGCGCCGCGCCGACTCGACCTGAGCCTGGCGCTGGTCGAATTCCGACTGCGACACGAGCTGGCTTTCCTTCAGCATCTTGATGCGGGCGAATTCGGTGATGGCCAAATCGAAGGACGCTCGGGCGTTGGCCACCTCGGGCACGCGCTCCACGTCGAACGCCGTGCCGCCGCCCGTGCCGAGCCGCGCCTCGATCTGGGCCGCATTGGCCTCTGCCTCGCGCGCCTGCGCATCCGCATCGGTCGCGTCGAGACGGATCAAGACCGCGCCACGCGCGACTTTCGTCCCGCGTTCGATGGGCGTCGCCACGACGCGGCCGGCCACTTCGGCGGCCACGCCCGCTTCCTCCTGTGCGATGAGCGTGCCCGAGACCCTGATGAAGCGCGCGATCGACTCCTCGACCGCCACCGCGAACTCCACCGGAAGCGGCGCCGGGGCGTCCACCTTCTCGACGTCGGCGGCCTCACGATCCGCGCAGGCAGAGACGAGCACCCCGAGGAGGATCACCGCTGACACGTTTCGCACACGGCCTGGAAGCACGAGACACTCCTTAGACGAACTTGGGCTGAGGGTGGGAAGAGCCCGGGCGCCGGCGGCGTGAGGGCGAGCGGTGGGCCCGTTGGCTCGTCGCGGGGGTGGCCGCGCGTCTCGAGGCGCCCTGCAGGAACTGCTGTACGTGCGCGCGGGCAAACGCGCGGCGGTTGGTGACGACGGGCACGGCCATGCCGATGGCCTGCAGGTGCCGCCAGAGGACGAGCGGCCCCATGAACTCGACCGCCAGCACGAGGGGGTCGGCGCGCCGCAGCTCGCCCCCGAGTGTCAGGCGCCGCATCAGCTCTTCGAGGTGGAGGCGGCCGCCGCTCATGCGCTCGATCAGGTTGATGCGGCCGTCCCGCGCCAACCGAATGCCGTCGCTCATCAGGATGCGAAACACGCGTTGCTGTCGCGGGGTGGCATAGCCGTCGAGCGTCTGGATCGCCAGGTGTTCGAGGGTCCGGCGTGCATCGAGGTCCGTCCGATCGACCAGCGCCGCCAGCTGTTCGTTGCGCGACGTGGCTTCGACGGTGAGCAGGGTGTCGAAGAGGGCTTCCTTGCTCGCGAAGTAGTTGTAGAGGGCGCTCTCGCGCACGCCGACGGCTCCGGCGACGTCACGGAGGCTGGTGCCGAAGTAGCCGTTGTCGGCGAAGAGCGTGAGGGCCGCGTCGAGGATGGCCTCGCGCGTGCGCTGCCCGTCGGCGTTGGGGGGCCTGGCCATGAATTTAATGTTCGTTCATTTATATC
>JBQTIE010000388.1:0-2160 GCA_052389315.1 Acidobacteriota bacterium
GTTCGCCAACGCCCGGGCCATCGCCGGCTATGTCACGGCCGGGACCGGCGAGCCGCTGGCCTTCTGCATCATCGCCAACAACTACAACCTCGACGCCACGGCGATTGATGCCGCTACGGACGCCGTGTTGGTGGCTCTCGCGGGGTTTTCACGCTAGACCGAGGCAGGCGCTCGACGGTTCACAGTACGGTGGAACCCAGCCCACGGCTAGGCTCAATGCCTTTCGGAAATTCGGTGTCTCCGAGTCATACGACTTGAAGCTGCCACGGTGCGTCGATCGATTCGGGTCGCAGGAGGCGCGGCCAGCGCGTCACGGGCTGGCGCACGGCCCGCGGACAGGTGCGTGGCCGCCGAGGCGCGAGCACACTGCGGCGGATGAGTGCGCGCCCGCGACGAACGACGCGGGTCTTCTGCTGGTCCGTAAAGACGTCGTCGAACGGTCCAAAGAACAGCCACATGCCGCGAATGACGTTCAGCACCTGCCCAAAGCTCACCCGCAGCGCCGGGATGTGGCCAGTGGCCGCGCGCGCGCGTTCGCTGGCGATGACGGCACTGGCCAAGACAATCGCGGCGATCTCTTGCGCGCCGGTTTCCACGGTGTGACTCTGCAAGACCGCGGTCCGGCGCAGCTGGCGTTTGATTTCGCGAAAGTACAGCTCGTGCTCCCAGCGGCGCGCGTATACGCGCGCGAGATCCAGCGCGGGGGCCGTGCGCGGATCGCGCAGCGTCGTCCACAACCGCAATGCGTGGGCGCGCTGACCGTTGCGCCCCACCTGGACGCGAATCTCGCGCACCTCGAGCCACTCGAGAATGTGGTTCGGATTGCGCGGGGCCCGCACGGGGAGCTGTACCAGCCGACTGCCATCGGGGAGTCGCTTGATCACGCGAGGCTTGACCGACCGGGAGGCCCGCAGCAAGAAATGACTGCCCACCCGCCGGCACGCGGCCTGTGCCACGTACGCGAAGGCCGTGACCCCATACAAGCGATCGCCCAACAGCAACACGCGCTTCGGCAGCTGCGCGAGCAGCCGTTGGGCCAGCGCCCACTCCGATTCGTCCTTGCGCCCAACCGCCGCGGCCAGCGGATTGTGCAGCCCGATTTCCAACAGAACCGCGGTCGTGATCTTGGCGAACGCCGCCCGCCCCCGGCGCGTGCGAGCCTTCTTGACGGTCGCCGTGATCTGCGGCGTGTTGATCAGACTGAATTGGGTGCCGTCGAGGCCGACCAAGCGCCAGCCTCGCCAGAAGGCGTCGCGGTGCCGGCGCGGTGTCGCGCGCGGCCGCAAAGCCCGCCGCATCAGCTCGGCAAAGATCTCCCACGGCAGCCGCAGCCGCCGGTCGGACCACGAACTGTCCGCCAGTGGCGTGCGGAACAACTGGAACAGGTGCTCGGCCAACGTGCCGGCGTCTTGCATCACATGAAAGGTCAACGCGGGCAGCACCTGTGTGAGCGGTACGCGCGGCTTTCTCCCGCGCCGCGGCGCCAGGGTCGGCACGCCTCGGGCGCCGACCAAGCGCGCCCACGCGGCCAGGAAGCCGGGCGAGTCCCCGGACTGGGAATGGGTCGGCATCCCCAGTGTAAGTACCGATTTCGCGCGAATAGTACAAGAGGCTTGTTACCTCAGCGAATTTCCGAAAGGCATTGCGGCTAGGCTGCGGTAGCACTAATTGCTATCATCGTCGGCACGACCAAAGAAGTGAATCGCCAGCGCCGTCGGCTGCAGGAGGAAGATTCTCGTCAAGCAGAACGCGCACTGGTTAGCAAGGTATCGCGGGCCAGGTCGAGAGCCGCGATCGCCTGTTCGCGTTTGACGGACGGGAACTGACGCAGGAATTCATCGAGCGTGTCCCCGCCTTCGATGTAGTCGAAGAGCGACTGCACGGGTACCCGCGTCCCGACGAACACCGGCGTGCCGCCAAGAATGTCTGGGTCGCTGTGTACGACTGCGGATTTCGCTCCCATGTTCTCCGTCGTTTCCCGAGTATACAGCGGGTTCGTACTGACGTGTGCCATATCAACGAATAGGATTACCACCATGTCCTCGTCCATGCGACGACGCAATTCGGTCATGGCACACCTCGCTGATTGGAACGTCTTCATCGACGTTCGTCAGCGGGCATTCTGTGAGGAGGATTCGTCGTAGAGAAAGCCGATCAGAA
>JBQTIE010000389.1:0-16770 GCA_052389315.1 Acidobacteriota bacterium
CCATCACGTGCAGCCCGTTGGGCAGGTCGGCTTCCTGCGGACGCGGCAGCTTCACCTGGAGCACCGCCGTTGACACCGGTGCGCGGTTCTTGGGGACCACGCCGGCCGACGACGGTGCCTGCGGACCAGGGCCTTGTGCCCAGACCAGGGTCCCGCCGAGCAGGGCGAGACCAAGCGCCGACGTCAACATGGTGCGAGGCCGGGCGTTCATCGCTCACCTCCTTGCGTCCGGGGTGCCCCCTTGGGCCGCGTGATCACCACGGTCCGATTCTCGGGAATCAAATAGGTGCGCGCCACGCGTTGCACGTCGGCGGCCGTGACCTTCGCAATGCGATCGACGCGCTGGTTCACGAGGGAGGCATTCCCGTAGTTGGCGGCAAACTCGGCAAGCTGAATGGCTCGCTGCAGCGAGCTGGTCAGCCCCGACACGACGGCGCGCTTCGCGTTGTTGCGTGCCTTCTCCATCTCCCAGTCCTCGATGGGCCCGCCTTTCACCTTCTCGATCTCGGCGTAGAGCGCGGCTTCGAGCGCCTCGACGGACTTTCCTGGGGCGACGACGGCGCTCAGTCTGAACAAGCCTGGTCCCGCCGAGCCGTCGCGGCCGGCCTGCACGTTGGGCGCCAGCTGCTGAGCACGGACAATCTGCTGAAACAGCCGCGAGCTGCGACCGCTCGAGAGCACCGTCCCCAGCACCTGTATCGCGTCGTCGTCAGCGGTCAGGCGAGGCGGCACCTTGAAGACGATATCGACGCGCGGCAGGCGTGCCAGCGGGTCGTCGAGCACACGCCGGCGTTCTGCCGCCTGCTTCGGCTCGGCAAGATCCACCTTCGGAGGAGCAGGCTGCGCGGGAATCGATTCGAAGGCCTTGCGCATCTTCTCGAGCGCGACCTTGGTGTCCACATCACCGACGATGGCGACGACGGCGTTGTTGGGTGCGTAGTAGGTCTTGAAGAACGACGCGACGTCTTCGACGGAGGCCGCGTTGAGATCGGCCATCGACCCGATGACGGAGTGCTTGTAGGCCGGATTGTCGTACGCGAGTTCAGGAATGGATTCGAAGGTCAGGCCGTACGGTTGGTTGTCCACGCCAAGGCGACGCTCTTCCTGAACGGCATTGCGCTGGTTGTCGAGGTTCTCCTTGGTGATGGCCAGCGATCGCATCCGGTCTGCCTCGAGGAAGATGCCGAGGTCGAGCTGGTTGGACGGCAGCGTTTCGAAGTAGAGCGTCCGATCCTTGTCCGTCGTCCCGTTCATGGTGCCGCCGTTGTTGAACACCAGCATGAAATGCTCGCCGGGCCCGACGTTCTCGGAACCCTTGAACATCATGTGCTCGAAGAGATGCGCAAACCCGGTACGGCCCGTGCGCTCGTCGCGCGAGCCCACGTTGTAGTGGACGGCGATCGAATAGACCGGCGCGGCGCGATCCTCCGAGATGATCACGCGCAGACCGTTGGCGAGTGTGGTCTCCGTGAACTTGATCGACGGCACCGACTGTGCGGAGAGCGCCAGGCCCGACGCGACAAGGAGGCAGGCCGGCGCGGCGGCGCGTGACAAACCGGACAGGAGCATCGACACCTCCTCGCGAGATCCTACTCCGAACCGCTGCGCCGAGGGAGGGCGCTGGTCCCGCCGTCCATCACGGAGCGCCGCCCCACACCAGCACGGGGGTTCGAGCGGATCGGTAGTAAGATCACGCCGCTCGCGCCGCCCGACGGCGATCCAGGCTGAACCTTGGTGATGGGCTGCTCGGGGGCGCCAGCCTCGCGTGGCGCGCGATGGCCGAATCTTCGAACGCCGGTACGGTTCCTGAAGCGTCGGGCGAAACATTTTCGAGCGGGCCCTCTCCGAGGACGATCGGTATCGACTTCGGAACCACGAGCTCGGTGGTGGCCACCAGCGACGGGGCCGCGTTACGTGTGTTTCGCAACGTCGACGGCCACACCGAGACTCCGTCGGTCATTGCCTTGCGGCGCGGCGGAGACGCGGACTCGGACCTCAGCGTCGGCCGGCGTGCCCTGGCCAGTAGGCACGCAGATCCCCAATCGTTCGTCGCCTCCGTCAAGCGGCGGCTCGGGACGTCCCAACCCATCGTCCTTGGGAACCGCGAGCACACCGCGGAGGAGCTGGCGGCGCGGATGCTCGGCCGTCTGATGGAGGATGCCGAGCGGGAGATGGGCGAAGAGGTTTCGGCCGCCGTGATCGCCGTACCCGCATGCTTCGGCCAGCCCCAGCGCAAGGCACTCAAGGAGGCGGCCCTGGCCGCCGGTGTGCCGCTTGCGGGTCTCATTGATGAGCCAGTGGCCGTCGCCCTCGCGTACGGCGCTCGGGCCCGACCTTCCACGGAACGCCAGACGCTGCTGGTCTACGATTTCGGCGGCGGGAAGTTCGAGGCCTCGGTGGTGCTTCGAGCGGACGACTTTTTCGTCGTTTCGGCCACTGCCGGCGATCGTTGGCTCGGCGGCGACGACCTCGACGGCCTTGTCTACAACTGTCTTCGCGCGCGATTGGCTGAGCGAGGCGACACCATCGTCGATGGCGTTGGCGTGGCGCGGCTTCGTCATCTCGCGCGAGAGGCGCGAGAGCGCCTCAGCCGTGAGTCCGCCGTCAACCTGGTCGAGCGGGACGTGGCGCGCACCGCTGACGGCGAACCTCTTGACCTCGACACCCGGCTCAGTCGCGCGGAACTCGAGGATGTGATACGCCCCTCCGTCGAGCGCTCGGTCGCCCTCACACGCGAAGCCGTCGCCGCAGCCGGCTTGACGCCCGACGACGTCGACCACTTGCTCTTGGTGGGTGGCGTCAGCCAGACGCCGCTCGTGTCGCGGCTTCTCGGAGTCGTGTTCAACCTCGAGAGCGTCGGGCCGCCGTCGCATCCGAAGCACGACGTCGCCTCGGGCGCCGCGATTCACGCGGCCTGGCACACGGCAGCTTCACAGGGACAACCGACGCCATGGACCGGTCCGACCGCCGGCTACGACGTTCTGACGGACGCGGGCCGGCACACCCTGATTCCGCCCAATCAAGTGACGTCGGCCGACCAGCCGTTTGAACGAACATTCCTCGTCACCGCAAAGGGCCAGGCCCAGATTCGTGTTCCGCTCGTTCAAACGGGGAGTGTCCGGTCCGATACGGACGAACCCGAGGCGTCGCTGGCCATTTCGCTGCCGCCGACGCAGAACGCCGCGACGCCGGTTCGCCTCCAGACATGGATGGACGCCGATGGCATCCTTCACGCCCGGGCGCGTCTCGTCGAAGGCGACGGCGAGCTCGCATGCGCGATTGAGACCCCGGAGAGCGGACTGCCGGCGGCGGCTGTCGAAGTCGTGCCGGACTCGCTCGACCGGGCAGAGCTGACTGGCGCCCGCGCGACGCCCGCGAGGCACGGAGAGCGCATGGACGACCTCGGTGGCCAAGATGAGCTCTGGCAGAGAGCCGAGGCCCTGGTCGACTTCAAGAAGTTCGTCGTCTCGCAATACAGGTGGGCGCTGGACGCAGCCACGGGGCAGCGGCTGGACGAACTCGCGGCTCCGGTCGAGCATGCGCTCGATGTCGGTCTCGTCGATCACGAGCTGGCCGACAAAGTAAGCGCCTTCGAAAGGGGGATGTACGATCAGCTTCCCGATCTTGTTCGGTTCCTTCTCGGGATGCGGGGGACGCTGCAGCAGCTGCAAGGGCCCAGTGGTCCTGGGAGGCTGGCCAGCAACGTCGCGGCCCTGCAGGCGGACCTCGACAGCGTCGAGCGGGCCCTGCAGGCCGGCAGCCCGACGGCGCTGCAGGATCTCGCTCGTCTCGAAGCGACGCTGAGCCGCGTCGCCGCCGCCATTCCCGAACGCCGAACACTCGAGGCAGGTTTCGCTCTGGGTGGCAGCCCAGGCGCCGGCGACCACGACTTTGTCGCCGGACTCGCGCCGGATGTGACCGCGAAGGAACTGCACCGCCTCGGCGAAGCGGCGCATCACCTGTCGTCCGACCTGTCCGGGCGTCTCGGCGGGGCGGTTCAAGCGGCCTCGGACCGTTCACGCCGCCGCCCACACATGCCCGCCGCGTTGAGCGACCGCGTCCATTTTGGCGTGAGCGCACCGCCCAACGTCACTCCCGCCGCGGCCTTCCTGATCGACGTGTACGCCTTCCTCGAGCATCGGCGGGCGGAGGTTGTGGATCTGGCGAGAAGGGCGGCCAGGGGGACCGAGATCCTCTTCAGGGAGAAAGGACCCGTCAGGCTCGCCCGGGGAACGACGCTGACGGTACATCTTCGCCTCGAAGGGCTCATCGTCGACGATCCGGAGGACCGTATGCTCTGGGAAGCCGACATCGGAAGCGCCAGCTTTCCTGTGCGAGTCCCGGAAGATGCGACTCCGGGTGACAGGCCCGGCCTCGTGACCTTCTACGTCGACGGTCTTCAGGTGGCGAAGTTGCACTTCACGATCGCCGTGGGCCCGGTTCGCTCGGAGGTTTCGTCGATCGACGTGCGCGAGGAGCGGCACCGGCGCGCGTTCGCCTCCTATGCGCGCAAGGACACCGACCAGGTCCTCGACATCCTGTCAGGCATGCAGAAAGCGGCGGCGGGCCTCGATGTGTTCTTCGATCGTGCTTCGATTCGTTCCGGGGAGATCTGGGAAGACCGGCTCGAAGCGGAAGTGGTGTCCCGCGACGTGTTCTACCTGTTCTGGTCGGCCGCAGCGAGCGCGTCGACGTGGGTCGACCGCGAGTGGCGCCTTGCGCTGGAGCGGCGGGGCCTGCGGTATATCGACCCGGTTCCGCTGGTCTCGCCCGAGATCGTGCCTCCGCCCAGCGAGCTCGCCCGGCTCAACTTCGACGACTGGGTCCTCGCGTACAAGCGTCGGTCCGGGCCCCCTCCTCGCTCCTAGCGCGCGATTCCTCGTCCCCGGCGCTATAATCGCGCCCGTCAATGTCACTCGCCCCGGGCACACAGCTTGGCCCCTACGAAATTACCGGCGCCCTCGGCGCCGGCGGGATGGGCGAGGTCTATCGCGCACGCGACACGAGCCTCAAGCGGCACGTCGCGCTCAAGGTGCTGCCGAAGGACGTCGCCGACGACCAGGACCGTCTCGCGCGGTTCGAGCGCGAGGCCCACATCCTCGCGCAGCTCAATCACCCGCACATCGCCCAGATCTACGGCATCGAGCAGGCCGTGCCCACCGCGAGCGGAGATCAACCCGACCCGGCCGCCGCGCCATCGTCGCCGGTTCGTGCGCTCGTCATGGAGCTGGTCGAGGGCCCGACGCTGGAGGAGCGGCTGCGCGCCGGCGCCATTCCAGTCGACGAGGCGCTCCTGATCGCGCGGCAAGTGGCCGATGCGCTCGAGGCTGCCCACGAACAAGGTGTGGTCCATCGAGATCTCAAGCCGGCCAACATCAAGGTGCGGGGCGATGGCGATGTCAAGGTGCTCGATTTCGGCATCGCCAAGTCCCACGAGGCAAACCCCGAGGCCCTGGCCACCCTGACGACGCCCGCCATGACCGAAGCGGGGACCATTCTCGGGACCGCGGCGTACATGTCGCCGGAGCAGGCGCGCGGCCGCCCTGTGGACAAGCGCGCGGACATCTGGGCCTACGGCTGCGTGCTGTTCGAGATGCTCGCCGGGCGTCGGCCCTTCGACGGCGGGACGGTCACCGACACGCTCGCCGCCGTGGTGACGCGGGAGCCGGAGTGGACGGCGCTGCCCGCGGAGACGCCGCAGCACGTGCGCGCGCTCATCGCGCGATGCCTGGTGAAGGATGCCAAGCAGCGGCTCCGCGACATCGGCGACGCGCGCCTCGAGCTCACGGGCAGCCCGCTGGGCATCGTCGCCATTCCGAAGGAAGTGGCGCGGCCACCAAAGAAAGCGCGCACACCGTGGTTGGCGTGGATGCTGGCCGCCGCTGCCACCGCCGTCGCCGGGGTGGCACTGCTCAGGCCCGCGTGGCTGGGAATCGCGCCGCCCCCTCAGGACGCGCAGGCTGCGGTCACCCGCTTCCTGGTGCTTCCGCCGGCAGGAACGCTCGAGACCGTCGGCACCGTGCGGTCCGCGGGACACTTTGAAATCTCACCGGATGGGAGGCGTGTGGCCATGCTCGCGTCCGCGCCGGGGGGACGGCTGTGGGTTCGCGACCTCTCGGCGCTCGAGCCCGTGCAGGTGCGGGGCACCGAGCGGGCCTCCCGCCCCTTCTGGTCGCCCGACGGACGGGCGGTCGGCTACTTCGCCGGAGGCTATCTCTTCACGGTCGATCTCTCCACGTCAACCCAGTTCCGCCTGACGCCATCGGACGCCACCGGCGCGACGTGGAATAGCGACGGCGTCATCCTGTTCACGAATCAGAACACGATTCACCGAATCGCGGCCTCTGGAGGCGCGGCGCAGCCCGTCACCGCGCTGGACGAGGCCAGAGGCGATCGCCGGCACATGTGGCCCGTGTTCCTGCCGGACAACCGGCAATTCATCTTCCTGGCGGACACGTCGAACGAGCGCACCACCGGCATCTACCTGGGGGCGCTCGACACGACGGAGACACGCTTTCTGACCGCGGCCGCCTCGAATGCTGCCTACGCGCTGGGCTACCTGGTGTTTGCCCGCGGCGACACCCTCGTGGCGCTGGTGTTCGATGCCGAAACCGGGGTCGTGTCCGGCGAGCCGCACAACGTCGCACGGCGCGTCGCGTACAACCCGACGACGCGGCATGCCGAGTTCTCCGTCTCCCGCACGGGAGTGTTGACGCATTCGGCGGCCGCCTTTGCCGACGTGCGGCTCGGGTGGTTCGATCGCACGGGCGCAAAGGTGGGTAACATCGAAGCCCTCGCCCACATGGACATCAGCCCCGACGACACGCGCGTCGCCGCCGATCGTTTCGACCCCGAGACGGGCATGCGCGACATCTGGGTGTTCGACGAGAAGCGGGGCACGCGAACGCGGCTGACCTTCAGCCCGGCCAACGACTGGGTACCGGTGTGGTCGGCCGATGGCAGGCGCATCTTGTACACCTCGGATCATGAAACGCCTGGTACCCACCAGATCTACCAGCGAGCCGCGGACGGATCGGGGCGTGAGGAGCTGGTGCTCAAGACCGGGGCCCACAAGCATCACATGGACGTGTCACGGGACGGACGGCTGCTCGCGTTCCAGGAAGATGGGAAGAACGGCCCCGACCTCTGGCTCCTGTCGCTCACGGAGGGGGGAGCCGCCCCCACGCCGATCGTGAACGAACCCTACGATGAGAACCAGCCGGGCTTTTCGCCGGACTCGAAGCTGCTGGCCTACACGTCAAATGCGTCCGGCGCGTACGAGGTCTATGTGCAGTCCCTGGCGGCGGGCGGCGGGAAGTGGCAGATCTCCACGAACGGCGGCGTTCAGCCCCGGTGGCGCCGCGACGGCAGGGAGATGTACTACCTCGCGGCCGACGGGAAGGTCATGGTGCTCGACGTCGACTTGACGGGGCCGACGTTCGGGACACCCAGGGCCCTCTTCCAGGGCCGGGTGTTCGGCGATTCCACGACCGAGCACTTCACCGTGACGTCGGACGGCCAGCGCTTCCTGATGCAGGTCCCATCCGAGGCGAGCTCGGACTTCGTCGTCGTGCAGAACTGGTGGCGGGAGCTCACGAGATAACCGGTGCGCGAGTGCGTCGGATGCTCAGGTGCGCGGGGGCTCGGGCGCCTCGGGTGCGAAGTGCTCAGATTCCGAAGCGGTCCGCGTCCCAGGTAATCCCCAGCTCGCTCGGCGGCGCCATGTAGCCCGCCATCGCCGACGCGGCGACCACTGAGGGGCTGGCCAGATACCCTTCCCCGCCGACGCCCATCCGGTTCTGCCAGTTGCGGTTGAACGACGTGATCGCGCGCTCGCCCTTCGCCAGCGCGTCCGGCCCCTGCCCGAAGCACGGCCCGCACCACGACCGGCGGATTTCGGCGCCGACGGAGCGGAGCACGTTCGCGATCGACTCGCCCCCCAGCCGTGGATCCGGCCGCTCGATCTGCTGCTTCACGCCGCCGGACCCCGGGAAGACCACAAACGGCGTGGCGGCCTTCGTCACGCCGTGCTCCCGCGCCGCCACCAGCACCAGCGCCGCCGACAGCAGATCGTCGTAGCTGCCGTTCGTGCACGACCCGACGAGCGCTTTGTCGAACCTCAGCCGCTCACGCGCCACCTCCTCTGCCGGAAACGCGTTGCCCGGACTGAACGGCTTGGCAATCATCGCGTCGATGGCCCCGAGCGGCAGCTCCTCGTCCAGGTCGAACACCGCCTCTTCGCCATATGACATCGCCGGATACGGCAGCTCCGTCATGCCCTTCTCGCGATACCACGCCGCGGTGATCTCATCCGGCGCGAAGATGCCGTTCAGCGCCTCGGCCTCCGCCATCATGTTCGCGATGGTGTTGCGGTAGGCGAGCGGCAGCTGTCCATCGACATCCGCCAGCTCCACGGACATCCCCTGCGACTGCTGCGCTCCCCATCGACGCAGCAGCTCGAGGACGATGTCCTTGCCGGTGACCCAGGGGCGGAGGCGGCCGGTGAAGCGCACGCGCCGCTGCCTGGCCATGGTGAAGTAGATGTAGCCGGTGGACCAGCCGAATCCGAGCGTCGTGGACCCGACGCCGATGCCCACGGCGCCGTAGGCGCCGTACGCCCGCGAGTGCGAATCGGCACCGGGGATGAACTGCCCGGGCACGACCAGGCCCTGCTCGGGGAAGTAGAAATGAAAAATGCCGTCGCCGGGCGTCGCGTAGTACGGCTTCTCGATGCCATGCTGCGCCGCGAACTGCCGCCCGATGCTCGTCTGTCGATCATCGTCTTCGCGGCCGGTGAAGACGAAGTGATCGTTGGCAATCGCGGCCTGGCGAGGATCGATGGTGTCGCCGCCCGTGATCTGGTTGAAGGTGTGGATCGCGAAGGGCGCCGTGCCGTCGGAGGCGGGGAGGAGATCGGCATACACGCGCAGGGTCGCGCCGGCCTTGACCTCGGCGTCCTTGTCCACCCGGTGCGCCCAGATGATCTGCTCGGTGGTCGACATGTGCCGCGCCAGATCCGCGGGTGGAAAGACGACTTCCGGCCCACGTGCCACCGACGATCGAAACTCGCGGCGGCCGATGGCGAAGATGCCCGCGCTTCGCCGAATCTCGTCTTCCTTCGGCGTGAGCGGCACCGGATCGTATTCCTTGCGCTGCGTGACGTTCACGACCTGCCGGCTGACGGGATCGAACGTGAACTCGTCTTCGTCCTGCGCATCCGACACGGCTTCCGGGCTCTGGACGACGTGCAGCCCGAGGTTGAAGGCGTTGCGGCGAAAGATGTCGCCCATGTTGCGGCCGCAGACGATCACCATCTCCAGGCCGGCCTCCTCGGCGATGGCCTTGAGTCCCGCGGGCGACATCTCACGCGAGGACCCGATGGCAAACCGATCGCCCGCGATGAGGAACGTCTTTCCGGCGTGGACGCGGGCGCGGAAGTCCGGCATCAGGTAGCGGAACGCGCCGGCCTTCCAGCGCTCGTCCAGCGTCTCCAGGCTCTCGGAGACGCAGTCGGACGCCGGGGTGATCTGGTCCGTGTCAATCGCATCGAGCTTCTTCGTGGGATCGCGTGGGTCCCAGAAAATCAGGGCGCGTCCGGAGACGAGGCGCCCGGCCGCCTTGCCGACGGTATCGGCTGGTCTGGGTCCCGGCAGATCCTCGAGCGAGACCCCGGGCTTGAGTCTTGCGCGTCGCGCCGTCTGAGCCACGCCTTCGATCATAGCAAGCGCCGCCGGGGCGGCCAGCGAGACGTCTCGAAAGTCGGAATCAGCACCAGATGAGTCGAGGGATTCGAGCTTTCAAGACGCCCACCCCGCGGAGCGGGGCAAACCAATACCCTGCTCGGGAGGCCCTGCTGGCGTCACATGCCTGGCAGTCTGAGGCAGGGCCTCGCCAGTGGGTTTGAAGTCCACCGGAGCGCCTGTTAGAGTCCACACATTGGAGGCACGTATGTATCGCACGACGTTGGCCGTTGGCCTCGGGATGGCCCTGGTGGTCTCGACCCCCATGGCCCAGGGCCCCACCGAACCCGTCAACCGCGACGTCGTGTGGAAGATTCGCAGCGAGGCCGCAGAACGCTCGCAGATCATGAAATCGCTCCACATGCTGACCGACGTGTACGGCCCGCGCCTGACGGGATCGCCCAACCTCAAGGGCGCGAGCGATTGGGTCGTCAAGCAAGCGGCGGAGTGGGGGCTGAAGAACGCGCACCTGGAGCCGTGGGACTTCTCCCACCCCGGCTGGCTCAACGAGCGCACGGCCGCCTACCTCACCTCACCGGTCAAGGACTCGCTCGTGGTGGAGGCGCTGGCCTGGACGCCGAGCACGAATGGCACGGTCACGGCATCCGCCGTCCGCGTCGATGTGCCGTCCCGTGTCACCCAGGAGCAGTTGACGGCGTTCTTCGATGCGAATCGCGCGAAGGTCAAGGGGCGGGTGGTCCTGGTCGGCGCCCCCGCGACGGTGCCGGTCACGATCCTGCCCGGCCCTCGGCGGCGGTCCGATGATGACGCGCGCGCGGCGTTCGATCCGGTCAATCCCACACCGGGGGGGCCGCCGGGAGGGATACCCGGGCCGGCTCCGGCACGGGATCCCAGGATGCTCACGCCGGCTCAGATCGGCGAGCAGTTCGATCAGTTCCTGGTCACCGCGGGTGCCGCGGTGCGCGTCAACGACGCCGGGCGGGATCACGGACAGATTCGCGCGTTCAACAACCGCACCTTCGACGTGGCGAAGGTCGTGCCGACGCTCGTGATGCGCAACGAGGACTACGGCCGCATCGCGCGCCTGCTGGCGAGCAACATGGACGTGCAGATGGAGGTCCTGATCGTCAATCGGACCTACCCCGAGGGTCGCACGCAGTACAACGTGATTGCCGAGATCCCAGGGAGCGACAAGGCACAGGAGGTGGTGATGCTTGGTGGCCACCTCGACTCGTGGCACGCGGCCACGGGCGCAACGGACAATGCCATCGGCTGTGCGGTGATGATGGAGGCGATTCGCATCCTGCAGGCAATTGGGGTCAAGCCGCGCCGCACGATCCGGCTCGCGCTCTGGAGCGGCGAGGAGCAAGGGCTGCTCGGGTCTCAGGCCTACGTGAAGGAGCACTTCGGCACGTTCGAGAATCCCAAACCGGAGTTTGCGAACTTCGCCGGCTATTTCAACATCGACTCCGGCACCGGTCGCGCGCGTGGCATGACCGTGTTCGGGCCTCCGGAGGCTGCGACGGTGCTTCGCCCGGTCCTGGCGATGTTTGCCGACAACGGCGTCGCTGGTGCCACGTTCACCCGCAGCCGCCGGCGGGGCGGCTCGGATCACACGTCGTTCAACGAGGCCGGCCTGCCGGGCATCGGCGTGGGCCAGGACCCGATCGAGTACGGCACCTACACGTGGCACACCAACCTCGATACCTACGAGCGCATCATCGAGAGCGACGCGCAGGCCTCGGCGATGGCGATTGCGGCGGCGGTGCATCACCTGGCGATGCGTGAGGAGAAGCTGCCCCGCTTCACGAAGGAGCAGATGCCCGCTCTCCCCGTGGCGACGACGACGCAGTAGGTTCGAGTTGAGTCTTGAGTCAAGAGTCTTGAGTCGTGAGTTCTGAGCCGTTCCAGGTTTGATCCGCGCCTCGCTGATTCGAGAAGAGCTGCGGCCGATGCTCCGCGTGGCCGTGCCGGTCGTGCTCGCGGAGCTCGGCTGGATGTTCATGGGGGTGGTCGACACGGTCATGGTCGGCCACCTCGGGCCGGAGGCCATCGCCGCGTCAGGCGTGAGCAATTCCCTGCAGCTCGGTCTCGCCATCTTCGGGATCGGCCTGCTGCTCGGGCTCGACACGCTGGTGTCCCAGTCGTACGGCGCCGGTCGTCTGGACGAGTGCAACCGCTGGTTCTGGCACGGCGTGACGCTTGCCGCCGTGCTGGCGCCGATCCTGATGCTGGTGTCGTGGCTGCTCCTGCTGCTGGTGCCGCGGCTGGGCTTTCACGCGCGCGTCGAGCCGCTGATTCAGGACTACTACGGCCTCGTCTTCTGGTCCGGGATTCCCCTGCTGTTCTATGCGGCGTTTCGGCGCTACCTGCAGGCCATCCACGCCGCCACACCCGTCATGCTGGCGCTGGTCACGGCGAATCTCGTCAATGCGTTCGGCAACTGGGTGTTCATCAATGGCCACCTCGGCGCGCCGGCGATGGGCGTGAGCGGGTCAGCGCTCGCCACCATCGTCGCGCGCACGTATCTGGCGGCGGTGCTGCTCGTCGCGGTCCTGTGGTACGACGCGCGGCGCCAGACCGGCTTGTTGCACGCGCCGAGGCGAGTCGAAGCGGAACGGCTGCGGCGTTTGCTCGCGCTGGGGCTTCCCGCGGCCTCCACCGTGGGGCTCGAGGTCGGAGTGTTCGCCGCCGCCACGGCGCTGGCCGGACAACTGGCGCCTGTCGCGGCCGCCTCGCATCAGATCGCGCTCAACATCGCCGCGCTGGCGTTCATGGTGCCTCTGGGCCTGGCGTCCGCCGGAGCCGTGCGGGTGGGTCACGCGGTGGGGGCCACCGATCCGCCCCGCGCGGCCGCCGCGGGATGGACGGCGCTGCTGCTGGGCGTGCTGGTCATGGTGGCAGCGGCCGTGCTGTTTCTCCTGATTCCGCGCTCGTTGATTGGCCTGTTCTCACTCGAAGAGGACGTGTTGGCCCTGGGATCGTCGCTGCTGTTCGTCGCCGCGATCTTCCAGCTGTTCGACGGTCTTCAGGGTGTGGCCACGGGCGTGCTGCGCGGGCTGGGCGACACCCGCACCCCGATGATCACCAACCTGGCTGGTCACTGGGTGGCAGGGCTGCCCATCGGCTACACGCTCTGCTTCCCGTTTGGCTACGGAGTCATCGGTTTGTGGATCGGCCTCTCGACCGGCCTCATCATCGCCGGCGCCGTGCTCGTCGTCTCATGGCATCGGCAGATCCACGCCTTCCAGCAGGCTGACGCGAGTGCCGACTCGTGACGCCGCCTGCGAGGCGGTGTGAGGCGGAGCCTCGCGAGAACGGTAGACTGAGGGAGCGTCTGTGATCGATCCGCCCACTTCCCCGCCCGCCCTCGCGCGCTTCGGTGATTACGCGGGCTTGTTCCTGATCGCGCTGGCGACGTTGATGCTCGAGATCCTGCTGACGCGGATCTTCAGCGTCACGCTCTGGTATCACCTGGCCTTTGTCGCCGTCTCGATCGCGATGTTCGGCATGACGTTGGGGGCCGTCATCGTGTACCTCGCGGCCCGCTGGTTCACGCCGGCCAGGGCGTGGCTCAACCTCACCGTGGGGTCGGCGCTGTTTGCGCTGACGGCCGTGCTCGCCATCGCGGCCCACTTGCGCATGGCCATCGACCCGGCCCTCATGACCTCCGCGCTCGTGGACCTGTCGCGCGCGTACCTGCTCATCGCCATCCCGTTCGTCTTCAGCGGCATCGTCATCGCGATCGCCCTGACGCAGTTCCCCAGGCAGGTCGGACGGCTGTATGCCGCCGATCTGGCGGGTGCGGCATTCGGCTGCGTGCTGCTCGTGGTGGTGCTTGATCGCGTCGGAGGGCCTTCGGCGGTGCTCGTCATCGCGGCTCTCGGCCTGGCCGGCGCCGCGGTGTACGCCGTCGGCTCGGGTGTCGCCGTTGCGCGGCGGCACCGGGCGCTCGTCGCCGCCCTGGCCCTCGTGATCGCGGGCGGCGGCGCGGCAGCCATCGCCGCCGAGCGCGGCGCGCTCGAGATTCGGTATGCCAAGGGCGCGCGGTGGCCCACACCGATTTACGAAAAGTGGAATTCCTATTCCCGCGTCGCGGTCGTGTCGGATGCCTACGAGGAGCCGTTCGGGTGGGGGTTGAGCGCCCGCTTCAAGCCCGAGTGGCCGGTGCGGCAGCTCCACCTCAACATCGACGCCTCGGCAGAAACCGTGCTGACCGGGTTCGAGGTGCCGCGCGACGGCGAGCATCTCAAGTTCGACGTCACCAACGTCGGCCTGCACATCCGGCCCGACGCGAGCGTGTACGTCATCGGCGCCGGTGGCGGCCGCGATGTCCTGTCGGCCCTGACGTTCGGTGCACGCCGTGTTGTCGCCGTCGAGCTCAACCGCGCCATCATCGAGGCGGTCAACGGCCGGTTCGGCGCCATCACGGGCCACCTGGATCAGCGGCCCGGCGTCCAATTTGTCAACGACGAGGCGCGCAGCTATCTGTCGCGCACGGACGAGCGGTTCGACTTCGTGCAGATCTCGCTGATTGACACGTGGGCGGCCACCGCCGCCGGAGCGTTCGTGCTCAGCGAGAACACGCTGTACACCGTGGATGCGTGGCGGACGTTCCTCCGAAGCCTCACCGAACGAGGGGTGGTCTCGGTTTCCCGCTGGTACAGCCGGCCGGAACCGTACGAGGTGTACAAGACCGTCGGGTTGGCGACCACCGCACTCCGTGACGCGGGTGTGACGGACACGCGGCCGCACCTCATCGTGATCGCCAAGCTCGACAAGCGGCCGAGGTACGAGGATGCGCCAGGTGTCGCCGCGCTGCTCGTCAGCCGCGCGCCGTTCACCGCGGACGACCTCGCCACGCTCGAACGCGTCTCTCGCGACCTGGATTTCGACGTGGTGCTCAGCCCGCAGCATGCGGCCACGCAATCCTTCGCGGCGGTGGCCGACGCCCGCGCGCTCGATGCGTTCATCGAGTCGGCCCCGGTCAACCTCCATCCTCCAGACGACAACCGGCCGTTCTTCTTCCGCATGGACGCGGCGCTGCTCAACGGCCTGCTGACCTTCGTCATCGCGCTCGCCGCGATTCTGATCGTCGTGCCGGTCCTCGTAAAGGCCGACATCGGCGGCATCGCGCGCCGCCCGTTGCTCTCGATCGGGTTTCTGGGCATCGGCCTCGGCTTCATGCTCATCGAGATTGCCCAGATGATGCGCCTGACGCTGCTGCTCGGTCATCCGACGTTTTCCCTGTCGGTCGTGTTGTTCGGCATGCTCCTGTCGAGCGGCCTTGGAAGCTTCACGACCAGCGGAATCGCGACGCAGGAGCTGCACCGCGCCGCGATGATTCGCCTGTCGGGGCTCGTGGCCGTACTGATTTTCATCGGCCTGATCACGCCTCTGGTCGTGTCGCTGATGCATACGGCGGCCACGCCGGTGCGTGTCGCCACGGCGCTCGCGCTGCTCGCGCCCGCCGGTGTCCTCATGGGGATGGCGTTTCCCATGGCCATGACGGTCGGATCTCACACGCAGCCGGGCCTGACGCCGTGGTTCTGGGGCATCAATGGCGCCGCCTCGGTGTGCGCGTCGGTGATCACCGTCGCCGTCGCGTCGAGCGCCGGCATTGCCGCCGCGTGGTGGACGGGGGTAACCTGCTACGTGGTGGCGGCGGTCGCCATCACGGCGGCGGCCCGCGGCGTTCGCGGGTAGCAGCCGCGGAGCCATGTCCCTCTCCACATTTCATCCAGCGGTCGCGCGCTGGTTCGCCGAGACGTTGGGCGAACCGACGCCGGCACAGCGCGCCGGCTGGGCCGCGATCCGACAACGTCAGCACACCTTGATTGCCGCGCCCACGGGCTCGGGAAAGACGTTAGCGGCGTTTCTCACAGCCCTCGACGACCTGTTCGTGGAGGGCCTGCACAGCGTACTGCCCGATGAGGTGCGGGTCGTCTACGTATCGCCGCTGAAGGCGTTGAGCGCGGACATTCACAAGAACCTCGCGGAACCTCGCCGGGGCATTCGGGCGGCCGCCGAAGCCCTCGGCCTGGACGCACCCCGAATCACGGCCGCGGTGCGCACGGGAGATACCCCCCAAGGCGAGCGGGCCGCCATGCTCCGCACGCCGCCACACGTCCTGGTCACGACTCCGGAATCCTTGTACCTGCTGGTGACCGCCCAGCGCAGCCGCGAGCTGCTTCGCACCGTCCGCACGGTGATCGTGGACGAGATTCATGCGGTCATCGGCACGCGCCGCGGGGCGCATCTGGCCCTGTCGCTCGAGCGCCTGCAGCGCGTCGCCGACGCCCCGCTGCTTCGCCTGGGGCTCTCGGCTACGCAGAAACCCATCGAGGAGGTGGCGCGCTTCCTGGTGGGCACCACCAGCGTCGATGAGGCCGGGAACGCCAGGTGCGCGATCGTAGACGAGGGACATCGGCGTCTCATGGATCTGGCCCTGGAAGTTCCAGGGTCGCCGCTCGACGCCGTGATGTCGCACGAGGTATGGAGCGAGTACTACGACCGTTTGACGAGGCTGATCGACCAGCATCGAACGACGCTGGTGTTCGTCAACACGCGGCGCATGGCGGAACGGGTGGCACGCCAGCTGAGCGACCGCCTGGGTGAGGCGGCGGTCACGGCGCACCACGGGAGTTTGTCGAAGGACAAGCGCCTGGACGCGGAGATGCGGCTCAAGGCCGGGTCGCTCAAAGCCCTGGTGGCCACCGCCTCGCTCGAGCTGGGCATCGACATCGGGCACGTGGACCTGGTGTGCCAGATTGGGTCCCCGCGCCGAATCGCCACCCTCCTGCAACGCGTCGGCCGCTCGGGGCACACGATCGCCGGAACGCCCAAGGGTCGGCTGTTCCCCGTCTCGCGCGACGACCTGGTGGAAAGCGTCGCGCTGATGCGCGCCGTTCGCGACGGCCAGCTCGACAGCCTCGTGTCGCACGACGCGCCGCTCGATGTACTGACGCAGCAGATCGTCGCCGAATCGTCCTGCGACGCGTACACCGAAACCGACCTCTTCGCGCTCGTGCGGGGAGCGTGGCCGTACCGCGCGCTGGAGCGCGCTGAC
>JBQTIE010000390.1:0-5399 GCA_052389315.1 Acidobacteriota bacterium
TGCGCATTCCGGCCATGGTGATCGCTCAGTCCGGTCATCGTGATCGCCGATTCTGGGCAAGCTGATCACTCGTCGGAGCGAAGCGACGCAGGGGTCAGCGCATACCGGGGTCTCCTCGCATCAGGGACGTCATCTTATCTGCTCTGGTCCGTCCGCGTACACGACGATGATGCCTGTGGAGCGTTGTGGGCGGCGCGGTCTGCGCGCCGTCCAAGGACCTGTGGGAAACGCGTCGGCGCGTTTTCCATGGGTCCGGCACGATCCATAGGCCGGTCTCGCGGATCGCGCTCATGCCTTCGCCTTGGGGCCGCGCCGCGTGCCCGGGTCGCGCATCGTCGGCCCTTTCAGTGTGAGCCGGTGTGCGTGATGGATCAGCCGGTCGCAGATCGCATCGGCGACGCTGGGTTCGCCAATGGCGGCGTGCCAGGCCGTGGGCGGGAGCTGGCTGGCAATCAGTGTTGACGTCCGTTCGCTCCGATCTTCCAGCACCTCGAGCAAGTCCCGCCGCTCGGCGTCGGTCAGCGGCGCGAGCAGCCAATCATCGATGGCCAGGAGATCGAGTTTGGCGAGCTTCGCGAGCAGCCGGCCATAGGAGCCGTCGCCGCGACTGACGGCCAAGTCGTGCAGGAGCCGCGGCGCCCGGACATACGTCGCGGTGAAGCCGTGGCGACACGCGCTTTGCACGAAGGCCGCTGCGAGCCACGATTTGCCAATCCCCGTCGAGCCAACTACATGATGCCCATCATTTTCAGCGCGTCACGGTCACCTATCGCTGGCATCCACTCTACGGCGAATCACTGCCGGTATGTGGCCACAAACGGGATCGCCACGGTGAGCATTTCTTCTGCCGTTTACCAGATGACACGATTTGTCTGCTGCCTGTCTGGATGTTTGATCCGACGAATCGCGAGGCCGCGATCGGTGCCCCCATCATCGCCATCGACGCACTCGTAACCCTTCGCGATCTCCTCACCACCTTGCGTGCGACCGGCGAGCCGGATTCATCGCTACGATCAGCGCGGGAGGATCGCGATGAAACCACCGCCACCACCGAGCCCGCAGTTCAATCTCCCTCTGCTGAATATCGCGACGACAGTAACTCCACCCGACAAGCATGGCGAACTCGTCCTCGCCCTCGTCGAGCTGCTGATCGGGGCCGCTCACGCCATCACACCATCCAGGCGCGACGGAGGCGTCGATGAACGCACAACTCACCGCTGACCGCCTCAGTCGTCGCGCGCTTGTTTACATCCGCCAGTCCTCACCCACCCAATTGGTTCAAAACCAAGAGAGCCAACGACGCCAATACGCGTTAGTCGGTCGGGCGCGAGAGTTGGGCTTTGCGGACGTGATCACGATCGACGAGGACTTGGGGCGTTCTGGATCGGGCCTGATTGAACGTCCAGGATTTCAGCGACTCGTCGCCGAGGTTTGTACGGGTGAAGTGGGCGCGGTGTTGTCCCTGGAAGCCTCACGACTCGCTCGCAATGGGCGGGATTGGCATCACCTGATTGAATTGTGCGGCATGGTCAGCACCGTCGTGATCGATTACGACGGCATTTATGATCCGGTTCTCCTGAACGATCGCCTGCTGCTCGGATTGAAAGGCACCATGTCCGAATTCGAACTGAGTCTCCTGCGACAACGATCGCAAGAAGCGATTCGGCAGAAAGCGGGTCGCGGCGAGTTGCGGTTGTTGTTGCCGGTCGGGTTGTGTTGGACCTCGAGCGGTCGCATCGAGCTCGATCCCGATCGTCGCGTGCAGCGGGCGATTCAGCTCGTCTTCACGAAGATGACGGAGCTGGGCAGTGCGCGACAAGTGCTCTTGTGGTGTCGACGCGAGCGGATGCCGTTGCCTGCCATGCCGCGTTCGCCAGGCGCCCCCTCGTTGGTGTGGAAGCTGCCGGTCTATCACAGCATTCTCGCGATCCTGACCAATCCGATGTACGCCGGCGCGTATGCGTTCGGCAAAACGGAAGTGCGGACGCGTGTGATTGACGGTCGCGCTCAGAAGACGATCGGACATCGCAAGCCGCCCTCGGCGTGGAGCGTCTTGATTCGCGATCATCATCCCGCGTACATTTCGTGGGCGCAGTATGAGCGTCATCAGGCGCTGATCGCCGCCAACACGCACATGAAGTCACGTATGGAACGAAAAGCCGGTCGAGGCGGGCGCGCGTTGCTGAGTGGGTTGCTGCGCTGTCGGCGGTGTGGCCGCATGTTGCATGTGGTCTATGGCGGTCATCGAGGTGAGGCGCCTCGCTATCACTGTCGGGGTGCTCACATCAACCACGGAGAACAAAAGACGTGCATCAGCTTTGGCTCGCTGCGAGTTGATGACGCCGTCGCAAGTGAGTTGCTGAGCGTGATTGGCGGCAATGCCGTCGATGCGGCGATTGAGGCCGCTGACCACCTTCGCCGCCAACGCGAGGATCGACGTACCGCGCTGTCGCTGGAGGTGGATCAAGCGCGGTATGAAGCGCGGCTCGCCGAGCGTCGATACGAAGCCGTCGATCCCGAGAATCGGTTGGTCGCGGCGGAGCTCGAGGCGCGGTGGAACAGCGCGATGCAACACGCCCAGGATTTGACGGATCGCCTGGACGCGTTTGATCGGGACGTCACCACGCCTGTCATTCCCGATCGCGCCGTGCTTCTGAGTCTCGCTCAGGATCTGCCCGCTGTGTGGCACGCGCCGACCACGGCGATGCGTCTCAAGCAGCGGATCGTGCGGGTAGTGATTCAGGAAATCGTGGCGGACGTCGATGAGCCTGCCCGCACGATCGTGCTGGTGATCCATTGGGGCGGTGGCCGGCATTCTGAGCTCCGGGTCAAGAAGAATGAGCCTGGTCGGCATCGGCGGTGCACCAGCCTCGACGCGATTGACGTGATTCGCCGGATGGCGGGTCAGTTCCCTGATGAGCAGATCGCCGCGACGCTCAATCGGCTCCGCTTGCAGACTGGGAATGGCAATACGTGGACCGAGATCCGTGTGCGCTCGGCACGAAACTATCACGCGCTGCTGGCATATGATGCCAGCCGTCCACGTGATGGGCTGACGCTGCAGGAAGCCGCGCAGTATTTGGGGGTCAGTCCGACTACTGTGCGACGGCTGATCACAAATCAGCACGTCCCGGCGCGGCAAGTCGTGCCCTGTGCGCCGTGGGAGATCGCCCGCGACGCGCTTGACTCAGACATCGTGCGCGAAGCGGTTCGCCAGATTACAGGCCGCGTGGGCGTTCCACGAACTCACCACGCGCACGAACAACCCTCAATGTTTTCAAGCAAAAGTGAGGTGTAGCAGTATGTCGCAGGATCGGTCGGCCCGGTGATCAGCAGATGGTGGTGATCGCGGATCCAGCCGCCCGTGCCGAGGCTGAGGACGACCTCGCGGGACAGGCCGCGCGGCGTGCTGAAGTCGATGTCTTCGAGCGACGCGGGATAGCGCAGCTTCGCGTGACGCAAGCGCTGGGCCAGCCGGCGCGATTCACGCGCGGTCCATTCGCTGTCGACGAGCAAGCCGAGGCGGTCCTCGAAACTCAGCTCGGCGTGGTGACTGGAGCTGCGTTGCTGTTCAAACGCCGTGGCCATCGCCGTCAGGTGCAGCGCGTGGAGCTTTCCGATCGTCGGGTGCATCAGCATAAACCTCCTCGTAATACGTGGCGCCGCGCAGGTTCTCGTGGGTCAGCGCCGGTCGGGCAGGGCCGGGCTCGTCGAGCGGGAGCCGATCCTGCTGGTGGGTGAGAATGTGCTCGACGGTGCGATAGCTGTAGGAGCGGAGCCGCTCGGCGCGCGCACAGGCGGCGTCGAGGCGGTCCATGCCGTGGACCCGCCCCAGGCGCATGAGCCCGAGGCAGGCCCGATAGCCCTGCTCCGGGTGCGGGCGGCGTTCGAGGATGCCGGCGACGAGCCGCCCCGTGGCCGGACCGGTCTGCTCGGCCCACCCGATCAGCCGCGACGGAGTCCATTCGGCGTGGGCGCGATGCGCCCGCGGCATGTGGGCCACGTCGGTGGCGAAGCGCCCGCGGCCAGTGAGCCGCGCATGCGATGCGACCCGTCGGCCGTGCAGGAAGACTTCGACGGTCGTCGCCGTGACGCGCGCCTCGACGCGGGCGTGCACGAGCTGATACGGCACGCTGTACCAGTTCCGCTCGACCTCGACGTGATAGTCGATGTTCACCCGACACGGCTTCCATGTCGCCAGCTCGTAGCGGCTGGCCGGCAGCGGGCGCAGCGCCGGCCGATCGATCTGCTCGAAGAGCGCCCGTCGGCTCACGCCCACGATCTGCATCGGCCGGGCATTGACCGCGTCGAGGCAGGTGCGAATCGCCGCATTCAAGTCCGCGAGGGTGAAGAAGGTCTGGTGACGCAGCACCGCCAGGATCCACCGCTGCGCGATCTGCACACTCACCTCGACTTTCGGTTTATCTTTCGGATGCACCGCGCGGGCCGGCAGCACAATGGCGCCGTAGTGCGTGGCGAGGTCGGTAGAGGTCCGATTGATCTCGGGTTCGTAATAGTTCGCGGTGGTCACACCGCTCTTCAGATTGTCCGGCACCCAGATCGCGGGACTGCCGCCGACGTACTCGACCATGCGCACGTGCGCGCCCACCCACGACGCCAGATCCTGGCCGCGCGTGGCCTCCGCATAGATCAGGCCGCTCGCCCCGAGCACGCCGACGAAGAGCTCGACGGGCACCAGTTCGCCGGTCGTCGCATCGACGAGCGACGGGCGCTTCCCGGAAAAGTCGACAAACATTTTCTCGCCGGCGCGATGCACCTGGCGCATCGAGGGCTTCAGCGTGCGCGCCCAGCGACGATAGCGCTCGCAGAAGTGACTGTAGGCGTAGCCGGTGGGGTGGGCGGCCCGATACTCGGCCCAGAGCAATTGCAGGGTGACCCCCGGCCGTTTGAGTTCCTGGTGGAGGTGGCTCCACGGCGGCAGCGCCCGATCGAGACGCGCCACGTCGAGGGGACGCGCAAACAGGCGCGCCTCCAGGGCGGCGTCGTCCAAATCGTCGGGCAACGGCCACGACACCCCCGCGGCCGTGGCCCGCGCCAGATACGCGGACACCGTCCCCAGGCCCACCGCGCACGCCTGCGCAATGGCGCGGTGGGTCAGGCCCGCTTCATACTTCAAACGTAAAAGGTCGCGGAGTCGTCTCATCAGTAACCGTGTGGCTGCCATCCAGGGGTCCCCTCCTCGCGGGAAACCCCTCAGGATCGCGCACAACGCCCGATGAGTGTTCAGATCACCCGGAATCGCCGTTCACGATCACCGGAATGCGTGTTCACCATGACCAGAATCGGTGTTCACGATGGCCGGAATCGCTGTTCAGCATCAGCGGAATCGCCGTTCACGTTGAAACGGAATGAGTGTTCACGATGGACCGGAATACGCA
>JBQTIE010000391.1:0-10342 GCA_052389315.1 Acidobacteriota bacterium
CGTGTCGGAAGAATCGCCGCCGTCAGCGACACAGCCGCCAGCAGCGACGCGATTGAGCCGATGGTGATCGGGTCGTATCCGCTGATCTGGACCAGCATGTCCGCCCCCTCGAAGAGCTGGCCCACGCCCAGGGCGCCGGCGGTGCCGATGACCAGGCCGATGCCCAGGTGTACCACCGCGCGCCGGAGGAACAGCCAGACGACCTGGTTGGGCTGCGCGCCCAAGGCCGTGCGCACGCCGATCTCCTGGGTGCGTTGCGTCACCGAGTAGGCGGTGACCGCATAGAGGCCGATGGCCGACAGCAGGAGCGCCGCGGCCGCGAACACGGCGAACATGGTGCCGAAAATGCGGAATGGCCAGCGCGCTCGTGCCAGCCCCTCGTCGAGCGTGCGGACGTCGAACAGCGGCAGATCCGGGTCGATGGCGCGCATCTCCTCGCGCAGCACCGGTGCCAGCAGGTGCGGATCGCCATCGCTGCGCGCCAGCAGCGTCATCACCGCGCGCGGAGACGACCGGAATGGAAGGTAGGCGACCGGATCCGGTTGCGGTGCCATGCCATTGCGCTGCCGGACGTTGGGCACGAGACCGACGATGATCGCCGTCTGCGACCGTGGAATGCCAGGAGGTGGGTCCCCAACGGATGCGTCCAGCGACAAGACGATGCTGCGGCCAATCGGGTCTTCGTCGGCGAAGTGCATTTCCGCAAGGCGCGTGTTGACGATGGCCGTCTCCTGTCCCGGCATGCCGTCGGCGTCCGTGAACCCGCGCCCTCGAAGTACGGGCAGCCTGATGGTCGAGAAGTAGCGGGGATCGACCGCGACCATCGTGACTTCGGGAGGTTCCTGACCCGCCACCGGTGGACGGCCGACCACCTCGAGACTTCGTGCGGAACCGCCCTGCATCGGGCGGGCCGTCGCCACCGAGACGTCCGCGAACTTCGCGCTGAGCCGCTCCTGCAAGCGCTGATAGAAGTCGAGTCGCTGCTCCAGCGCGGGGTACTTCGCGTCGGGCAGGACCAGGGAGCTGGCGAGCAGATGCGACGTCTCGATGCCGATGTCCATGCGATAGGTCGTCACGAAGTTGCGAATCATGAACCCGGCGCCGGCGAGCAGGACGAGGGTCAGCGCGAGCTCGCCGATCACCAGCGCGCTCGCCCATCGACGTGACCGGGTACCGGCGGCGCCCGAGCGGCCCCCCTCCTTGAGCACTTCGTTGACGTCCGTCTTCGCAATGTGGAGCGCAGGCGCGAGCCCGAACAGGAACGCCGTCCCGATGCATGCGGCGGCGAAGTAGGCAAACACGCGACCGTCGATCGTGAACTGGATCCAGTACGGACGTCCGACGTCCTGCGTGGCGAGGTCGAAGAGGCGGACGCCCACCAGCGCGAACGCGAGGCCGAGGACCCCGCTCATCAACGCAAGCAGCAAACTCTCCATGAGCAGCTGCCGCACGATGCGGCCTCGCGAGGCTCCCAGCGACACGCGGACGGAGATCTCCCGCGCGCGCGTCGCCGCACGCGCCAGCAGGAGGTTGGCGACGTTGGCACACGCGATCAGAAGGACGAACCCCACAGCGCCGAGCAGGGAGAGAAAGACGGCGCGGAGCGGACCGCCGTTCTGCTGCTCGTTGAAGGTCTGCAGTCGGGCTTCGATGTCCTTGTTCGTGTCGGGGTACTCCGCTGCCACGCGTTGGCTGATCGTCAGCAGTTCTGCCTGTGCCTGTTCGCGCGTCGTCTCGGGCTTGAGCCGTCCCACCAGCGTCAGATTGCGTGCGCTCCTCGGCTGCTTCTGGAGATCCTGAATCGCCGAGAGCGGCTGCCAGAGGTCGGAGTTCGACGGAAACCTGAACCCTTCCGGCATCACCCCCACGATCACCGCGGGCCGATCGTTGATTCGCACGGCACGCCCGATCACGCTCGGGTCGCCGCCATAGCGATTCTTCCAGACCCCGCCGCCGAGGATGACGACGGGCGGAGCGCCAGGCCGATCGTCCTCCGGCAGGAAGTCGCGACCGAGCACGGTCGGCTGGCCGAGAATCTTGAAGGCATTGCCCGAGATGAAGACGCCGCTGTAGCGTTCCGGCGCCCGCCCTTCGTCGCTGAGGTTCATCGTCGAGGTCGTGTAGGCGGCCAGCGAGGTGAACAGCGTCGCGGATGCGCGCCAGTCCTGGAAGTCGAGATAGGAAACGCCGGAGGACCGATCTCTTGCGCGCTCGAAGGAATCGACCACCAGGACCTGATCGGAGTCCGGCACCGGCAGCCCGCGCAGCAGCACGGCGTTGACGAGCGTGAAGACCGTCGCGTTGACCCCGATACCGAAGGCCAGGGCGAGCATCGCCACGAGGGTGAACCAGCGGTCCTTGACGAGCAGCCTCGCCGCAAACTGGACGTCCTGCCAAAGGCCCATGGCATCTCCTCAGCGGTGAATACGTCTGAAGGGCGAGGAGGTTAACGTGGCGGCATCGCAGCGAGATCTGCCGCTTCCTCGTTGGTCGGCGAGCGGTGTGACCTCGCCGGTTCCCCTCGAGCAAGGGACGGCTTTCGGCGGCGGAAAGTTCACAGACTCGGCCCAATACCAGCTTGACGCCGCCCCCGAGCCAGCCTAGGCTCCGGATGTCACGTGATCGTGCGGCGGCAGCCCGTCGTGCGCCCCCGAACGAAGGGTCCGGACGCGGTCCAGGCTGCGTTTCGCAGGAGACGAAGATGAACAGGCACTTACTCGCGCTCGTGGGAGGGGTCTTATCGCTTGGCCTGGTGGGAGCGGCGCATCTGGCGATCTCGGCGCAGTCGACCTCTGGCCGCGGCGCCGGCAACGTCGAGTGGCGCCATCTCGCCGGCGACGCCGGCAGTACGCGCTACTCCCCGCTCGATCAGGTGACGCCGGCGAACTTCGAGACCCTCAAGGAGGCCTGGCGCTTCAACCCGCAGGACGTCGTCGGTGCCATGACCGCGCGCGCGACTCCCAGCTACGTCGGAGGCAGGCTCCTGAGCGTTGCCGGTCCGCGTCGCCACGTCGTCTCCATCGATCCGACGAACGGCAAACTGCTGTGGAGCTTCGTCGAGCCCCAGACGTTCCGGTCGAAGTACTCGATGCGCGCGGCCTACGGCAAAGGTGTCGCGTACCACGAGATCAATGGCCGCGGCGTCGTGTTCGTTTCCACACCGGGATTCTTCCTTTTCGCGCTGGACGCGGAGACCGGGAGACCGCTCCCGAACTGGGGACGCCCGATTCGCCTTCCCTCGTTCCCGCGAAGCGGTGTGGTTGACCTCGCTGAGGATCTGGTACGTGACTGGGAACCGTGGACCAAGCTGAACCGTGATTTCAGTCCCAACGAGGGCGTGCCCCTCGAGCTGGGCTACATCACCAGCTCCTCGCCGCCGATTGTCGTCAACGACGTCATCATCGTGGGCAACTCGGCCGAGCAGGGGTATCACCAGACGCGCCAGGAGAACGTCCCCGGCGACATCCTCGCCTACGAGGCGCGGACCGGAAAGTTCATGTGGAAGTTCCACGTGATTCCACGGCCTGGCGAGGTCGGCCATGAGAGCTGGGAGAACGACGCGTGGCGGACCACCGGTGATGTGTCGTCGTGGGCGCCGCTCTCGGCCGATCCAGAACGCGGCATCGTCTATGTGCCGACCAACAGTGCCACCGTGGACATGTACGGGGGCTTCCGGCCCGGCGACAACCTGTTTGCCGCGAGCCTGATTGCGCTCGACGTGAAAACGGGGAAACGGTTGTGGCATTACCAGATGGTGCATCACGACGTCTGGAACTACGACACGCCGACCGCGCCGATCGTGATGGACGTCAACGTCGGCGGTCGTCGGATCCCCGGCGTGTTCCAGGCCACCAAGCAGGCGATCCTCTACGCGTTCAATCGGCAGACGGGCGAGCCCATCTGGGGCTTCGAGGAGCGGCCCGTGCCGGCGTCGAAGGTGCCGGGCGAAAAGCTGTCGCCGACGCAGCCGTTCCCGATCAAGCCGGCGCCGTACGAGTTCATCGGCCGCAGCGAAGAGCACGTCATCGACTACACGCCGGAGATCCGGCAGCTCGCCCTGGCGCGCGCGAAGCAGCAGGGGCTGCTCGTGCCGCCGTTCAACCCGCCGACGCACCGCGGCAACGCGGACAAGGCCGGTCCCGGACGCTTCTGTCCTGGCGAGACGGGCGGCTCGAACATCACTCATCCCCCGGCCGCCGACCCGACGACGGGCATCATCTACATCCCGTCGCACAGCGGATGCGGATCGCGCCAGGTGGTGCCGGGCAAGGAGCTGGACTGCTTCGGGCAGACCGGGAAGACGGTCGTCGATTGGGTGCCGACGAGTGCTGGCTGCACCGGCTCGTCGGTGGATGCCGCCATCGAGATGTATCCGGCGGCGGCGAAGGCGGCGGGCGCGGTGGCGGGGCGTGCCTCAGCCGCCGGCGGCGAGGCGGGAGATGCAGGAGCGGGTGGACGAGGCGGCGGCCGCGGCGGAGCGGGCGCCTTGTCGTCCAGCGATCCCCTGGCAGGCTTGCCGCTCTTCAAGGGTCCGGTCGCTCGCATCACAGCCATCGACCTCAACACCGGCGAGCATCTGTGGGTGATGCCGTACGGCGACGCGCCCGAGGAGCAGCAGAACGCCATTCGCAACAATCCCCTGCTGAAAGGGGTGAACGTGAACCCGAACGTCGGGCGCACGGGGCTCGGCGGCCTGATGGTGACGGCGACCATGTTGCTGGCGCCAGGCCAGACGGCCGACGGAACGCCGCACCTGTTTGCCATCGACAAGCGCTCGGGCCAACGCCTGGCGAAGATTCCGACCGCGGGCCTGAGCCGATACGGGATGATGACCTACATGCATCAGGGCAAGCAGTACGTCGTGGTGCAGTTGTCGAACGGATTGCAGACCTTCGCCCTGCCGTGATCGACCGGCACCTGGGCAGCCTGACAGCATTTCCTCGTCGATGAGTCCAAGGGACTCATCGCGGGGAAAGCGGTGAGAAGCCCGAGCCCGTTCACGGGATGTCGACGTTGATTCCCGCAGCACGCGCAAGGACGGCGTGAGGGATCAACGCTGATCGAGCGCGCTGACGATCGCCGTGACGACCGCGGCGGCGTTCTCGCTCGCCGTCGCCCGGAGCGCCTGATAGCTGCTCATGGCTTGACCATCCGCGCGATCGGTGATGCTTCTGATCACGAGGCAGGGAACACCAAAAAACCGGCAGGTCTGCACGACGGCCGCGCCCTCCATTTCAACGGCCGCGGCCTTGAGGTGCTGACGCAGCTCTTCGCGGTGCGCCGGATCGGCCACGAACGCCTCGCCGGTGACGATCACACCTTCGACGATTCGCGGCGTGCGCCGGGTGTTGCCGACCATCATCGGCGGGAGCTGGAGCCGTTGCGTTGCGCGTTTCGCGACCTCGATGAGGGCTTCGGGCGCGGGGAGCAGCAGCGGATCGAGCTCACCGCTGACGGCATGCCGCGGCCCGCGCCGCTGCAGGCCTGCCGGCGTCCGCTGGCCGATGTCGTGATGGGCCATCATCGTCCCGATGACCACGTCCCCGAGTTCCAGGTCCGGGTCGGCCGCGCCAGCCGTGCCTGAAAACAACACGACCCCGGGATTGAAGTGACCGATCAGGACTGATGTGGCGATGGCCGCGTTGACCTTCCCCGTGCCCGTTCGCCCGACGACGACGGGCCGGCCGCCGAGCGTACCCTGGCGGAACACGACGCCTCGGACGGTGACTTCTCGGCTTGATTCGAGGCGCTGCTCGACCGCGATGATCTCGGACGTGATGCCGAGCACCGCAACCGGTGAGGCCTGTGTCTGCACGGACGAGGCCCCGGCCAGGCCAAGGAGGAGGGCGAGGACGCAGGAGCGACGCACGGGAGCATTATGCCGCGTGCTTTTCTCACCTGCCAGAGGACGGCAGCCGGAGCGCCTGCCATCTCCTCGCCGTTCGCGCGGACCACCCTGCGACCCCGTATTGGAAGAGTAGCGATGAAGGAGTATCCTCCAGTAGACGATGTCGGTAACCTCCGTCCCGCCTACAGGCCATCGGCTCAGGGTGGCTGGCATGTTCGCCGGTATAGGCGGTATCGAATTCGGTCTGCATCAGGCCGGTCACCAGACCTCACTCCTCTGTGAGATCGACGAGGGCGCCCGCCGCATCCTTCAAACGCGGTTCCGCGAGGTGCTGCTCACGAGCGACGTCCGCACGTTGGAAACGGTCGGGCGCGTGGATCTCCTCACCGCCGGCTTCCCCTGTCAGGACCTTAGCCAAGCTGGACGCACGGTTGGGATCTCAGGGCGCAACTCAGGGCTGGTGGGACACGTCTTCCGCTTGCTCGACGTGACCAGGCGGCGAGGACCCGGATGGCTGCTGCTTGAGAACGTCTCATTCATGCTCCACCTCGATCGTGGCAGAGCGATGCGCCATCTCGTCGACGAACTCGAGGCGCGTGGCTACTCCTGGGCTTACCGCGTCGTGGACACGCGCGCGTTCGGGCTGCCGCAGCGGCGCCAGCGAGTGATCTTTCTCGCGTCGCGTACGGAGGACCCGCGCGCGGTACTGCTGGACGACGATGCGGGCGAGGACCATCGGAAGCAGTCCGCGGACGCGTGGTGTGGATTCTACTGGACCGAGGGCACCCGTGGACTCGGGTGGGCAGATGACGCCTTACCGACACTGAAGGGCGGGTCGACGATCGGGATCCCGTCGCCACCGGCGATCTGGAACCCGGTGGACGGTTCGATCTCCACTCCTGAGATTCGCGATGCTGAGCGCTTCCAGGGCTTCGACGCGGACTGGACGCGACCCGCGCTCGACGTCGAAGGTGTGAGACGCGGCCACCGTTGGAAACTTGTGGGCAACGCCATCAGCGTCCCGGTCGCGCGTTGGGTGGGCGAGCGTCTTGCGAGGCCTGGCAGGTTCACCCGTAGCTGCGGCGGGATGCTACCCCGAGGCGTAGCATGGCCGCGCGCGGCTTGGGGCCACGACGGCAAAGTGTTCCCCGCAGACGTCTCGATGTGGCCTGTACGCTGGCCGTGCGAGCACCTCGCGGACTTCGTACGGTTCCCCGTGGCCCCGCTCTCCGCGAGAGCGGCGAGCGGCTTCCTCGCCCGGGCGCGCGCAAGCACACTGTCGTTCCGGCCGGGCTTTCTCGAAGCCGTCGCATACCACGTGGAGTGCATGCGACGAACAGCCGTCGCTTAGGGGGGTCTGGTGCTCGGACCCAGGATTCTCATTGCCTCGCTAGTCGCGCGCGCAGGCGTCTACAAGCACGGCAACCGATGGCAGTATCACTCGCGGAGCGACCACCACTCGAAGGCCGCTTGTTGGAGCCTTCTGTTCGATCTGTTTCGACACTGCGCGCTCCTCCGCGATCACGCGACCCGTGGCCTCGTCGGCTACGGCCTGAATCATGAGATGGGCGACTTCCGTACAGCCAGGAAAAAGAACCTCGACCTTGTCTTGTGTCGCCCGCGAGGCGGGCTCTCGACAAGCGGGCCGCCGGCGCCGACCTTCGCCGATCAGGCCATCGAGATCGGGATCGTGTTGGACTCGGAGGCTCGGGTTGAACTTGCCAGACTACCGCGTCTCCATGAGATGCCAGTCGGTGCCGTTCACATCGCTCTCGAGGCGAAAGCATGCATGACCGCTTTTGCGAAGGCGCGCCCGCGTCTGTACGACGAGTTGAACTCAAGTCACCTCGCGATCCACGGGAATTCGCCTCACACGATTGCCGCCGGCCTCGCTATGGTGAACGCGGCGGAGACGTTCGTGAGTCCTGGCAGGAACGACTTCGACCTCTCCGCTCGGCCGGCCACGGTTTCTCGACACACGCAACCAAAGGACGCGGCCGGAGTAGTCGAGAAGCTCCGTGAGCTGCCCCGACGATCGCGCGACGGCGAAGAGGGCTATGACGCCTTCACGATCCTACTCGTGAATTGTCGCAATGACGGGTCACCCGTGACGCTCGTGACAGACTTTCCGGCTCCGCAGCCCGGCGACGTCGACCATTACGACATGGCGGTCCACCGGCTCGCGCAGCTTTACGAGCAGAAGTATCGCGGCATCGCCCCATGATCTCCCGTCCAACCGCGTCCTCGCCCGAGATACGTCGCCGCATGCAAGCCACGCCGCGACGGGACACGCCCTGCGAACTGGCGGTACGATCCGCCGTTCACGCGATGGGTCTGAGATTCCGAGTCGACTGGCCGCTTCCTGGCACGCGTCGTCGGGCCGACTTGGCCTTCCTTGGAACGAAAGTCGCCGTCTTCATCGACGGTTGCTTTTGGCACGGTTGCCCAATGCACGCGTCATGGCCGAAGGCCAATGCAAGTTGGTGGCGGCACAAGATCGAAACCAACATACATCGCGATCGCAACACCGACGCGCTCCTCATAGCCGCCGGATGGAAGGTCTTGAGGTTCTGGGAGCATGAGAACGGTGAACTGGCGGCGCAAGCTATAAGGCAGGCCATTCGAGCCGGACGTGGAAGGGCTTCGCACCGCAGGACCTTACGAAACTCGGCAACAATATACTTGACAGGGTAAACACAAGCGGACAAACTGGCTTTCGTTTGAGCCTATCCATGACAACCCCCAAGACACTCGCCGCTGCCATCCGCTACTTCGCCAACGCCGATAACTGCCGGGAATACCTCGTCGCCCGTCGCTGGCCGAACGGCGTGACGTGCCCGACGTGCGGTAGTAAGGGTGTCTACTTCGACCGGACGATGAACGGCTGGAAGTGCAAGACGCGGCACCCCAAGCAGAAGTTCACGCTGAAGACCGGGACGATTTTCGAAGACTCGCCGCTCGGCTTCGACAAGTGGTTGCCTGTTGTGTGGCTCGTCACCAACTGCAAGAACGGCGTCTCGTCGTACGAGATTCACCGCGCTATCGGTGTGACACAGAAGACTGCGTGGTTCATGCTCCAGCGCGTACGGCTCGCGATGCAGGACGTTGACAGCGGCGGCAAGCTCGGCGGCGAAGTCGAAATCGACGAGACGTTCATCGGTGGCAAGGCGCGCAACATGCACAAGGGGAAGCGCGCACGCCTCGGCATCAATCAGGGCGACAAGCTTGCCGGCAAGGTCGCGGTCATGGGGCTGCTGGAGCGCCACGGTAATGGCAAGAGCCGCGTCCGTACCGCCGTCCTGCCGAGCCTGCGTCGTGCCGACGTGCAGGGCCACATCCGCGCTAACGTGACCGCTGGCTCGACGACTCACACGGATGCGTTCTCGTCCTACAAGGGACTCGATAAGGATTACGTCCACAACGTCTCGACCATGCTGAGTGCTAGGTGCAGGGCACCGTCCACACGAACGGCTGCGAGAACTTCTGGAGCCTTTTGAAGCGCGCCATCAAGGGCACGTATGTCAGCGTCGAAGCCTTCCACCTGTTTCGGTATCTGGACGAACAGACGTTCCGGTTCATCAACCGTTCGTGGAACGACGCCGAGCGGTTCTCGGAAGTGGTCAAGAGCGTAGTGGGCCGTCGCGTGACCTATGCGGAACTGACCGGGAAACCAAGCGGTCACGGCAGCCAACCGTCGTAGGTCGGTTGCCGCGTGGCCCCAAGCACAAGAAACGCTAGGCGGTCTTCGGCTTCGGTCCGCGTTTCTTTGGATTCTGAGCGGCTTGTGCGCGGTGTTCCTCGATGCGGCGTTGCACAACGTCGTGGGGCACCGCGAAGAGCTTGTCAATCTTGGCGGTGAACCGCTGGTATTCCTTCGACGGGCGAGGTTTGCGCATGCGGATCTCCAGTGTAGCCCTGTTGCTCGCGCTGACGACTGCGATTCTCGCCGCACAGTCACAGGAACCAACTCCACGCGCTCCGAATGTTTCCAAAGGCCAGCCCGGCAGAAGCGGTCCAGCCGATCAGCAGAGAAATGCTCCAGCAGGCAACACCACCCCGCCGATAACCGTTGTCGTACAACCACCACCCGAAGATCCAGCAGCCACAACTCGCCAAGAGCAACGCGACGAGCGAAACGTAAGAGCGCAAGAACGGGTCGCTAATCTCACGGCTTGGCTGGCCGGACTCGGATTGGCTACGTTGTTTTTTATCGGTTGGCAGGCTTGGGAAACGCGTAAGTCCGCCAATGCGGCTCTCCGTGCTTCGCTCGCGGCTGAGCACACGGTAACGGCCACCGTGCGGGCTTTCTTGTTGCACGAACGATGGGAGTGCGGGGCATACAAGGACGTCGGCGGTCCAAAGGACGTCGGCGGCAAACGATTGGGTTATGGAATTGTAGGCGTATTGAAGAACTCCGGAAGAGTTCCCGCACTTGATGTATCGATGACTTTGGCAACGATTGGAGTGGGCGCTGGATTGAGCGGAAACCATCCC
>JBQTIE010000392.1:0-3369 GCA_052389315.1 Acidobacteriota bacterium
GCCGCCCGGAACGTCGGCACGTTGGCCTTCTGCAGCTCCGCCACGATCTTGAACACGCCGTAGGATTCAGGGCCCACCAGATAGACGCCCTTGGCGCGCGCGGGCGGTGCTGCGGCAATCGGGCCGACCGACTGGACCCGCTCCAACGCGGCCTCGAACGGCCGGTCGATCGAGTCCACGGTGACACCCATCAGCATCCACAGCGTGTGCCCGGTGACGTCATAGGGCGGCTCGGGCGGTCCCCCCGGGAACAGCCTCAGGTCCGGATAGTTCTGTTGTTCGAGCATCGTCTTGGCGAACGCGCCATAGGGCTGCGCCGTGCGGATGACCCAGGAGCCTGCGGCGTACGACGTCCCGCCGGCCGTGAACGGCGCCGACGCTCGGTGGATCTCGACTTCGCCGAACTTCAGGATGTCGAGCATTTCGTAGGTGGCGTACGGATCGCGCTGGGCGGCCGGAACGACGAAGGCGTACGGGCCCTTGTCGTAGGTCGACCAATCCCGGTGCACGCGGTAGAAGTTGTAGAGCCATTCGCGGCCGTACTTGGCCACATGCGAGATGCCCGCCAGGGCGGCGGTGACTCCGTAGTCCACCTGCTGCTGCAACGACCAGGTGTCGCGGTCGTAGGGCACGGGAGAGTTCCACCGCGCTTCCTGCGATCCCAGGGGGCGGCCCTTCTGGGGGTTGGCATAGGTGTCGGCAAGCGCCCCGCCGGCGATCTCGGTCAAGATGCGCGGCTGGCCATGGTAGACCATGTACTGCCGGGCCGGGGTCCACATGTCGTACTGCTGGTTCCACGCCACGCCGGTCTTTCCTTCAGACAGGAGCGCCGTCGCCATCGCCTGCCCGACGGTGGCCTGGCCGAGCTGCAGCACGGGGTGCATGTTGACGTCGAAGGGATCGGTGAACGGCGGTACGAAGATCCGTGAACCTCCAGCGCCTTGCTGGTGCATGTCGTGCGTGATGATCGGCTTGTAGCGGTTCTGCACGAGCTCGATGTTCATGCGTGTCTCTTTCTGCGTGAACATGAACCAGTCGCGGTTGTCGTCGTGGCCGACGTACTTGTGATAGAGGTCCGGGTAGGTGCGGTTGAGGGCCGTGCCCTTCGTCTTGTACCAGTGATCGATCACGAGGTGCTGGCCGTCCGGGTTCTGCGACGGCACGAGCAGCACCACGGCGTTGTCGAGCATCTCCTGCACGAACGGTGAGCTCTCGGTCGCCAGCCGGTGCACGATGGGGATGATGGCCTGGCCGTTCGACACTTCCGTGGAGTGAATCGTGGCGTAGAGCAGGTAGAACGGCTTGCCTTCTGCGGCCAGCTTCTGGGCCTCGGCCTCGCTCAGCCCGCGAGGGTCGGCCAGCCGACGGTTGATTTCGACCAGCCGGTCGAACCGCGCGAGGTTCTGCGGCGAGCTGATGCGCAGCAGCGCGTAGGCGTTCCCCATCGTGGTCTTGCCAATTTCCTGGTAGCGCACCCGGTCGGTGGACTTTGCGAGGAGCTGGAAGTACTCCAGCACCTTGGGGTACCGCGCGAGTTCGCCGGCGGCTCCCGGACGGAACCCGAAGAACTGCTCAGGTGTCGGGGTCTGCTGGGCGCGGACGGCCGGCGCGACAAGGGTCAAGGCCACCATGGCGGCCACGGCGAAGCGGAGTTTGACTCGCATGGCCGGAGTATTACGGGGTCGCGAGGCCGTTGCAAGTGCGAAGGTTCCTGCGCATACTTGTCGCGCAGCCTGGCCCCTTGGAGGGGCGCGTATCAACGATTGCTTCGGGTGATCACCAAGGAGCTTCCGTGCGCATACCTACGCTCTTGGCCGTCGTCATGACCACCGCCTTGGCGAGTTCGTCCGTTCGGGGCTCCGTCGTCTTGCCACCCACCTTCGAGGGAATGGTCGCCAGCGCGGGTGAGATTTTCCTCGGCGAAGTCGTCGAGCGAGCGTCGCGATTCGTCGAGCGCGACGGCAAGCGCCTGATCGTCACCGATATCACGTTCCGCACCGTCGAAGTGCTGAAAGGCGCTCCCGGAACACTCCGCACGTTGACCTTCCTCGGCGGCACCATCGGCGACGTGCACATGGAGGTCCAGGGAATGCCATGGTTCCTCGTCGGGGACAAAGACGTCCTGTTCGTCAGGGACGGCCGGTCGTTCATCCCGCTCGTCGCCATGTTCCATGGACGCTTTCGCGTCGTGACCGGGCGCGGCGGGGCCGGGGAGTTCGTGGCCAACTACGCGCGGCAGCCCGTGAGATCGGTGGCGACCTATCATGCGCCGGCGCGGCTTGGCGTCATGGAGGTGCCGCTCAGCCTCCGCGATTTCCTCGACACCGTCCGCACGCTCACGGGGAGGCGGTAGCCATGCGACGCTGGCTGCCCCTCGTCGCCGTCCTCACGGGCGCGTTGGCGCTGATCTCGCCGGAGTCGCTCGATGCGTTCCGCAACAACGGCCGCTTCTGGACCACGGCCACGATCCCGATGCACCTGCAGCTCGGGACCTCGTCTGGCACGCTCATCAACGGATGCCCGAGCTGGGGCTGCGCGGCCGAACGCGCGATGCAAGAGTGGAACTTCTACCTCAACCGGTCGCAGTTCACCGTCGTCGCCGACTCCGGGGCGCCGATGGTGGAAGGGAATCGCCTGAACAACGTGTTCTACAGCGACACGGTGTACGGCGACCCCTGGGACGCGGGGACACTGGCCATCGCCCTTCAGTTCTTCATCGGCTCCCAGATGGTGGAAGTCGACGTGCTGTTCAACCGTCACCTGAACTGGAACGCGTACGACGGCCCGCTTCGCCGGGCCGCGTCCGGCGGGTCGCTCAACGACCTGCAGCGCGTCGCCCTGCACGAGTTCGGCCACGTGCTCGGGCTCGGTCACCCGGATGAGATCGGCCAGAACGTGCCGGCCATCATGAATTCGACCATCAGCGACCTCGACATCCTGCAGTTTGACGACGTGATGGGCGCCTACGCGCTGTATCTCGGCACCATCAGCGGCGCCAACCTGCCATTCCCCCCGCGCAATGAATCGCTGGGGTTCCGCACGGAGCTCGAGACGAAGTACCGTACCGGTCTTCGCCGGCCCGTCGGGGCGGCCTTCGCGGATCCGGAGGGCAGCGTCGTCTGGACGCAGGAGTTCCTGCGCTACCGCATGAGCGCGTGCCGAACGGACCAATCAGTGGCGCGGGTCCTGCTGCAGATCGAAGGCGGCGGCGTCCAGCCGGTCTGCGGTGTCGCGCCGGCGATGATCAACTTTCCGCCCCGCGATGAAACGCTGGCGTTCCGCCTGACGCTCGAAGACATCTACGACAGAGGTCTCGGGCGGCTTCCCACTCCGACCGCCGTGGACGTCGAGGGCGACGTCGTCTGGATC
>JBQTIE010000393.1:0-22877 GCA_052389315.1 Acidobacteriota bacterium
TACGAACCTGTCGATTTGTTTGGAGCAAGCACAGCTGCCCCTGCGGAGCGGGGGCAAGACAAGATATGGGCTCCTAGCGAAGCGGAGCGACTGACTCTCTCGACGGTTTGAGGCGGAGCTTCGCTAGGCGTCTTGAAAGGCCAGACCTCATGCACGTGAGTCAAGTTTCGTGGGCGCCCTTTCAAGACGTCTCGCCCCGCGGAGCGGGGCCAGACAATACTGCCCCTCGCGAGGCGGAGCCGCGCTCGCACATGCTCGCCGGTCTGAGGGGTCCACCAGCGGAGCTGACCCCCGGCGGACCAAACGAGTTTGGTCTCAGGCCGGGCCTCGTTACCGATCGGCCGTGATGGCCGGGACCGGCGTGGGCGCCGAGGGTGCCGGCGCCCCTTCCTGCCCGTCGGGTCGAATGTGGATCGGCGACAAGAACGGCATCATCGCCCGCAGGCGAGCGCCCACTTCTTCGAGGGGCTGATGCTGCTCGCGCTCGCGTTCGGCCGTAAACCATTTGCGCCCAGCTTCGTTCTCGGCGATCCAGCGGCGCGCGTACGTGCCGTCCTGGATGTCCTTCAGGATCTGCCGCATCGCCGCACGAGTCTCGTCGGTAACGACCCGCGGTCCACCTGTGTAATCCCCGTGTTCGGCCGTGTCGCTGACCGAGTACCGCATGTAGTTCAGCCCGCCCCGATACATGAGATCCACGATGAGCTTGAGTTCGTGCAGGCACTCGAAATACGCGATCTCCGGCTGGTAGCCGGCCTCGACGAGCGTTTCGAATCCTGCTTTGACCAGCGCGCTGACGCCGCCACAGAGGACGGTCTGCTCACCGAACAAATCAGTTTCGGTTTCCTCGGCAAACGTGGTCTCCAGCACCCCTGCGCGGGTGGTGCCGAGGGCCCGCGCGTAGGAGAGCGCCAGCTCGCGGGCTTTTCCCGTGGCGTCCTGATGCACGGCGAGCAGGGCCGGTGTGCCGCCGCCCTCGAGATACACCTCGCGCACCCGGTGCCCCGGTGACTTCGGGGCCACCATCGCGACGTCCACCTGCGGGGGCGGGGTGATGCAGTTGAAGCGGATATTGAACCCGTGGGCGAACATCAACATCTTGCCCGGCGCAAGGTGCTCGACCACATGCTCCTTGTAGATGGCCGGCTGCGTCGTGTCCGGGGTCAGGAGCATGATCACGTCGGCCCAGGCCGCCGCCTCGCTCACCGTGGTGACGGTCACCCCGTCCGCCTGCGCGCGCGCCCGCGAGCGGCTCGCCTCCGGCAGCCCGACGCGCACTTCCACGCCGCTGTCACGCAGGTTGAGCGCGTGGGCGTGCCCCTGGGATCCGTATCCGATGATCGCCACTTTCTTCGAGAGCACGAGGCTCTGGGAGGCGTCGCGGTCGTAATAGATCGTGGCCATGTGAGGATTCTCCGAATAGGTCCGGCTCAGCCGGCCCCCCGTCGCTCATCGGGGACGCGTTTCGCAAAGCCCCCAGGGTCTCGTTATCGGGGACGGACCCTGTTGTGAGTGCCAAGGGGTCTCGTCATCGGGGACAGCCCCGCGGTCAGTGCCCCGGCGGTTTGCGCTACACCGAGTACGACACGTTGGCTGGGACTGGCTGGGACGTGCCGGCCCAACGAGGCCGTTTGGCATCGCCGTTTCTGGGCTCGCCTCCGCGTGTCATGGCGATGCGCCCGGTACGCACCATCTCGAGCAGCCCATACGGCTTGAGCACGTCGAGCAGCCCGTCGATCTTGTCCTCTGTCCCCGAGATTTCGACGATGAGCGAGTCGGGCGCCACATCCACGACGCGGGCGCGGAAGACGTCCACCAACTCGATGATTTCGCCTCGGGTCGTGCCCGATGCCGCGACCTTGACGAGCGCGAGGTCTCGATGCACCGCGCTTTCCATCGGGATGGCCTCGACCCGTTCGACTTCGAGCAGCTTGTAGAGGTGGGCGGCGATGCGCGGCCGCGCTTCGTCTGGCGCATCGACGACGATGGTCATGCGCGAGATGCCGGGGCGCTCGGTGTGGCCCACCGTGAGCGATTCGATGTTGAGGGCGCGCCGCCGGAAGAGCGACGCGACGCGGTTCAGCACGCCCGGATGGTCCTCGACGTAGACGGCAAAGGTCAGCATGGTCGTCAGTCCGCGGCGGTTTCGACGAGCGGGCTCGGCCGTCGGATCATGGCGTCGAGGGCCGCCCCGGCGGGCACCATGGGATAGACCGAGTCTTCCTGCTCGACCTGGAAATCGACGACGAACGCGCCGTCGTGGCCACGGGCGTCGTCGACCGCCGGCAGCACGTCCCGCCGCGTGCTCACCGCACGTGCGCGGATCCCGTAGGCCTCGGCCAGCTTGGTGAAGTCGGGGTTGAGCAGCGGCGTGGCGGCATAGCGACGCTCGTAGAAGAACTCCTGCCACTGCCGCACCATGCCGAGGTACCCGTTGTTCACGATCGCGACTTTCACGTCGAGCCGTTCCTGCGCAATGGTCGCCAGCTCGGCCAGCGTCATCTGAAAGCCGCCGTCTCCCACGACAGCCCACACCTCGGCCTCGGGCCTGGCAATCTTGGCGCCGATGGCCGCCGGCAAGGCAAAGCCCATGGTGCCGAGCCCGCCCGAGGTGACGAGCGAGCGCGGTTGTTCGTGCCGGTAGTACTGCGCTTCCCACATCTGGTGCTGTCCGACGTCGGTGACGACCAGCGCGTTGCCCTCCGTCGCACGCCACAAGTCGTGCATTACGTGCGCCGCATACAGATGCCCATCGTCTGGGAGCTTTTGAATGTCGCGAACGGCGGAGTCGCCCTTGCGCTCGTCAATCCACGTGTGCCACGCCTGGCGTGGGCCACCGGAGACCAGAGGCTGCAGCGCCTCGAGCGCCGTGGCGAGGTCGGCCACGATGCCGACATCCACGGCGACGTTCTTGCCGATCTCCGCGGCATCGATATCGATGTGCACCTTGCGCGCGGAACGGGCATAGGTGGCGATCGACCCCGTCACCCGATCGTCGAACCGCATCCCGAACGCCAACAGCAGGTCCGCATGCTGGATGGCGCTGTTGACCCAGGCCTCTCCATGCATGCCCATCATGCCGAGGTTGAGGGGATGCGAGGCGGGGAAGCCGCCGAGCCCCAGCAACGTCAGCGCCACCGGAATCTGGGTGTGTTCGGCGAAGCGGCGCAGCTCGGCCACCGCCCCCGACGCGATGACGCCCTGGCCCGCGAGGATGACCGGACGCTCTGCCTGATCGATCAGCACCGCAGCTCGCGCCAGCGCATCGCGATCGATCTCGGGCACCGGGCGCCGGCCCCGGCGGGGCGGCACGGCGTCCCAATCAAACGACGCGCGTGACTGCTGGGCGTCCTTGGTGATGTCGATCAGCACGGGTCCCGGTCGCCCGCTCCGGGCCACGTGAAACGCCTCACGCACCGTGGACGCGACATCCTCGGCTCGTGTGACAAGATAGTTGTGCTTGGTGATCGGCAGCGTGACGCCGGTGATATCGGTCTCCTGGAACGCGTCTGACCCAATCAGGCGGCTGCCCACCTGGCCGGTAATGCACACGATCGGGGAGGAGTCCATCATGGCCGTGGCGATGCCCGTCACCATGTTGGTGGCGCCAGGGCCGGAGGTGGCAATGGCGACTCCGACGCGGCCGCTGGCGCGCGCGTAACCGTCGGCCATGTGGGTCGCGCCTTGCTCGTGGCGGACCAGCACGTGCCGAATGGGGTAGTCGAGCATCGCGTCGTAGGCGGGGAGGATCGCCCCGCCTGGATACCCGAAGACATCGGTCACGCCCTCGCGGACGAGGCATTCCCAGAGGATCTGTGCGCCAGTTTTGTCCATCGTTCCCAGGCTTTCATTGGAGCAGGCCGGGATCTATTAAGCAAATTAATAATGTTTCTGATTAAATAACCTCGACAAGATCCTCCGGCCTGGACGGCCGCCCGTCCGCCCCTTTGAGTCCGCTAGTCGCTCCCTACCAGGGACTTCACGCAGCAGGATCCCGTCCAGGGCGCCCCCGCCAGCGAGCCGACCGAGGTGGGGTTGCTCTTCGGCCGTAGTCCCGTATATATCGGCATCATCTGCTTCGACCGTGAGCCGTCGAAGATCATCGTGTCCCAGGCCCGCCGGGATGCCTCGCTCAACGACACCGACTCGGTCATCCTAGAGTCTTGAAGGCCGAGAATCCTTACGAATGAGTCAAGTTTTTCAATCGGCCTTCAAGACTCTTGCCCGGCCGGAGGCCGGGCAAAACCAATACCGGCCCTCTAGAAAGGGCGAGAAATGGCTGCGAGCGCAAGGGCGCGGTGGCGTAGGATCGGCTCTGGTCGAGGGGAAGCGTCCACAAGGAGGCGAGTCATGCGGGACATCGACATTCGGATGCCAGCCGGCCAGACGTGGCAGCCCGTCTCGCGCCGGACCATCCTGCGGCGGTTCATCGCCGCCGGCGCAGCCACCCTCGTGGCGCGCGAGTCCTTGTCGGCGATGGCCGCGGCGGCTCAGGCGCCCCTCGCGGACGCGGAGTTCTGGCGGCGCGTCCAGAGCGAGTACCTGCTGGACAAGGATTGGGTCTATCTGAACAACGGCACCCTGGGGCCGAGTCCGAAAGCCGTCTACTACACGGTCGCGGAGCGCTACCACGATCTCGCCCAGGACCCGGGACAACCCAACAGCGATCAGGGCGCCGGTGCCGCGGAAGTACGTCGCAAGGCGGCGGCTTTTATCGGCGCCAATCCCGATGAAATCGCCCTGCTTCGCAACACGACGGAGGGCATCGGGTTCGTCGTCAATGGCCTGGACCTCAAGGCCGGTGACGAAATCCTGATGACGTTTCACGAGCACAACGGCGGCGTGCAGCCCTGCCGCTTGAAAGCCAAGCGTCACGGCGTCGTGGTGAAAGAAGTGAAGTGGCCCGCGCCTGCCGAAGATCCCGCCGTGATTCTCAACGCCTTCAACGACGCGATCACGCCGCGCACCAGGCTGATGATGGTGTCTCACGCCATGTATCAGACTGGATCGATGCTTCCGCTCAAGGAGCTGGCGACGCTGGCGCGGTCGAAGAACGTGCTCACGCTCATCGACGGGGCGCATCCCGTCGGGATGCTGAAGATGGACATGCACGATCTCGGCGTGGACTACTACGCGTCGAGCTCGCACAAGTGGCTCAGCGCCCCCACCGGCACGGGCATCCTGTACATGCGACGCGCCTCCCAGGATCAGGTCTGGCCGACGGTAGTCAGCAGCGGCTGGGACGATCCAAAGCGCGGGGCCGAACGATTCGACCGGCTGAGTCAGCGGGCGCACCCGCTGGTGCTCGCCCTCGGGGCGGCCATCGACTTCCAGTCGGCTATCGGCCGTGACCGCGTCGAGGCGCGTGTCCGAGCGCTTCACGCCTACGCCCGCAAGCGGCTTGGGACGCTGCCCGGCGTCCAGTTCCACACCTCGGCCAACCCCCAGCTCTCGAACGCGCTCCTGGCCTTCTCACTCCCGAACGTGAAAAACGCGGACGCGGTCGAAACGCTGAAGCGCAGGCATCGCCTGTGGACGCGGACGATGGAATACAACCTCAACGCCGTCCGCATCTCGACGCACATCTACAACACCGAGGGCCAGATCGACCGGCTGCTGGAAGGCCTCGAGGATGTGCGGAAGGGCAATGTCATCAAGGCGCCCACGACGGTGGGCGCGGATGAGTGACGGCGTGACCGCTGGTGGCGCCCCGCCAGGAAACGGGGCCTGCTGACCGTCTCCACTCATCGCGGCGCCGAGAGCCGCGTGCGGGTCAGACCAACTCGACCGCGAGGGCCACGCCGTTGCCGCCGCCCAGGCACAGCGTGGCCACACCGCGCGTGGCGCCCCGATCCTTCAACGCGTACAACAGGGTCGTCAGAATGCGAGCGCCGGATGCCCCAATCGGGTGGCCCAAGGCGACGGCGCCGCCGTTGACGTTGACCCTGCGTGGGTCGAGGCCGAGTTCACGGAGCACCGCCACCGCCTGCACGGCAAACGCTTCGTTGAGCTCGACGAGCTCCACCTGGTCGATCGACCAGCCCGCCTTGCGCAGCACCTTGCGCGTGGCTTCGACGGGCGTCATCAGCAGCATCTTCGGCGCCAGGCCGCTGGTGGCCTGTGCGACGATCCGCGCCATGGGCCGCAGCCCGAGCTGGACGGCGCGTTCCGCGGCCATCACCACCAGCGCTGCGGCGCCGTCGTTGACGGGCGGCGCGTTGCCAGCAGTGACGGTGCCATCCTTCTTGAAGGCGGGCTTCAGATTCCTCAGGCCTTCGACCGTCGTGTCCGCGCGCACCGACTCATCCTGCTCGACGAGAATCGGCGCGCCTTTCTTTTGCGGGATCGAGACCGGCAGCATCTCGTCGCCAAACTTCCCGGCGGCCTGCGCGGCGGCCGCCCGCCGGTGGCTTTCCGCCGAATACGCGTCCTGCTCGTCGCGCGTGACCTTGTAGGTGTCGGCGACGGTCTCGCCGGCGTTGCCCATGTGCCACCCTTCGAACGGGCACCAGAGACCGTCGTGGATCATGGAGTCGACCAGTTGGCCGTGCCCCATGCGCAGGCCTTCGCGCACGCGCGGGAGGAGGTACGGGCAGTTGCTCATCGATTCCATGCCGCCGGCGACGGCGATGTCGATGTCGCCGGTCTGGATCCCTTGGTGGGCGAGCATCACGGCCTTGAGCCCGGACCCACACACCTTGTTGATCGTGAGCGCGCCGACGTGATCCGCAAGGCCTCCCTTGAGCGCCGCCTGTCGCGCGGGCGCCTGACCGGCGCCGGCCGACACGACGTTGCCCATGATGCATTCGTCCACCGACGCCGGATCGACGCCGGCCCGGCGAACGGCTTCCCTCACGACCAGCGCGCCCAGCTCGGGCGCCGGTATGTCCTTGAGACCCCCCAGAAATTTTCCCGTGGGCACGCGCACGGCGCTGACGATGACGGCTTCACGCATGGACTGACGTCGCTCCTCCCCTCGATTGTACCGCGCCGTGCCGGGCGCCCGGCAACGGCGCCTTCGCAACAGACCTGAGTCCGCCTGGCATCGCGCGACCGTTCGCGCATGGCGGGTGAGTGCCAGACGGACGCGTAGCATCGACCAGTCTCTTCGCGTCGGGCGTTTCGCATCCGCGACCGCGGAACGCGCGTGCGAGGCTCTTCCGTTATAGTTTGTCAGCCGTGTCGCACTGGCTCCTGGGGCTCGTCCTCATCCTCCTCGTCGGGTCGTGTCCGGTCAGTGCGCAGCAAGCTCCAGCGTCCACCGCCAACGCGACGTCCGACCAACCGCGCTCGATCTGGCACGTCTTCGGCGAGGCCGTCGTCGATGCCGGCCATCTGCCCTCGAAGGACACCCTGATCTGGCTGACTCTGGGCGGCGCGACGGCGGCGGCGGTGCATCCGCTGGACGACGACGTCAACCTTCGCCTGTCTGGCCCGGAATTGGTCGACGACCTGTTCGATCCGGGCAAGATCATCGGCTATGCCGTTGTCCAGTCCACGGCCGCGGTGCTGACCTACGCGTGGGGGAGAACGAGCAAGCAGCCCAAGGTCGCCCACATCGGGACCGATTTGCTCCGTGCCCATCTCATCACCCAGGGCATGACGTATGGACTGAAGTATGCGACACGGCGAATGCGCCCCGACCAGTCATCCGGGTACCTTGCTTGCGAGCCCCTCGATGAACAGCTTCGACGACCGTACTGAATGGCTGGAGGCCGACGGACTGGGAGGCTTCGCCTCGGGTACCGCGACCGGCCTTCGCACGCGGCGTTACCACGCCCTGCTGCTCGTGGCCATGACGCCACCGACGGGCCGCATCGTGATGGTCAACGGTCTGGATGCATGGGTGACTGGTCCTGGTGGGCGCACGGCGCTCTCCACGCAGCACTATGCACCCGGGGTGCGACATCCGGATGGAACGTCTCACCTTCGGTCGTTCGCGCTCGACCCGTGGCCCTCGTGGACCTTCGAGACCCCCGATGGGCTGCGCATCGTACACGAGGTGTGTGTCCGCCGAGGCGGCGGCACCGTGCTCACCTGGAGGCTCGAACATGGAGCCGAGGAGGCGTCGCTCGAGGTGCGTCCGTTCTTCTCGGGGCGCGACTACCATGCGACGCATCACGAGAATGGCGCCTTCCGGTTCGACGTCGAGCAATCCGAGGGCAGCCTCGCCTGGCGCCCGTACGCGGGTCTGCCGGCCGTGTGGGCTCGGACGAACGGGCACTACAGCCACGCGCCGGACTGGTATCGCAACTTTCTCTACGAGGCGGAGCGTGAGCGCGGTCTCGACGATCAAGAGGACCTGGCCAGCCCGGGTGCGCTGACCTTTTCGCTCGATGCGCGCACCCCGCACGCGGTGATCATCCTCGGGACGGACCCCCCTGGTTCGCGCTTCCCCGACGGAGACGCGGTCGGGCTCGCCGATCGATTGCGATCAGCCGAACGGTCGCGGCGTGAGGCATTCGCCACGACCCTCGATCGCGCCGCCGACGCCTACATCGTGCGCCGCGGCGGCGGGCGCTCGATCGTCGCCGGGTACCCATGGTTCACCGATTGGGGACGCGATACGTTCATCGCCCTGCGCGGCCTTTGCCTGGCCACGGGCCGGCTGGAAGCGGCGCGCGACGTCCTGGTGGAGTGGTCGGCGGCCGTCTCGGAAGGAATGCTGCCGAACCGGTTTGCCGATTCCGGAGAGGTCCCCGAGTTCAATGCCGTCGATGCCTCCCTGTGGTTCGTCGTCGCCGTCCACGATCTGCTCGAGCAGGTGGGGGAGGGCCGACGGCTCCTCTCATCGGACGATCGCGCGCGGCTCGACGCGGCCGTTCAGCAAATCATCGCCGGCTACGCGTCGGGCACGCGGTACCGGATACGCGCGGAGAGTGACGGTCTGCTCGCGGCAGGTGAGCCAGGCGTGCAGCTCACGTGGATGGATGCCAGGGTTGGCGATCACGTGATCACCCCGCGAGTCGGCAAGCCCGTCGAGGTCCAGGCGCTGTGGTTGAACGCCCTTTGGATCGCCGCCAGGGGCGACCCGCGCTGGCAGGAGCTGTTCGAGCGCGGCCGCCGATCGTTCGTGGACCGATTCTGGCATCAGGAGCGCGGCTGCTTGTTCGACGTCGTCGATGTGGACCACACGCCCGGGTTGATGGATGGTACCGTGCGCCCGAACCAGATTCTCGCGGCCGGCGGTCTGCCGTTGGCTCCGCTGGAGGGCGGACGCGCGAGGGTCGTCGTCGATCTGGTGGAACGCGAGTTGTGGACGCCCTTCGGCCTGCGCTCATTGGCGCGCTTCGAGCCAGGCTATGCGGAACGCTACGAAGGCGGACCGGCCGCGCGCGATGCGGCGTACCACCAGGGCACGGTGTGGCCGTGGCTGCTGGGGCCGTTCGTCGATGCCTGGATTCGCGTGCGAGGAGGCGGCGCAGGCGTGCGGGCGGAGGCGCGCGAGCGGTTCGTCGCACCGGTGATGGCCCATGTCGCGGCGAGTGGCGGACACCTGTGCGAGATCACGGACGCCGAGAGTCCTTTCACTTCCCGCGGTTGTCCGTTCCAGGCCTGGTCGGTGGGCGAGCTGATCCGCGCCGATCGCCTGACGGCTGGGCCGGGGCGACCCGCAGGCTCTTGACGGTGCCTGCGCCCAGCAGGTCGTCGAGCTTTGGCTGAATGATGCCTGATGCTCGCCGGACTTCGCGCGCCCAGTGCGCATCGGCCGTCGTGACGACCAGGACGCCCTGGTCGGCAAGAACGACCCTGGTCGCCTTCGCCACACCGGGCCCGACGACCGTGTTCCACGCGAAGGCGACTTTCTCGGGTGACAACGGCGCCTTGCGGATGATTTCGGCCAGCACGGCCGGAATGAGTCGATTCGCGCGGATCACGCCTTGAGGATATCGCGGGGGCGACGCCCCGCTACAATCAATCAAGATGCTCGTCCTCGCCTCCGCCTCACCCCGGCGCCGGGAACTGCTCGCCGCGGCGGGAATCGCCCTCGAAGTCGTCGACGTGACGGTCGACGAGCGGCTCGAGGGGCCGGAACCCCCGGGGGACCACGTCCGCCGACTGGCGTTGGCCAAGGCTGAGGCGGGTCTTGTCCTCAGGCCCTCCGCTCTGGTCCTGGGCGCCGACACCATTGTGGTGGCTGAAGGCGAGATTCTCGGCAAGCCTCGAAGCGAAGAGGAAGCGACCCGGATGCTGCAAGTGCTGTCTGGGCGCGAACACGAGGTGGTGACGGGCGTGGCGCTCGTGTCGGCAGGGGGGGCCGCGGTGGAGGTTGCGACCACCCGCGTCTGGTTCACTCCGATGACCGACCAGGAGATCGCCGAATACGTCGAGAGCGGCGAAGGACGCGACAAGGCCGGCGGGTATGCTATCCAGGGGCTGGCATCGAAGTTCGTGGATCGGATTCAGGGCAACTACACCAACGTCGTCGGCCTGCCGGTTGCGCTTGTGTATCGTCTCTTGAAGAGCTATTCTGAGACCTAGCGCGGCTCCGCCTCGGACCGTCAAGCATGACAAGGTGTGGCTTCGCCTCGCTAGGGGCAGTGCTGACTCTGCCCGGCCTCCGGCCGGGCGAGAAAACTTGACTCAAATGGTTGGAAATCTGCAGAGTCAAGTTTTCTAGAGTAAGGGCGAGAAAGTCCAGGTTTATGAGCCAAAAAGCGGTGAAGGTGGGTTTGACGAGCGTCGTGCTGGCGCTGGCCTTTGGCGGGCTGTTCTACTCGACGTTGGGCGAAGCGACCGAGTACTACAAGCTCGTCGACGAAGTCATGGTGGAGCCCGACGCCTGGTACGGCAAGCGGCTGCAGCTCCATGGGTTCGTCGTCCCGGGTTCGATCATGCGCAAGCGCAACAGCCTCGAATATCGGTTCGAGGTGCAGAGCAAGGGACAGACCGTCTCGGCGACCTACACTGGAGTCGTCCCTGATACCTTCAAGGACGACTCCGAGGTGGTGCTCAAGGGCCAGTTGTCGGCGGAGGGTTTTGCCGTCGCGCCCAACGGCGTGATGGCGAAGTGCCCGTCGAAGTACGAGCCGCAGAGCGCCGCGGCCGGACCGAAGTCGAACTCCTACTGATCGGTGTCCGAGTCGGGCGCATGCTTGCGCTCCACTCCTCCCAAGATCTCACATGGCCTCACTCGGCGCCTTCATCCTCGTCCTGAGTTTCATCGCAGCCTCGTATGCCGCGGCCGCATGCGTGGCCGGCGCTCGCCGGCGCAACTCCCGCCTCGTCGAGAGCGGCGTCGGGGCCTTCTACACCGTCGCCGCGCTGCTGACCGTCGCCTCGGGCGTAATCATCTACAGCTTCGTCGCCGGCGATTACTCGATCAAGTACGTGCAGCGGTACTCCGACAGCGTGCAGCCCCTGTTCTACAAGATCACGTCGTATTGGGGCGGCCTCGACGGCTCGGTCATGTTCTGGGTGTTCCTGCTGTCGGTGTTCGGGTCGGTGGCAGTCAAGGTCAATCGAGATCGGCATCGGGAGCTGATTCCCTACGTCGTCGCCGTCACGGCGGCCGTCGAGATGTTCTTCCTCTTCCTGATGCTCGTGCACAACAACCCGTTCGACACCTTTCTGACCGAATCGCCGAACGACGGGGCGGGGCTCAATCCGCTGCTCCAGAACTTCTACATGGCCATCCACCCGCCGACGATGTACCTGGGCTTCGTCGGCCTGACGATTCCGTTTGCCTTCGGCATGGCCGCGCTCATTACCGGCCACCTCGACGATTCGTGGCTGCGCGCCGTGCGACGCTGGACGATGTTCTCGTGGTTCTTCTTGTCGCTGGGCCTCACGCTCGGCATGATCTGGGCCTACGAGGAGCTGGGGTGGGGCGGTTTCTGGGGGTGGGACCCTGTCGAGAACGCCGGGGCGTTGCCGTGGTTCACGGCGACCGCGTTTCTCCACTCGGTGATGGTCCAGGAGCGTCGCGGCATGCTGCGCGTCTGGAATGTCACCCTGGTCGTCATCACGTTCCTGCTGACCATCTTCCAGACCTACATGACGCGGTCAGGAGTCGTGCAGTCGGTGCACGCCTTCGGCGAAGACCCCGAGCTGGGCCGGATGTTCATCGGGTTCATGCTGGTGGTGGCCACCTTCGGCTTCGGCCTGATCGTGTACCGTCTCCCGCTGCTCAAGGCGCGAAACGAGCTGGAATCCTGGGCCTCGCGCGAAGGCGCGTTTCTGGCCAACAACTGGATTCTCCTGTTCAGCGCGTTCTTCATTCTGTTTGCGACGATGTTTCCCACCATCACCGAGGCGCTCTCGGGCGAGCGGCTCACGGTGGGTCCGCCATTCTTCAACAAGTGGATGACCCCCGTCGGCTTGATCCTGCTCCTGCTCACCGGCATCGGCCCGCTGCTGGCGTGGCGAAAGACCTCGCTCGGCAACCTGGTGCAGCAGCTGCTCTGGCCCGTCGGCACCGGGCTCGCCACCGGCGGCCTCGTGGTGGCCCTGGGCGTGCGCGTGTGGACCTCGGGCCTCTGCTTTGCCCTGTGTGGATTCGTGTTCGGGACCATCGCCCAGGAGTACATCCGTGGCGCTTACGTGCGTCGAGCCACGTCGGGCGCGGACCTGCTGACGGCCATGGTTGGCCTCATGGGCCGCAACAAGCGCCGCTACGGCGGTTACATCGTCCACCTTGGGATCGTGCTCATCTTCCTGGGGTTTGCCGGGGAAGGGCTGAGTCGCGATGAACAGCTGCTCCTCAAGCCCGGTGAGCAGGCCACGGTCGGGGATTACCAGCTGCGGCTCGATTCGCTCCGCGTGACCGACGACGGTCAGAAGCAGATGGTGACGGCGCACGTCACGGTGATGAACCTGGCTGGCGAGGAGCTCGGCAAGATGCAGCCGGCCAAGTGGTTCTTCCGCAAGCACGAGGACGAACCGACGACGGAGGTCGCCATTCGCCGCACGTTCGCCGAGGACCTCTACATCGTCATGCCCGGTTTCGAGATGCAGGAGCAGACGGCCAGCGTCGAGGTCCACATCAATCCGCTCGTCAACTGGATCTGGATGGGCTTCGGCATCCTTGCGATCGGCACGGGAATCGCCCTGCTGCCTGAGAGTGCGTTCACGTTTGCGCTGGCCAAACTTCCGGCCGAGGCAGCCACCGTCGGGATGGTGCTCCTGATGTTGCTGTTCGGGCCCGCCACGCTCCGAGCACAGCACGTGGACCGCCCGACGACGGGCGGACTGGTCGTGCGATCGGAAGGCGAGAAGTCGGTGTCGAGCAAGCTCGCCTGCTGGTGCGGTGGCTGTCCGCGTCTGCCTGTCGGGACCTGTGCCTGCGGACATTGCGCGGGAGTGCGCCAGCAGGTCGACGACTTGTTGGCCGGCGGGAAGACCGAAGAGGACGTGCTGCAACACTTCGTGGCCGCCGAAGGCGGCATGCACGTCTTGTCCGAACCCCCGAACCGCGGCGTCGGCCGCTTGTCGTGGCTCGTCCCGTATACGGTCGGTGTCTCCGGGCTCTTCATCGCGGGGCTCGTCGCCGTGCGCTGGTCGAGGCGGGCAGCCGACAGCGCGAAGACCCGAGCGGCGGCGCGAAGTTCCGACGACGACCTCCTGCGGTCGCGCCTGGACGATGAGCTCCGTGACCTCGACTAGCGACCTCGGGCCGAAAAGCGCGACACCGGCGGGCCAGGCGCTTGCGGACTCGCCATCGCTGCGCCCCTGGCAGTTCTTCCTGCTCGCCGGAATGCTCAGCGCGACCGCCGTCGTGGTGGTCGCCTCAGGTCAATCCCCCGCGGCTGTCGTGATCTTGAGCCTCACCGTCGTGGCGTCGAGTCTCGTCGCGATGGGCGTCTATCGTGCGTTGGCGCCCCTGGTGTTCCCCGAGCGTCACGAGGCGACAGCCGTCGTGGCAGGACGAGCGCAAGCGGCGCTCGAACGCGAGAAGGCGCTGGTTCTGCGGTCGATCAAGGAGCTGGAGTTCGATTTTTCGATGAACAAGATCGCCGCGCGTGATTTCGAGGAGCTGAGCGAACGGCTGCGCCAGCGTGCCATCGGGCTGATGCGTCAACTCGATGCGGGCCAGGAATACTCGCAGCTGATCGAGCGAGAACTGCAGGCCCGCCTCGTCAAACGCGTGGGAGCGTCGCGCCCCTCTGGCCTCGCAACGCCAGCCGTCCCGGCCGAAGAGGTGCCCATGAGCCCGGCGACTGAAATGACGGGGCGCCGCTGTGAACCCTGCGGTGTGCTCAACGATTTCGACGCGCGCTTCTGCAAGAGCTGCGGGACAGGAATGGCAGAAGGAGACAGCCAGTGACTCCGTCGTGGCGTGCACGCGCCGGGTACGGGCTGGTCGTGCTCGCGATGGTCGTGGCTGCCGGCTGGCGGGGCGGGAGCGCCGCCCAGCAGATGCCGGATCCGTCCCAGATGGCGGGCCGGCCGCTGCCGGCCCCGGAGCTGCCGGTCGGCACGGTGTCGGTGCGCCTGGTGCGAGAGCGGATGGGCAACAACATTGCGAGCCATCCGGTCACGCTCGAGGTCGCGAGCCAGCCGCGCACGGCCACGACGGACGCCCAAGGCCGAGCGCAGTTCGAGGGGATCCCCGCCGGCACGTCGGTCGTGGCGAGCGCCACCGTCGACGGGGAGGTCCTCAGATCCGAGGCGTTCCCGGTGCCCGCCACGGGCGGCGTGCGCGTCGCGCTCGTGGCAGGCTTGGCGGAGGCCCGATCGCGCGAGCGCCTGGAAGCCGAAGCGGCGGCCAAGGCACCCGCAAGGGCGGGCGTGGTGGTGTTCGGTGGCGAGTCGCGCATCATTTTCGAGTTTCAGGACGACAACCTTCAAGTCTTCTATCTGCTCGATGTCGTCAATGGGGCGCGGACGCCCATCGACGTCGGGCAACCTTTGATCCTCGAACTGCCCGAAGGCGCGTCAGGGGCAGGGGCCATGCAGGGATCCTCGACCTTGGCCTCAGCGCAGGGCGATCGCATTCGCATCACCGGCCCCTTTCCCCCGGGGACGACGTCGATTCAGGTCGGCTTTCGGCTGGCGTATAGCGGCGACAGGACCACGATCGTGCAGAGGTGGCCTGCGGCTCTCGAGCAGGTGTTCGTGGCGGTGGAGAAGATCGGCGCCATGCGGGTGGAGTCACCACAGTTCACCGGGCAGCAGGAAGGGCAGGCCGGAAATGCTCCGTTCTTGATGGGATCGGGCGGACGGATCAACGCCGGGGATGCGCTCACGCTGACCCTGTCGGGCCTGCCGCACCGTACGAACACCGTGCGCAACGTTGGCGTCGGCGCGGGCGCGGTGATCCTGGTGCTCGGCTTGATTGCGGCGTTTCGCGGTCCGCCGCCGGTGCCGTCTCAGGCCGCCCAGCTCGAACGACGCCGAGAAAAGCTCTTCGGCGACCTGGTCGAGCTGGAGGAACAGCATCAGCGCGGTCGAGTGGAGGCCGGTCGCTACGCGACGCGGCGGCAGGGATTGGTGGCGCAGCTCGAACGCGTGTGGGGTGAGCTGGATCGCGCCTCTGCTGCCAGGCCGTGAGCGTCGACTTCACCGACGTCGCCGTTTCCGACCTGGGGCGCCATTTCGGCCGCCGCAAAGCGCTGTCCCAGATATCCTTCGCGTGTCATGCCGGCGAGCTGATCGGGCTGCTCGGGCCCAATGGCGCTGGCAAATCCACGCTGCTGGCGGTATTAGCGACGCTGTTGACGCCTTCCACGGGCCGCGTGGCCTACGGCGGATTCACGGCCACGGCGGCGGGGGCCGGGCTGCGCGCCCGCATCGGGCTGCTGGGCCACGACGTGTTTCTTTACCCAGAGCTCACGGCTCGTGAGAACCTGCTCTTCTTCGCGCGGCTCTACGGCCTTGGCGACGCGCGCCCGAGGGTTGAGGCGAGCCTGGCTTCCGCGGGGCTGGTTGATCGCGCCGATGACGTCGTCTCCGGCTTTTCGCGCGGCATGCGTCAGCGGCTGGCACTCGAACGGGCCCTGGTCCATGAGCCGCGACTGGTCCTCCTTGACGAGCCGTTTACGGGCCTCGACCAGGCCTCGGCCGAACTGCTCACCGCGCGGCTGCGCGCCCTTCAAACGGCCGGCTGCCTCGTGATACTGGCCACCCATGATCTCGACGCCGCCGAGGGCCTGTTCACCCGCGTCATCTTTCTCCGACAGGGCCGCATGCTCCGATCTGAAGAGGGCGGCGAGCGCTTGCGTGGGCGCTATCAGACCGCCATGGACGTTTCATGACGGGCTTCATGCGCGTGGCCTGGCTCGTGGTCCGCAAGGACTTCGCGGTCGAGGCGCGAAGCTGGGAGCTGGTGTCGACCACGCTGTTCTTCGCCGTCGCGTGCGTCCTGGTATTCTCGTTCGCGCTCGTCGAGGAAGGGCGAGCGGTGGCCAACGTGGCGGCCGGCATCCTGTGGGTCGCGATCGCCTTTGCGGGCACCCTGGCGCTGGGTCGGACCTTCGAGCGCGAGCGACAGACGGATACGCTGCGTGCGCTGATGCTGGCCCCCTCCGACCGGCCCGCGCTCTACGTCGGCAAGCTCCTCGGGATTCTTTGCCTGATGGGGATGACCGAGGCCGTCCTCGTGCCGCTCGTCGGGCTGTTCTTCCAGGCGCCGATCGCGGCGGCACCGGTGATGTTCACCGCCCTGCTCGCGGCCGGGACCCTGGGCTACGCGGCGGTCGGGACGCTGTTTGCTGCCATGCTCGTGCGCGCGCGGGGCCGCGACGTGCTGCTGCCGATCCTGCTGTATCCCATCACGGTCCCGGTGATCATCGCGGGCGTTCGCGGTACGGCGGCACTCTTCCAGGACGTGCCAGACATCGGGCTCGCCCAGTTCTGGCTTGCCCTGCTCGTGTTTTTCGACGCGGTGTTCGTCACGCTCGCCTTGTGGACATTTGAACCGTTGATGACAGAATAGACGAGGTATGCGCAGCCGTCTCAACGTCCTGCTCGCCGGAGCCCTGGTGGTGTTCTCGGCAGCCCCGCTCGTGATTCATCTGGCGCCCTACGAGGCCACGATGGGTCTGGTGCAGAAGATCTTCTACTTCCACGTTCCCGGGGCGTTGCTGATGCTCGTGCTGGCGATGGTGGCCGGCGTGGCGAGTGCGCTGTTTCTCTTCGGCGGCAACCCGCGTGCAGACCGGTGGGCCCTGGCCGCGGCCGAGCAGGTGGCGCTGTTCGGGGCGATGACGCTCGTGACCGGACCCCTCTGGGCGCGCAAAGCGTGGGGCGTCTGGTGGGATTGGGATGCCCGGCTCACCTCGAGCCTGCTGCTCTGGATGATGTTTGTCGCGTATCTGCTGCTCCGGAGGTTTGGCGGACCGGGATCGGACAAGCTGGGCGCCGGTGTCGCGCTGTTCGGGCTCGTCAACGCTCCGTTCATTTACATCTCGGTCAACTACTGGCGGACGCTCCACCCCAAGACGACCGTGCTGGGGTCGCTGGTTCCGCCGATGGCCGGGCCCGTCTGGTTCAGCATGGCAGGGTTCGTCCTGATGTCGGTGGTGCTGTTCGCTCTGCGCGTACAGCTGGAGGAGCAGCGCGCGAGGGTCGAAGCCCTTTATCTCGCTGCGGATGAAGGGTGAGGGGCGCGATGATGTCGGCTCGGTATCTGCTGGTGGTCGGACTTGCTGTGTGTGTGTTCGGTGGCCCCTTGTCGAGCGCGGCGCAGCCCACCAAGCCCACGCAGCAGGAAGAGTTCGTGCCGATCAGCGAACTGCCCCCCGAGGAGCAGGTTCCCGCGGCACCCATCGTCGTCGCCGCCTACGGTTTCGTCTGGGTGGCGTTCATCGCCTACTGCTTCACGCTTGTCCGCCGTGTTCGCAAAGTGGAGGCGGACCTGGCCGCGCTGGAGCGCACCCGTCGATGATAGGAGACATGACAGCGGCACACTTCATCTACATTCCCGTGTGCATCCTGGTCGGCGTGGTGTTCGGGTGGATTCTCGGAGGGCGCGCCGCGCGAGATGCCTACCTGTCGGAACTGCGGCGCCGCGAGCAGAAGGTCAAGCGATCGGGGTGAATGTTCGGCTCAGCGGCCGAGCGCCAGCCGTTGCGCCAGCACCTCCGGAAGTTTCGCCTCGAGGATGCGCGCCTGGGCTGCTGCGATGGGATACTCGCTTCGAAAGAGCGTGCATTGACGCAGGTCCGTGTCGATGAGGCCATAACCGGCGCGCGGGTCGCCGTCACGTGGCTGGCCCACTGACCCTGGATTGATCAGATGCCGGCCACCGTCGCCCAGCGGGACCGTCAGCGGCCGGGCGTCGCTCATCGTCGAAATCGTGAACTGGTCGCCATCGAGGGCGTAGCCGATCTGGACATGGGTGTGGCCGAACAGGCACCACATCCGTTTCGCGGCGTGCAGGGCCCGCAGGGCATCGAGGTCGTCGAAGACGTAGGCATCTTCGTCAAACGGCGTGCCGTGGCAGATCTCGACGAGGTCGTCGACAATCATCGGACCCGCGGGAAGAGCGGCCAGCCACTCGCGGTTCTCCGGTGTGAGCCTGTCGTAGGTCCAGCGGATGGCGCTGCGTGCCACGGCGTTGAATCCTTCGGGGCTTTCCACGCCGGATCCCACCTTGTCGTGATTGCCGCGGATCAAGCAGTGAGGCGCGAGCTCGCGCACTTTTTCGACCACCGCGTTGGGGTCCGCGCCGTAGCCCACCAGATCGCCCAGCACGAGCATGTGGTCGAAGGACAGGTTGCGAGCGGCCGCGAGCACGGTGTCGAAGGCCTGCATGTTTCCGTGAATGTCGCTGATCACGAGGTAGCGCATCAGGCCCCCAGCCACTCGACGACTTGTTCGACCAAGGCCTCGACTGAGTGGCGTGCCACGTCGAGCCGGAAATGGGCATCGCTGTAGGCCATGAGGCGCTGATTATAGAGGCTTTCCATCTCGCCGCGGTCGGCCGCGAGAGGCCGGCGGCCGTCGAGGGGTACGCGCTCGAGGAGTGTCGCCAGCGGCGCGTCCAGCCAGATGACGGCCCCGTCGCGCAGCATCAAGGCACGCGTGCTCGCGTCGGCGAAGGTGCCACCACCGGTTGCCACGACCGTCCCCCGCGCGGCCAGCAGGTCCAACACCTCCTGGCGCTCCAGCCCGCGGAAGTAGGGCTCGCCCGCTTGGCGGAAGATGGTGGGAATGTCGCGGCGCTCGCGGCGCTCGATGCGCTCGTCCAGGTCCTCGACCCTCCAGTCGAGCCTGCGAGCCAGAGCCCTGGCCAGTGTCGTTTTTCCGGCGCCCATGAAGCCGACCAGATAGATCTTGTCCGCCTTCACGCGCCCAACCGCTCCAGGTCTTCGAAGAAGGTCGGATACGACACCGCCACCACGTCCGCTCCGTCGATGGTGACCGGCCCGGCAGCGGCAAGGGCCGCCACGGCGAACGCCATGGCGAGGCGGTGGTCACCGTGTGCGTCCACGTGACCGCCCACCAGCCGGCGATGCCCGCGCACGTGAAAGCCGTCGGGCAACTCGTCGGCGTCCGCGCCCAGGCCTCGAAGGCCGGACACCAGGGCCGCGATGCGGTCGCTCTCCTTGACGCGCAGCTCTGCAGCCCCCGTGACGTGAATCTCTCCGCCGGCAGTTGCCAACGCTGCCAGCACCGGCAGTTCGTCGATGAGTGCCGCCACCTCTGCGCCGCCGATCGTCAGTGCCCCGAGGTGCTGCGCGCGGATGCGGACCCGGCCGACCGGCTCCCCTTGCCATTCGCCGACGAGCTCGGGCTCGACGTCCGCGCCGAACCGGCGCAACGCGTCCAGAAACGCCGTGCGGGTGGCGTTGAGGCCCACGCCCTCGATGACGACCTCGGAGCCCGCCAGCGCGGCGGCCGCGGCGGCGGGGAAGGCCGCCGAGGAGATGTCGCCGGGGATGCGCCCGTCGAGCGGCACGAGGCCCTGGCCGCCGTCGATGGTCACGGTGTGACCCTCGCAGGTGAGGTCGGCGCCGAACGCCCTGAGTGCGCGCTCCGTATGATCTCGCGTGGGGGTGGTCTCCGTCACCCGAGTGTGTCCGGTCGCCTGCAGCCCCGCCAGCAGCACCGCGGTCTTGACTTGGGCGCTCGGGACCTCGGCCTCGTAGTCGATGCCCTGCAGCTCAGCCCCGTGGACGGTGAGCGGAGGACGGTCACCGGCGGCGGACTCGATGCGGGCCCCCATGCGCATCAGGGGTCCCATGATTCGACCCATGGGTCGGCGCGACAGCGACGGATCGCCCACGAGCCTGCTGACGAACGGGTGGGCCGCGAGCACTCCCGCGAGCATCCGCATCGTGCTGCCCGAGTTGCCGCAATCGAGTTCGGTCGCGGGTTGCAGTCCTTGGAGGCCCAGGCCACCGAGCGTCACCGGCGGCGGCTCCCCCGCTGCAGTCGCGGCCCGGTGTCCGATGTCAACGCCGAGCGCCTGCAGGCAGGCCAGAGTCGACCGACAATCGGCGCCCGGTGGATAGTTATGGAGAGTGGTGCGGCCGGCAGCCATCGCGGCCAACAGCGCGTAGCGATGGCCGATGGACTTGTCGCCCGGAACTCGGAGGGTGCCGCGGATACGGGCTGTGGGACGGATGACCACCTGGCGATCCATGCGCACAATCGCCCACTATATCGTGTCGAACGATGCGGTCCTCCCGTCGAGGTCGCATTGACCGATGGAAAGCAGCTATGCTACTACACGCACCGATGCTCCATGCGCTGACGGGAGGCCCTCGAAGGGCCGCATGACAACCGCCAACACGATCCGCATTGAGTTCGCGAGCGCGTTCGACATGCTGGACTTCGTTCAGGTGGTCAGCGACCACGTCGGACGACTCGTCGGCCTGGACGAGGATTCCCTTCACTGGGTGAGCGTGGCCGTTCGCGAGTCGGTGGTCAATGCGATCAAGCACGGCAATCGCAACGACGCCTCCAAACGCGTGGCCGTCGAATTCACGCCGGAACCGGCCGACGAACCCGAGCAGCTCACCATTCGCGTCCAAGACGAGGGAGAAGGCTTCGACCCTGAAGAACTGGCCGATCCGCTCGCGCCGGAGAACCTCCTCAAGTCGAGCGGTCGCGGAATCTTCCTGATCAGGAGCTTCATGGACGAAGTCGAGGTCAGCCGCCGCAAAGAGCGCGGCATGCAGATCCGCATGGTGAAGAAAGTGGCCCGCAACAGCTCAGCGGCCTGACGCACGCCAGGACTCACCCGTCATTGATTGGTCCCCATCCACAGTTTCTCGCCACGGCCGTCGAGGCCGTGGTCCGTGCTGGTGAACTTCAGATGGCGCGCTTTGGCGCTGCGGTTCGAGTCGACAAGAAAGGCGCCATCGATCTCGTCACGGAAGTGGACGTCGAAGTGGAGCGCATGTTCCGGGCGTTGATTGCGGAGCGGTTTCCCGAGCACGACGTGCTCGCCGAGGAGTTGGGACAGGAGCGGAGCGGCGCGCGCCACCGGTGGGTCTTCGACCCGTTGGACGGCACGACCAACTACGCGCACGGCGTGCCGATTTTCTGTGCGTCACTTGCCCTGGAGATCGACGGCGTGGCCGAGATCGGGGCCGTCTTCGATCCGAATCGGCGCGAGCTCTTCACGGCCGAGCGTGGCGTTGGCGCCTGGCTCAACGGTGCGCCTCTTGGCGTGTCATCGGTGGCGTCGCTCGACGACGCCCTGTTGGTGACCGGGTTTCCCTACGATATTCGCGAGCACCCCCGCCAGGTCCTGTCGCTCTTCGCAGCCTTTCTCGGCCGGGCGCGGGCCGTCCGCCGTCTCGGATCGGCCGCGATCGACATGTGCTGGGTGGCCGCCGGGCGAATGGACGGCTTCTGGGAGCAGGGGCTCCAGGCGTGGGACACGATGGCGGGCGGCCTCATCGTGCAGCAAGCCGGTGGAACGGTCACCGACCTCGACGGGGCCCCCTTCGCCGCCGCGAGTGGACGCTGCGTGGCGTCCAATTCGGTGATTCACCGCGAAATGCTTGCCGTGATCGCCACGGCAGAGCGTCCCTAACACAGGACAGCCCGCGCTGGCACGCACCGTGCTTTTCCCTGAGGTGCCAGCCGCGTGGACGCGCCGATGGTCGTCCAGGCGTGCCTCGATGACCTCGGAGGTCACATGCGTGCCACACCTGTCGCCACGCTCTTGGTGATGATGCTCAGCCCGGGCTGGGCGGGAACGGCGTCGGCCCAGCAGTCCCTGAACGTGTCCCTCGGCTATTTCGCCGTGCGGGCCGAGGACGCGCGTGTCGATGGGGACGTGCTGGTCGCCAACCGCGACCTGTTTCTCTTCGACTTCAGTGACTTTGGCAGCGGGTCGGTCGGCGCGGAGTGGCTGGCGCCACTCGGTGACTACTTCGAAGTCGGCGCAGGCGCCGCGTTCACCCGGCGGACCGTCGACACCATCTACGATCGCTTCGTGCGCCCGGACGGCACCGAGATCGAGCAGCAGCTGAAGCTCCGTATCGTGCCGATTACCGGCACTGTCCGCATACTGCCCCTTGGCCGGCAAGGCGCGTTTCAGCCGTACGTGGGGGGCGGCCTCGGGATCTACAACTGGCGCTACAGCGAGTCTGGCGACTTCGTCGATTTCTCGCTGCCTGGCCGCCCGATCTTTCGCGCGAGCTACGTCGCGACCGGCACCGCGACGGGGCCCGTCGCGGTCTTCGGCGCGCGCTTCGTCGTTGGCAGCACCTCGTTCGGAGGCGAGGTGCGGTATCAGAAGGCCGAAGGCGAGCTGGACGAACGCGACTTCCTGGCCCCCAGGATCGACCTCGGCGGGTTTCACTATCTGGCGACGTTCGGGGTCCGCTTCTAGCCAGCTCCGAAGGCCAAAGTCGATCCGAATGAGACAAGTTTTCGCGAATGGCCGCAGGAGATGGCCGGCCCCGCGGAGCGGGGCCAAGACGACAACGAGGGCACCAGCGAGGCTGCTCGTCTCAGGCGCAGCTTCGCTGGTG
>JBQTIE010000394.1:0-2176 GCA_052389315.1 Acidobacteriota bacterium
CGATCGGGGCCTTCTTGAGCTTGCCGTCGGCGAAGAACGCAATCCACTGACCATCCGGGGAAAAGAACGGACTCACCGCGTCGGTGCTGCCGGCGACAGCCACGGGCTCCGGGGCATCGAGTCGTCGGACGAACAATTGAGACCGGTCGCCCCGCCTCGCCGCGTACGCCATGACCGCGCCGTCCGCAGACATCGCGAGGGCCGGGAAATCCGTCTGGCTCAGGCGTGCGCCAAAACCCAGCGGGACGACGAAACGCGCGGGGGGATTGGATGGCGTTGCCGCGGGGCGCGGCAGGCCGAACCGCGCGAGCGCGCCACCCGCCGCCGCACCAAGCAGGACCGCGGCCGCCAGGGTGACCCACGACAACCGCCGATCGGTGCGCAGGGCGCCCTGAGGCTCTGCCCCGGCCGGGCTCAAGGCGTCCTCGATCTCGAGCCGTGCGTCGCCCATGTCGCGCAGCCGGCGGGCGGCGTCCTTCTCGAGACAGCGGCGAAGCAATCGGCGAATGGCCGGCGGCGTCTGATGAGGGAGGAGCGACCACTCCGGCTCGCGCTCGAGGATCGCCACGAACGTGTCGGAAGTGGTCGGTCCCGAGAACACGCGCCGCCCGGCGAGGAGCTCGAAGAGCAGGCATCCAAACGCCCAGATGTCGGTCCGGCGATCGACCGGCCGGCCGCGTGCCTGCTCCGGGCTCATGTAGCTGGCCGTGCCGACGACGCTGCCGGCTTCGGTGCCGAAGGTCGATGGATGGTCGAGATCGCCCGCCTCGACGGCCGGGTCTTGCCTCGCCAGCCCGAAATCAAGGACCTTGACGATGCCTTCGGGTGTCACTCTGACGTTGGCAGGCTTCAGGTCGCGATGGATGAGGCCCCTGTCGTGCGCCGCTTCGAGAGCGGTGGCCACTTGCAGGCACGTGCGAAGGCAGTCGTGGAGGCTGGGCGGTCCGGCCTCGAGCACGTCGAGGAGGGTCTGGCCCGCGACGTACTCCATCACGATGTAGCAGCCCGAATCGGACTCGCCGAATTCGTGGACCGCGGCGACGTGGGGGTGATTGAGCGCCGCCAGCGCACGGGCTTCGCGCCGGAGGCGATCCCGGCTGTCAGGATGCGCGCAGTACTGAGGGTTGACGACCTTGATGGCTACGTCGCGGCGGAGCGTCGCGTCACGAGCTCGATACACCTCGCCCATGCCACCGGCCCCGAGTGGCGCGACGACCTCGTAGTTGCCCAGCCTCGTACCTGTGTCGAGCCTCATCGATCGGTGCGATTATAGCGGCCGAGTCGTGTATAGTTCGGGCAACTGCACCGAGGCCTGCCGCTGCGCAGGCGCGTACATGAGCCGTTACCGAAGCCCGCTCTCGCTCGCCGCGCTGGCGCTGGCCACCGCCACGCTGGTCGCGGCCGACCTGAAAGTCGGCGACGCCGCGCCCGGTTTCTCCCTGCCAGGGTCAGACGGTCGCACCCATCGGCTGGCCGACTACAAGGGCAAACAGGCCGTGGTGCTCGCCTGGTTCGCCAAGGCGTTCACCGCCGGTTGAACGGCCGAGTGCCAGTCACTCCGTGAGAGTGGCGACGCGATTCGGGCGTTCAACGTGGTGCACTTCGCAATCAGCGTCGATACACCCGAAACCAACAAAGCCTTTGCCCAGGCCCTGGCCGTCGACTTTCCCATCCTGAGCGATCCCAGCCGGCAGGTGGCGACCGCTTACGGTGTCGTGGACGAAGATCAGCCGTTTGCATCCCGGTGGACGTTCTACATCGGCCTCGACGGTCGCGTGCTGTTCGTGGACAAACAGGTGAGCCCCAGCAACCATGGGAAGAACGTCGCGGCCAAGCTCGCCGAACTCGGGATCCCGCGCCGACGCCTCCAGTTCGAGGACGCCCTCGGTTGGTTCGGGCCGTTAGAACACTTGTCGCTGCAGATTCCCACTCCTTGAGTCACGTTTGCCGAGGCAGGCCTTCCGTGGGCCCCGGCAAGACGGCACCTCCACTGCCCCCGATCGCTCGTCTCACCACCGTCCGAGGCGACGCCTCACCGGAGCTGGAGCCCCAGCGAAGCTGCGCCTGAGACCAAACTGTGGCATCTGTGCCGCGTTTGGTCCCCGTGGGGTCGTCGCTGGCGACGGTGGAGGCCTGAAACCGACGAGCACCCTCGCTGGTGCCCTCGTTGTCGTCT
>JBQTIE010000395.1:0-10742 GCA_052389315.1 Acidobacteriota bacterium
TCAAGTCTAGCAAACGCCCTAATCGCCCGGCAACCCAAAGAGCAGGTGCGCGAGGTGCCGCCCACGTCGAGCGTGGATCGACAGGCGATCTACCACCCCGGCCGAAACGCGTCCTCGATCACCACAAGCAACGGCGGGCTCACGGCAACGTCAATCCCCACCACGTCGAATCGGCATGCAACGTCGCCGCTCACGTGTCGGGCGAGGTAGTCGGTGGCCATCCACACCAGCCGTTGCTGTTTCAGTAAGGTGACCGCCGCTTCCGGATCGCCAAAACTGCCGCCGCGCCGGGCCTTGACCTCGACGAACACCAGATACTCCCCGTGCCGTGCCACGACGTCGAGCTCGCCGTGCGCCGTGCGATACCGGCGCGCCACGACGGTGTACCCCCGCCGGGCAAGCTCCTCGCACGCCAGCTCCTCGCCTTGTCGCCCGAGCGTCTGGCGAGCCACCGACATGCCCGCTGGCGAGCAATCCGCGTGCCCGACAGCCGGGCTTCTTGGCGACAGGCCCACCTTGACGGTCGCGAGCCGCCGCGTCAGGCGCTGAGCTGCGTCAACGCGTCGTCGATGATACGGACGGCCACCTGGGCCTGCGCCGCGCTCAGGATCAGAGGCGGGCACAATCGCACGGTGTTTTGGCCGGCGCCGAGGACCAACAGGCCCCGCTTGAAACACGCCTCGATCAGTCGATCGCGTTCGGTGGTGGCACGCTCCTTGGTCTCGCGGTCGCGCACGAGCTCGATCCCGATCATCAGGCCCTTGCCGCGAACATCCCCGATGAGGGCGTGTTCGTCCTGCAGCGCCCGGAGCGACTCGAGGAGCCGCGCCCCGACCTCCGCGGCATTGGCCATGAGCGAGCCTTCAATCAGGTCCACCGTCGCGAGCGCTGCCGCGCACGAGACGGGGTTGCCCCCAAACGTGCTGGCGTGCGACCCCGGCGGCCACGCCATCACGTCGGCCCGAGCCGTCGTCACACCCAATGGCAATCCCGACGCAATCCCCTTGGCCACGGCGATGACATCAGGCTCGACCCCGGAATGCTCGATGCCGAACATCCGGCCGGTCCGGCCCATGCCCGACTGCACTTCGTCCACGATCAGCAGCATGCCGTGCCGCGACGCGAGGGCCCGCAGGCGCTGAAGAAACTCCGGCGGGGGCACGACATACCCGCCCTCCCCCTGAATCGGCTCGACGACGATGGCCGCCACTTCGTCTGGGGAGACCAGGTGCACGAGAATCTGCTGCTCGATGTGGTCGATCGCCGCCGACGCGACGGCGTCGGCTCCAAGGCCTGGCGGCGGGCGGTATGGATTGGGATACGGCGCGTGATAGACGCCGGCGAGCGGCGGCCCGAACCCGCGTCGCTGGAGCGCCTTGCTCGATGTCAGGGAGAGCGAGCCGAGCGTGCGGCCATGGAAGCTGCCGAGGAAGGCGACGATCGCGTGCCGCTTGGTGTGATACCGCGCCAGCTTCAGGGCTGCTTCGATGGCTTCGGTCCCGGAGTTGGAGAAGAACGAGCGCTTGGGGCCGATCCACGGCGCGAGGGCATTCATCCTCTCCGCCAGCCGGACCTGCGGCTCGTAATAGAAGTCCGTCCCCGACATGTGCAGGAACTTCCCTGCCTGGTCGACGATGGCCGCCACCACGTCGGGATGCGCATGGCCGGTCGAGTTCACGGCGATGCCGGCGGCGCAGTCGAGAAAGACGTTGCCGTCCACGTCCTCGACCGTCGCTCCGGTCCCTCTTGCCATGACGAACGGGTAGGCGCGGGTATAGGACGGTGACACCACGTGCCGGTCGCGGGCGATGATGGCGCTGGCACGGGGACCCGGAAGCGGCGTCTTGATGTCAGGCTCGTCCATCCGGCCCTCCTATTTCCGCTTCCACCGGGTGCCTTGGGGATGGTCTTCGAGCAGGACCCCGCGCGCCGCCAGGTCGTCTCGCAGGCGGTCGGCCTCCTTGAAATCTCTCCGGCGACGGGCCTGCTGTCGCGCGTCGATGACCTGCGTGATCTCGTCGACGGGGACCGGCGGCCGCTCGTCTTCGGCCCGTCGCAGCGACACCACGCCGAGCACCTGGTCGGCATGGCCGAAAAACGCCTTCACGCTCGACGCGTCGGCCGCGGTCAACTCACCGGCGTCGATGGCGGTATTGACCACGCGCACCAGGTCGAAGACGGCCGCAAGTCCCGCCGCGGTGTTCAGATCGTCGCTCAGCGCCGCATCGAACGCCTCCCGCGCCTCGCGGACCCGTGCTGCGATGCTTTCGCCTGCCACGCCCGGGGCCAGGGCATCGAGCCTCGCCAGACAGTCGCAGAGGCGGGTCAGCGCTTCTTCGGCCTGCTCCAGGCCCGTCCAGGTGAAATTGAGCTGTTTGCGGTAATGCGACGACAACAGCAGGTAGCGAAGGGCCGACACGCGATGGCCGCGATCGATGATGTCCTGGATCGTGAAGAAGTTGTTCTGCGACTTCGCCATCTTCTGGTTGTCCACCAGCAGGTGCTCGACATGGACCCAGAAGCGGGCAAACGGCTTGCCCGTCGCGCACTCGCTTTGCGCGATTTCGTTCTCGTGATGCGGGAAGACCAGATCGATGCCGCCGGCGTGAATGTCGAGCGGGGGCTCGCCGAGCAGCCGCAGCGCCATGGCGGAACACTCGATGTGCCAGCCCGGACGGCCGGGCCCCACGCCGAGGTCCCACGTGGGTTCGCCCGGTTTGGTGGCTTTCCACAGCACGAAATCCCGGGCGTCCTCTTTGCCGTACGAGTCGGCGTCGACACGGGCGCCCGCCTGCATGCCGTCGTGATCGAGGCGCGCCAGCTTGCCGTAGTCCGGCATGCTCGCAATCTTGAAGTAGATCGATCCGTCGCTTTCGTAGGTATGACCTCGGTCGCCAAGCGCGAGGATGACGTCGGCCATGGCCTTGAGGTTGGCCGGGTCGGTGGCGCGCGGCATCTCCTCGACGCGTTCGAGCCCCATGGCAGCGGCGTCTTCGTGGAATGCGTCGATGAACCGGTCGGTGTAGTCACGGAGCGAGACTCCCGCCTGCTCTGATCCGGCGATGGTCCGGTCGTCCACATCGGTGAAATTCACCACCTGACGCATCTGCCAGCCGCCGATGTACTTCAACACGCGACGCAGGACGTCCATGCACACGAAGGTCCGGAAGTTGCCGATGTGGCCGCGCGCGTAGACGGTCAACCCGCACGTGTACATCCGCACCGTGCCTTCGCGGCCCGGTACAAAAGCTTCCTCCTGGCGGGTCAACGTATTGAACAGGCGCATCGGGGCTCAGGATGGGAGGCGCCGCCGGATCTCGCAGACGTGACGGGTGCCGTCGGAGGTCCAGTTCACCGTGACGCCGTCGGTCGCCCCCGAGCTCGACGGGGGCGCGACGGAGACCGCCGGGCAGGCGATCAGTACCTGCAGCGCCTGCTCGTCGCCGGAGAACTCGACATCGATCTGGTGCGCCTCGCTCGTCGACGCAACGGCGGCTTCCGTGGCTCGTTCGACGTGCCCGGCCAACTGCTCTCGATCGACGGCCGGCAGCTGGGCGTAGCTGGCCGCCTGAACGGCCAGTTGGCGCACGGCACCCACGAGGCGTTGATCGCCCGGCATGGTCAACGTGAATGCAAATGAGGTGGGGGTCATCGCTATACAGAGAGTCTATCGAACAATCGCCGGGCTCGGCGTACGTCCGAGTCAATTTGGGCCTTGAGTGCGTCGACGTCCGAAAACCGGCGCTCGTCCCGCAGGCGCTGGATGAATCCCAGCCGCACCGACCGGCCGTACAGGTCGGCTTCGAGGCCCAGCGCGTGCACCTCGATCACCGTGTGTGGTGCGTCGTTGAAGGTCGGACGGACGCCGACGTTGGTTACGCTCGCATGGACGACGCCGTCCAGCGTGAGCGTGGTGGCGTACACGCCGTGCGGGGGGACCAGGTCGTTGGGCGTCATCAGGTTGGCCGTCGGGACGCCGAGTTCACGGCCGCGACCGGCCCCGCGGACGACGGTGCCGTCGATGAACACGTGATGCCCGAGGAGCGCGCCCGCCTCGTCCACGCGGCCCTCGGCCACCAACCGCCTGATCCGGGTGCTCGAGACGACGAAATCCTTGTAGCGCACCGGGTCGATCTTCTCGACCCGGAAGCCGTACTGGCCACCGAGGCCTCGCAGCAGGGTAAAGTTTCCCGAGCGGTCGCGCCCGAACAGGAAGTCGGCGCCGACCCACACCTCCGCGACGCGGAGCCAGTCGACCAGCACCGTCTTCACGAAGTGCTCCGGCTCCCAGCGCGAGAGCTCGTGGGTGAAGCGGACGATGGCCAGGCCCTGGATGCCCGCCTCTCGCAGCGCCTCGACCTTCTGCTCGCACGTCATGAGCAGCGGAGGGGCTTTGTCGGGGCGGATGACGCGGGGCGGATGGGGATCGAAGGTGAGGACCAGGCCCGTGCCGCTCCGCTCGGCGGCCACGCGTCTCACACGATCGATGATCTTCGTGTGACCGCGATGAAGGCCGTCGAAGTTCCCGAGCGCCAGCACGGGCTGATGCCAGCGGGCCGGCCTGGGATCATCCGGGTACCATGCGACTTCCACCGGGTCCCGATCATATCAGCCACGGGCGGCGTCGCTTCAGCCGCCGCCACGTCGTTGACCCCACGGGTCTTCCGGACATCTTCTCAGGCCATCAACGTCACCATTCCGCATGTTGTTTCGACGCGCCTTGGAAGTTGTCGCGCCCCTCGGACCCGAGCCCGACCGCCGCGCTCGACGGCTCGAGGCGCCGCGTCGCTAAGTACTGCGTTTCACAATTACGGTGACGCACCGAGGGCGGCGAGGCGCCCGGATGGCAAGGCGCGACGACCGAGAATACCGGGTGTATTTGAGGACGGAGCAACGCCGCCAGGCGGGATGCATCGCCGGCCGAATGCCACCGTAATTGTGAAACGCAGTACTAACAGCCAGCGCCGAGCGCGACGTCGAACTGCAGCCCGTCGTACGCCAACTCGACGCCGGGCGGCAACTCCGCGTTGGTCGCGGCGTGCGGGAGGTCGTGGCAGATGTGGGTGAAGTAGGCCTGGCGAGGTGTGAGCCGGCCCACGACCTCGAGCGCCTGCCCCACGGTGTAGTGCGTGGGGTGCGGACGATGACGCAGAGCGTCCAAGACGAGCACATCGAGGCCCGAGAGCAAAGGCCATGAGGCGTCAGGGATGGCGCTGCAGTCGGTCAAGTAGGCAAACGAACCGATGCGATACCCGACGATTGGACGGGCGCCGTGGAGTACCGGCACTGGCAGAATCTCGACCGGCCCCACGCGGAACGCACCGCTGATGGCCTGCAGGCCGATCTGCGGGATGCCCCCTCCCTGCTCGGCCGGCGGGTCGAACACGTAGTGGAACGTCCGCCGCAAGTCGCGTTCCGTGCGGGCGTCAGCGTAGGCCGGAATGGCCGACCGCTGCAGCACATTGAACCGTCGCACCTCGTCGAGCCCCATGACATGGTCCGCATGGCTGTGGGTGAACAGGATGGCATCGACCCGTTCGAGCCCATGCGCCAGGGCCTGCTGCCGCAGGTCGGTCGAGGTGTCGATCAAGATCGACGGCCCTCCGTCGACGGCGACATACACGGACGGTCGCAGCCGGCGGTCACGGGGATCGGCCGACCGACAGGTCGCGCAGGCACAGCCGATCATCGGGACACCGTGCGAAGTGCCGGTCCCCAGAAACGTCACGCGTGCGCGCCGCGCACCTCCGGACGGCGTCGCAGGCGTCACGGCAGGATGATGGGGCTCTGCGTCTTCTTGGCTTCCACAAAGCGCATCCGAAGCTCGAACAGCACCTGATCGACGAGCTGGCGCTCTTCGGGGCTCAGGTTGCCGCGGGTTTTCTCTTCGAGCATGGCGATGATGTCGATCAATTGCGCGGCCGCGTCGAGGTCTGGCTCACGTGTTTCGTTGTGAACAGGATCGGGCAGATCGCCGAAATGCACGGCTGCATTGCTGGCCAGCGACAGAACGAATGCGACGAAGCTGACCGGCGCTCGCTCGTTGGACTCGCTCACGCTCAGACTCCCGATGGAAGCTCCGGCAAACCATCGACGACGGAGACGCCGAAGACCGGGTCGCCGATCGCGTCGATGGTACCATACGCGCGAGGCAGGTTTCGATGACTGAGGACACGGCAGGCAGTCGGTTCGATCGGCTCGTGCAGGTGATGCGCCTGCTGCGCGGCCCGCGAGGGTGTCCCTGGGACAGGGAGCAGACGCTTGCCTCACTGCGGCCGTACGTGCTCGAAGAAACCTACGAGCTGCTCGAGGCCCTGGACCGCGGAGACGTCCCGGCCTTGCGCGAAGAACTCGGCGACTTCCTGTTCGAGGCCGTCTTCCTCTCGCAGATTGCCGCCGAGGACGGACACTTCGACATCGGTGACGTCATCGGCACGATCACGGACAAGCTGGTCCGCCGCCATCCGCACGTCTTCACGCCTGACGGGGCGCTGCTGGCCGAGACCGCCCAGTCCCTCACGGCATCGGGTGTCATCGAGCAGTGGGAGGATCTGAAAGCGCAGGAGCGTGCCGCCGAGCACGTCCCGGAAAAGACCCTCCTCAGCGGCGTTCCTCGAACACTGCCGGCGCTGCTCCGGGCCTACGAGCTCGGCATGCGCGCGGCGGCCGTTGGATTCGACTGGGCGCGGGCCGACGACGTGCTGGAGAAGATTGACGAGGAGGTTCTGGAACTCCGCGCCGCCGTGACGAATGCCGCGCCTCAACAAGTCGCCGAGGAATTCGGCGACCTGCTGTTCGCGCTCGTCAACCTCGGACGCAAGCTCGGCATCGAGCCCGAGGCGGCGCTGCGGCACGCCAACGACAAGTTCCAGGCCCGCTTCGAGGGTATCGAGCGCGAGGCGCAGGCGTCAGGCGCGCGCCTGCGCGACTGGACGGTGGAGCAGATGGAGGCGTCCTGGCAGCGTCAGAAGGCGCGCTGATACCGTCGGTCCCTGTGGGTGAAAGTGCGCACCCAGACCAAACGCCCGTCGGTCTCCACGTCAATCTGTCCGTCGGTATCGGTCCGGAAGATCGCGGCGCCCGCACGACGCAGCCGTGAGAGCACAGCCGGCACGGGATGACCGTAGGAATTACCGCGGCCGACCCCGATGAGCGCCACCCGCGGGTTGACGGCGGACACAAAGCGCAGGCTGCTCGACGTCGTGCTCCCGTGGTGGGCCACTTTCAGGACAACCGTCGGGCCGAGCGTCATGGTGTCGACCAGGTCCTGCTCGACCTCGCGATCGATGTCTCCGGTGAGCAGCATCGACACGTCCCCGAAGCGCAACTCCAGGACCAGCGAGTCGTTGTTGCGCACCTGTTGGCGCTCCCAGTCAGGCGGCGGCGGATGCAGCACGCGTACGACGACGGCCCCCACGTCGAAGTGGTGGCCGCGCGAGAGAAACCGCCACGTGGCGCGCACGCGGTCAGCCTCCTCGCGCGCCCGCAGCGAGGGATCATGATTGGCCACCGGCACACCCCACCAGACCTCGAGCGGCGTGAAGTCACGAATGAGCGACCGCGCACCGCCGACGTGATCCGGATGAGCGTGGGTGACGGCCAGGTAGTCGAGCTCCGCCACTCCCAGCGATCGCAGGACCGGGCCAATCACGCGTTCGCCGAGGTCGAACCGCCCTCGTCCCGGCGCACCGCCGGTGTCCACGACGAGCCGCCGGCCGTTCGGAAAGCGCACGAGCAGCGCATCCCCCTGGCCCACGTCGAGAACGGTCAGGTGCAGTCGGCCGCTGCCCAACGCCCGCACGCGCACGGCGGGAGCCGTGATGATCCAGAGAAAGAGCGCGGTCGCCAGCACGAAAACGCCGCCCCGGGCCCGCCGCCACGCGGCACCCTCCGCACGGAGGCTCGCCACGATGAGTACGAGCGCCCCGTAATAGGCCGCGAGCAGGCCGGGGTGTGGCGAGGGAACCTTCCAGGTGAACCAGGGCGCGAGGTCCACCAGGCGAGCACTCTCGGTGAGCGCCAGCCGTGCCAGGTGGACGAGCTGGCCTGCCAGCGACGCTGCCCCCGCCGCGCCGAGGAGGTCGCCCATCACCGCGGCCATGGCAGCCAGCTGAACGACGGTCATGGCCGGCAGCGCCACGATGTTGAGCACGAGCCCGGCCAACGTCACGCGCTGGAAGACCAAGGCACTGACAGGCGCCAGCACCAGTTCCACCAGACACGACGCGACAAGCACCCCGAGGGCAAGCCGCCGGACCGGCGACCGCATGGCGGCTGGTGCGGCAGACACTCCCACCAGGAGAACGCCCGTGGCGCCGTAGGTGAGCCAGAACCCGACGTCGGCCACGGCCAGTGGCGAGATGAGCACGTTGACGGCCGCGGTAAGGCCGATGGCCTGAGCTGCCGCCGTCCGTTGATCGATGAGTCGCGCCGCGAGGTACACAATGGCCATGGACGAGGCCCGGGCCACCGAAACGCCGCCCACGGCCACCAGGGTGTAGATGCCCAGCAGCCCGATGGCGGCCGCCGCCGCGAACGGTCCTCGTATGCCGATCCAGGCCAGGCCGCCGAGGACCACGCCCGCGAGGATGGCGACGTTGCCGCCCGAGATGGCGATGACGTGATAGGTGCCAGCCTCCTGGAGGCGGGTTTCCAACTCGGGCGTCAACCCGCTCCGGTCCCCAATTAGAATGGCCACCGCCACGGCCGCCGACAGGCGGTCGTGAGGAGCCACGCGACGCTCGATGGCACGCCTGACGCTGGCCCGCACGCGCGAGGCCGCCTCGTCCCACCACGGGCCGTGCTCGACGACCTCGACGAGGGCCGCGCTCTTGATCGATCCGACCAGGGCCACCCCGCGTCGCGCGGCGCTTCGCCGCTGATCGGGCAGCCCTTTATTGAGGTAGCTGTCGGGCACGGACAGCAGCATCGGGGCCTGGATGAGGCGCCCCTCGGTCCACTGGTCAAACGATGCGTCGTGGAGCGTCCCACCGACGGTAACGATCAGCCCCCCCGACGCAGATTCGTAGGCGCCCGCCGACCAGACCCGGCGCGCTTGCGCCCTGAGGACGACGCCGCCCTCGCGGCGCGTGGCGTCTTCGAGCAAGCGCGCCTCGACCACGACCGGCTCGCCGAAAGTTCGTCCCGCAGTCTCGGGCTCGGCATTCGACAGATTGTTGAGCACGGTGAGAATCGAGGGGTTGAGCGCTCGGAGGACGGCATCGGCGCCGACCGCCCACCCAGCCGCCGCCACCAGCACGCATAGCGACGCCATCAGCAGCCTCGGCAGACGCCTGCGATAGGCGAGGACGATCCCGGACCAAGCGCCGCACATCATGATCGTCGTCGCCAGGTTCGAGCGGGCCTCGAGCAGCACGCCCCCAGCGACCCCCGCCACCAGGACGACGGCTGTCAGGGCGAGGGGCATGCGCGACGACGTGCAAGGGGCGGGACGTTCGCTTACGGGCCGATCCGGACGCAGAACCGTCGAGTCGTGGCAGATCCTGCGCGCGACTCGTGCGGGCCAGGTGGCAGGTTCTGCGTGCGTCGCCACGAGCTTGACGCAGCACGTCGGCCGGGAAGACGAGGCGACCCTTGCCTGCCTTGCCCCTCGCACCCACCCGGCCGACGACACCAATCGCCGCCAGGGTGGGGGCCCCCAGACGTCAAGGGTCTTGAGGGGCGGGGGTGAGAAGCCCGCTTGATGAGCTCGGCTGGAGGCGGCCGATAATTCCGCTATCCGGCGGGGCCCGCGGGCGCCTGCGTGCTATGAAGGTCCGCGTATTCCAGCGCCTCCCCCGCGGGACGCGCCAGGCAAGTAACGCTGGCGTTTGGGCTTCAGGGCACATTGAACCGAGCCATCGGCCGCGCTACACTGCGGCCACTGCACCGATATTCGTTTATCGAGTTCAACCGACTACTTGTTAGGCATCATAACGACTACACTCACCAGTCTCGCCAGAGAGAGGAGGCCGAGATGACCGAGAGAATGAGACCTGAGGGACTGACCGTTCTCATTGCCGTTCTCGTTATCAATGCTCTTGTGACTGGAGCGCACTTCCTGGTGATGTTCATGGGAGGCCTGTCACCCAACGTGGATATGGACTTCATGACGCCAATTGCGATCGCCGACATCGTCGTTACAGTGATCCCATCGTTGGTCGCAGCCTTTGGTTTGTGGCATCTCAGGAGATGGGGTTGGATCCTTGCGCTGATCGTCAGCGGTGGGTATTTCCACGGCATGGTTCTGCTGCTCGCTCGATCGGTGGTCAAGGGTCAGGTTAGCTCGATGAGTTTCATCTCCGTATACTTCATCGCTTTCACGGCTCTTCTTGTCTCGTACCTCTGGAGAAAACGTAATTTATTTCAGGTCTCACCGGCTGATGCCTAACTTGGAATTGGAGCGGACGGCGCCGAGGCTTCGACCACGCACCTTTCAGTTGGATCGGTCACGGCTTCGGCAGCGATATCGCCGCGCCGCCGCTCAATTCCGGTGTTAGCCAGACAAGTTCAGTTCCCCTTTCTCAACTTGATGACGACCGGCGTTCGGTGACGCTTGCGGCCGATTGCCGGTCAACACGTTTCGGGTGATCCGACCGACGTGCCGGGCGCCACCGCCGCTCGCGCTCATGATTCTGACGCTGTGCCGGATCGAGTTCATCACCGAGCTCACGTTGGGCAGCCGGGCGGTCAGGCACTCGTCGTTGATCCGGTCGAAGCGCCGTGGCTGTGTGGCCGGCGCG
>JBQTIE010000396.1:0-2341 GCA_052389315.1 Acidobacteriota bacterium
GAAAGCCGGGCTCTAACAGTCGAGAGGCTCTGGTCGCAGCGATTCGAATCCCAGAAGGGGTCACGCGTCGTCGCGCAGGAAGCGAGCCGTGGGTCTCGAACGCGCAAGTCATTGTGGACGCGGAGATTATGGAAACCAGCGGAAATTCATTTCTTTTGGCTGGGAGGCAGGGATTCGAACCCCGATAACGTGGTCCAGAGCCACGTGTCCTACCGTTGAACGACCTCCCAGTATCGGCCGTGCGCCGAGGCAGGAAACCTCGATTATAGATCACCGCACCTCGTCGGCCAGCCGCCGCTCCAGCGCCGCCCGGGCGCTGGCCGCATACGCCCGACAGGCCTCCGGATCCACGAACGGATTGCTGTGGGCCGCCTTCGCCCGCAACGCCAGCTTCTCGTGCAGGCGAGTGAACGACGGGTGCGTCGAAATCATCACGTCGCACGGCAGCGCCTCCACCCTCGCGATGCTCTGCCTGAAGCGATCGACGATCGACGGGTGGGTGGCATCGCCGCTGAACCGGAACCCCGGCGCCGAGACCGCCGTCAGGCTGTCCGCATAGACGAACCGGAGACAACGCGCCCCTTCACAGGACTGCCACGACCAGCTCGTGCTCCCGGGCGTATGCCCGGGCGTGTGATGGGCGGTGATGGCCAGGTCGCCGACGCGCAACACCTCGCCATCGCCAACGGCACGGAGATTGGCGACCGGTGGGAAGGCGTTGAAGGCCTGCCCGAACCCCGCCTGCGGGTCGTCGCTGGTCGGCTGGCCCTGCGCGAGCGCCCGCACCCCCGCCGCGCTTGCGGCGACGACCGCGCCGCTGGCTCGCTGCAACGCCGCGATGCCCGCCGCGTGGTCGTAATGCGCATGCGAGTTCACGATCAACCGGATGTCCTCGGTGCGAAACCCGAGCGCGCGAACGCCGGCGTCGATAATCGGCGCCGATTGCGACAACCCGCCGTCGAGCAGAATCAAGCCGGCATCGGAGGCGATCAGCAGCGACGACAGACCGGCCGGGCCGACGTAGTACGTGTTGCCGAACACCCGGAACGGCGCCTGCGGGGCGTTCCACTCCGCACAGGAGTCACAAACCTGTGGTGGATCCGCCTGCAACGCCCCGCGGGTCTGCGCCAGGGACAATCCGGCCGCCAGCAACACTCCGCCCACTCTGAAAAGCGTCATTCTGGCTATACTACGCGGGTTCGACAGGCGATCGCGGCTCGCGCGCATCGACCGGAGTTCGTGATCCAGGGTTTGCGGAACTCGCACTGTTGTTCGGAAGGAGAATCGTCATGGCCCGTTTGCTGACCAAGGGCGTCGCGCGTGCGGCCCTCATCGGGGTGATGGCCATCGTTGTGGCCCTCGCCACCGCCGTCCCGCTCAACAGTCAATCCGGTTCGGCTGGAGCCGGCATGAGCGCCGCGGCCAACGCCTTTCTGGCCGACCTGAATGCCGATCAGAAGTCCAAGGCCACCTTCGCCTTCGATCACGACTCGCGCTTCGAGTTCCGCTTTACCCCCAGGGCCCGCACGGGTCTGCCGCTCAAGGAGATGACCGAGCCTCAGCGCGCCAAGGCGCACGCCCTGCTCAAGACCGGCTTGAGCATGCGAGGCTACACGACCGCCACCACGATCATCGAGCTCGAAACGGTGCTCCGCGCCATCGAGCCCCCCCGCACCGGCCCCAACGCCATCGTCCGCGATCCAGAGCTCTACTTCGTCTCCATCTTCGGCACCCCGGGCGGCAAGGCGCCGTGGGGCTGGAAGTTCGAAGGCCATCACATCTCTGCCAATTTCACCATCCTCGACGGTCGCCCCGTCGTGTTTGCCCCATCGTTCTTCGGCTCGAACCCGGCCATCGTGCGCGACGGCCCGAAGCAGGGCACCCGCGCCCTGCGAGAAGAAGAAGAGTCCGGACGCGCGCTGCTGGCGTCTTTTGACGAGGCGCAGCGCAAGCAGGTCATCTTCGACGTCACGGCCCCTCGCGACATGATCACGGGCGAGAACCGGGAGTCGAAGCCGCTCGATCCGGGCGGACTCGCCTATCGCGCGATGACGCCCGCACAGCGGCGGCTGCTCGAGCAGGTGATGGATGTGTATCTCGGCCGTGTGTCGCCCGAACTGGCCAAGACTCGATTGGAACAGGTGCGCAAGGCCGGCATGGACCAGATCACGTTCGGGTGGGCGGGCGTGATGGACGTCGGCGGCCCGCATTACTACCGCGTGCAGGGGCCGACCTTCCTCATCGAATACGACAACACGCAGAACAACAACAACCACATCCACTCGGTGTGGCGCGACTTCAACGGGGATTTCGGGCGAGACCTGCTGCGCGAGCACTACAA
>JBQTIE010000397.1:0-2792 GCA_052389315.1 Acidobacteriota bacterium
GTCTACGTGAATACGTGGAGCAGCAATTACAACAAGAGAACCAACGCACCCGGCGGCTACATCGTGGCACTTCGGGACGCGGACCGTGACGGCCACGCCGAGACGATCCAACGCTTTGGCACGCCGCACCAGGACGGCAGGCCCGGCGGCGGCACCGGCATCGCCGTGCATGCGGGATCGCTCTACGTCGAGGTCGAGGACAAAATCGTTCGCTATCCGCTGACCCCTTACACACTGGTGCCCCCGGCTCCCCCGGACACGATCCTCGACAGGATGCCCGTAGACGGCGATCATCCAGCGCACGCATTCGCCATTGCGTCCGACGGGACCCTGTATGTGAACTCCGGTTCGCTGTCCGATTCGTGTCAGGCGAGAGATCGGGCACCGGAGTCGCCAGGCCTCCTGCCTTGTCCCGAGCTCGCGACGCGCGCGGGCATCTGGCGTTACGACGCGAATCGAACGAATCAGATCGCCTCGCCGAACGAGCGCTTCGCGACCGGGCTGCGCAACACCGTGGCGCTCGCCGTCCGTGACGACAAGCTCTACGCCGCGACGCACGGACGCGATCAGCTGAGCGACAACTGGCCGACGCTGTTCTCCGACGCGCAGAGCAACGAGTTGCCGGCCGAGACCTTCGCGCAGGTCGACGAGGGCGAGGACTTCGGCTGGCCGTATTGCTACTTCGATGCCACGAAGGGCGAGCATGTGCTCGCGCCGGAGTACGGCGGCGACGGCATCACCATCGGTGACTGCGGATCGAAGGCGATGCCGGACATTGCGTTCCCGGCGCACTGGGCCCCGGACGGAATGGCGTTCTCCGCCAATGTCGGATTGCCGGAGCGCTATCGGAACGGCGCGTGGATCACGTTCCACGGATCATGGCAGCGCAAGCCGCTGCAGGCCGGGTTCCTCGTCGCGTTCGTGCCATTCGAAAACGGTACTCCCGGCGACTACGAGGAGTTCGCAACCGGTTTCGAGGGACCCGAACCCGTCGCCCACCCGAGTCAGGCCATGTACCGGCCGGTGGGCATCGCCGTCGGACCTGACGGCGCGATCTACGTGACCGACGACACACAGGGACGCGTGTGGCGCATCCAAGCGATCCCGAGCGGGGCGCCCTAGACAAGCCTTGACGGCCCCGAATGTTGACAAGATGAGTCAAGTTTTCTCCGTCAAGGCGCGCGCGCCCGACGCGATGCTGAGTTGGCGGTCGAGATTCGAGGCGTCTGGGATGCGAACTTCCAAGTCTACGGGCCGAAGAAGGTGTGGCTTCTCAAGACGGAGGTGATTGAACGACGCGGACGCTTGAGGCCGTGGCACTCGCGACACTCGAGTGGGTCGATTCTGGAGCTCCCGGCCAGCGGGACGGCCCGCCGTCCGTTCGTCAATTGCTGGAGATCAGCCGTCCCGCAGCGCGTCAACCGGATCCACACCGCTCGCCCGCTTCGCCGGGACGAACGACGCGACGATGGCAACGGCAAGCAGGAGTGCCGTCACGGCCGCGAACGTCATGGGATCGGTGGCGCTCACGCCCACGAGGAACGAGCTCGCGACGCGGGTTACGGCGGTGGCGCCGGCGAGGCCGAGCCCGATGCCGGCGAGCGCCACGACGAGGCCCTGTCCGAGAATCAGCCGCACGACATCGCGCGGGCTCGCACCGAGGGCGACACGCAGGCCGATCTCACGCGTCCGCTGCTTCGCCGAAAACGAGATCACGCCGTAGAGGCCGAGCGACGCCAGGGCGAGCGCCAGGGCGGCAAACGCGCCGATGAGCGCCAGCAGGAACCGCGTCTGCGACATGGCGTTCGAGACGTACGACGCAAGAGTCGAGAGATCGGCGATCGGCACGTCCGGATCCATGGCCGCGGCTTCGGCGCGGATGCGCGCGATCAGGCTCGCCGGATCGGCAGCCGTGCGCACGACGTATGTCATGGGCAGGAACGAATTGAAGATGTACGGGACGTAGACCGTCTCGCGGCCCTCCGCGGCGAGCGATGCGGACCGCACTTTGTCGACGACGCCGACGATCCGCACGGGGAGTCGCTCGAGTGAGAACGTCGTCTCGTTGAAGTGGTCGACGAGAAGCTCGGCACCAAGGGGGTCCTCGTCGCCGAAGACGCGCGTCGCGAGCTTCCGATCGATGATCGCCACGTCCAGCGCTTCCTCTCGATTGTCCAGACGCTCGAAGAGGCGGCCCGAGAGCAGCGTGATCCCCATCGCTTCGAAGTATCCCGGCACGACGGCCTTGAAGTCGGCCTTGTTGGCCCGATAGACCTCGTCGGGGCCGCCGACGCGGCCGTACGAACCGACCGAGTCATGCTCGGCGCCCGCGAGCGGTAGCGGCGTGACGCCGCCCACGCGCTCGACCCCCGGGATGGCCCGGAGCCGTTCGGTCAGCTCGTTGGCGAAATTCGCCCGCCTGGCCGACGTGAGGTACTTGAGGACCTGCAGGGGCGCGTTGAACGTGACGACGTTCCGCGCGTCGAACCCCGGGTCGACCCGCTGGATCTGGGCGAAGCTGCGGACCATCAACCCGGCGCCGATCAGGAGCACGAGCGACAGCGCGACCTCGAGAACGACGAGCACGCTGCGCAACTTGTTGCCGCGCACGCCGCCGGTATCGCAGCCGCGGTCGCGCAGCGCGTCCGCCAGGTTGCCGGCCACGGCCCGCAGCGCCGGCGCGAGCCCGAACAAGATCGCGGCGAGCGACGCCGCCCCGGCGGTGTAGAGGAGCGCGGCGAGGTCGATGGCCGCATGTTCGACACGCGGCAGGTTGCCGGGACTCAACGCCG
>JBQTIE010000398.1:0-18473 GCA_052389315.1 Acidobacteriota bacterium
TGCGAAGCGTGACCTGTACCGCATATGTCTCGAGGTCAGGGGCCTAATCCGCCCCGTGGCCGCCCGGTCGGGCGGCCCCAGTGTCTAAGAATGGGACGTTAAGTCGCCTCTAATGCGTCTTATCCCCCTCGTCACCGCGTTACGGGACGGAGTTGGGCTGCTGGGGAGCCTTCGACGAGGGCTGGCGTACCTACTCGCCAATTCTTGCCAATGCACGACGCGCGCATCCCGTGCGCGACCGCTGTACAGGCCGATTGCGAGCTGGGTTGGCCCTCGTGTAGCTCGCTTAAGTGATCACCTATGAGGAAACATTAGCACCGAAAGTTAACGGATCGCCCGTTATGCGACGGCCCTGCCCCCGTGGCACTGCCCTGCCCCCGTGGCACAGCGCGGATCGCCCCCCCGCACGGCATCTAGCACCGACGCGATCGACGTCGTAGTCCTCAATGACGCGCCGATCGCCCTGGCGGGGCGGGTGTTGACCGGTCGCCGCGACCTGGTCGACCGCAATCCGATCGGGCGGCATCGCTACGAGTCGCTGACGGCCCGCATGTTTCAGGACCTCCGCATCCGCGAGCACCACATCCTGGCCGCGCGGCACCGCCATGGTGGACCGCGTTTTGGTACTCCACTGAGATCGTTGACGTGCGACGCTTTCGAGCAGCCATGCTCACGCTCATCTGATCAGACTGGTTGACGATCAGGCGCGGACCGGTTGCCCGTCCTCGGCGTAAGCAGGGAATCCACGGCCCTGAGACGCAGCCCTTCGAGACATCCGTTGAAGCACGTACAGCAGGCCTGTGCCGTCCCCAACGACGATGCGATCGCCCGCCACGGCAAGGGCCGTGACTGCCCCGCGGGTGACGAAGGCGTGCGTCGGAGTGCCGGTCTCGGCGTCCCAGATCCTGAGCACACCGTCCGAGGAGCCCGACACGACCTCCCGCCCGGCGGCGAAGTAAGCGCAGACGTTCACCTCGCCGGCGTGACCGTCGAGGGTCATTGGCGGAGTCTTGCCATCTTCGTCCCAGATCCTGAGCGTTCGATCCTTGGACGCCGTGAGAACTTTGAGTGCTCGCGGTGAGTAGGCGCAGGCGGTGACTTCGCGCTCGTGCCCTTCCAGCGTTGCGACCCGGGCTCCGAGCAGGTCGCAATTCCAGATCTTCAGTGTCCTGTCGCGTGAGGCCGACACCACCTGGCGCCCGCTGGGTGAACACGCCAGTGCGTTGATCTCGCCCGCGTGCCCGCGAATCGTCGCGAGCGGGCCACGTTCAGTCGGGTGGGGTCTGCCCCAGATCTTCAATGTGCCCTCAACGTCGGCCGAGACGATCCGGCTTCCCCCGGCAATGAAGCCCCACGCTGTGATCGGGCTCGAATGCCCAACCAGGCGAGCGATCTCGGTCTCGCCCTCGGCATCCCAGATGAAGAGGTCGCTCCTGTACAGCATCGCGCCGATCAGTCGTCCTTCATCTGAGTACGCGCACCCGGTGGCGGGAATGCCGCCGAAGGTCAGAGTGGCGACGTCGCCCCGGTCTCTTTGATTCCATACTTTCAACTTGCCGTCGAGCGTGGTCCAGGCAATCGTCGTTCCATCCGGCGAGTACGCGCAGGACATGACCGGCCCTTCGTGGCCGGGAAACGCCGCGGCTTCCTCGCCCGAGTCCGAAGCCCACACCTTGAGGGCTCCATCATCCGAACCCGAAGCGACCCATCGACCGTCAGGCGAGAACGCACACGCGGTAACCCCAGCCTCGTGTCCTACGCACGACCTGAGCGCGGCGCCTCGCGCCGCATCCCACACGATCAGCGCTCCGTCCCGGGAGCCGGAAAGGATCCGAGACCCATCGCGCGAGAACGCGCAGGCCATGACGCCGCCAGAGTGACCATGGAGTGTGAGCTGCGGGCGCGCCGAACGCGCGTTCCACACGATGAGCGTGCCGTCACGTGATCCTGAAACAATCCGAGCGCCGTCTGGCGCGTACGCGCACGCGCGCACATCGTCAGCGTGTCCGGTCAACGTGGCGGCCTCGTACAGACTGCCGCCGATGTCCCAGATCGCCGCTCGGCCGTCACGACAGCCAGTGGCCAGGCGAGTGGTGTCGGCCGAGAACGTCCACGCGGTGACGGGGTCCGCGTGTCCTCCCAGTGTCGCCAGGTCGTTCCCCCTCGTGCCGCCCCAGATCTTCACGGTTCCGTCTGGCATCGGCGAGCCGACCAGCTTGCCGTCCGGCGAGTAGGCGCATGCGGTTATCGGCAGGCTCTGGCCCGTTGCATTTCCAGCGACGAGCTCGCGGCGTTCGGCGTCCCAGATCTCGAGAACGAGCTCACGATCGTAGTAGGCCTGGAACACATGGCGGCCGTCTGGCGAACACGCGAACGGCCGCAGCCGGTCCTCGTGATCCGCCAGCGTGACGATGCTGGTCCGATCGATGGAATCCCACACCTCGAGCGCGTGGTCGCGCTCGATGGCGATTCGCTGGCCGCCGCCGAGGAACGCGCCTGTTCGGGCGGGGACAGTGGCCAGTTCCGTGCCGGCGTCGGAACTCCAGATGCGAACGGCGCCATCCTCCGACGTCGAGAGGATCCGCGCGGCGTCCGGCGTGTAGCTGCAGGATCTGATTTGGCTCGAGTGGCCGGCTGGGCGTTCTCCGCCCGATGTGCCGACGTCGGCATCCCAGACCTTGAGCGTGCCGTCCTTCGAGGCGGAGACGATTCGCCGCCCGTCGGGCGAGTACGCCGCCACCAGAACATCGTCGCCGTGCCCGACGAACGAGGCGACGACGGCGTTGCTCTTCGCGTCCTTCACAGAGACGATGCCCGACGACAGGAACAGCCTTCGGCTCGCATCCGGTGAGTACACGCCTGGCCAGAACTCGTCGCCGGGCAGTTTGTTGTGGCGTCCCTTGATCCGAGCGAAGTTCTTTGCGTTCCAGACCTCGAGCGGAACGCCTGGCTGCCGGAGATCCGCCACGGCGAGAGCGCGACGTCCGTCCCGTGAGAACACACAGGCGGCCACGCCGGAGGACTCACCCCTGAGTGTTCCCATTTGCTCTCCGGATCGCGCATCCCAGATCTGGATGTGAGCGCCCGTTGAGATGATCTTCGCGCCGTCGGATGAGTAGGCCAGGGCTCGCACGTCGGACGCTGGGGTTCTCAGGGCCAGGAGCACGGCGCCCGTCGCTGTGTCGAAGATCTCCACGATCCCGTTCGACGCAGCCGCGATCCGCCGGCCATCAGCGGAGTGTGCCCAGGCGCGGATCGGACGCGATGCGGCGCTGAGCACGGCGACGGCGGTTCCTGTGTCGGCATCCCACAGCCTGATCGTGCCATCGGTTGAGGCGGAAAGAAGCCGTGTGCTGTCGGAGAAGTAGGCGCAGGAGGAAACGACGTCCGAGTGACCGTGAAGCGTGGCGACCTCAATCCCGGTCTCAGCGTCCCAGAGTTTCAGCGTGTGGTCGTGCGAGCCCGACACGATTCGCGCGCCGTTGGCGGAGAATGCGCACGCGGAAACGGCGTGCGCGTGACCCGTGAGGGTCATGACGCAGGGATCGATGTGCCGGGGCTTGTTGATCCACTTGATCCAGTGTGGTGTCGATAGAGCCGACTCCAAGCGAACCTTCGCGGCCTTCGCCGGCGCGGACGTGTCGGCCTGGTTCGCAGCCTGCTGAAAGACCAGCCCGGCATGCCGGCGCAGGATGTGGCTGTCGGCGCGAAGGAATCGCAGCCAGTCCTTCAACTCGTCGCGTTTCGCCGGATGCGACACCGACATCGTCGTGGAAGTCCGGTTCAGCTTAGACGATAGGAAATATCAGCACCGAAAGTTGACGGAACGTCCGTTATGCGACGGCCCTGCCCCCGTGGCACAGCTGCAGTTCGTAAGCATTCTTCAACAAACGGGCCGATCGTTCCCGCTATATCCGTCGTTGACGCCGGTACCGTCGTGCACTTGCGGATGTGAGCGACATAGAGGTCCGACACTTCCGCCGGATGCATGGGATCGTCACCACGCACCACGAGCGTCGGAGGTTCTAGAGAGGCCAAGTCTTCGGCCGCAATGAATGGCTGGGCGCCCGATGTGACGAAGTGGCTCGTCGCCACGACGCTTGCGGGGTCAAAGCCCTCCGCCATTGCCAACGCCCTCTCCCGCATGCCCGCTGGCAGATTTGCGTAGAGTGGTTTCAGAACCTGCACGCCTTCTTCGAGGGCCCGACTTGCGACGGCGTGCATCATGGCGAACGTCGCCTTCTGATGTTCGGTGTAGCCGCGTGCTTCGCCCGCATAGATCGGCTTGACTAGAACGAGCCCGAGGGTTCGGCCGGGATGTCGAAGCGCGAAGCGCAGCGCGACCCCAGAGCCGCTCGACACTCCACCCACGACAGCCTGACTCACGCCAATGTGGTCTAAGAGAAGCTCAATGCCGTCTGCAAGTTGGTCGAATGTCAGCGGCCGGCCGTACCAAGACCTCCCGCTTCCGCGCAGATCGGGCGCAATGATGCGATACCGTTCGGCCAGCGGTGCGATGAAGGGTAGCGCAGCCAGATGATTCGCCATGCCACCGTGCAGCATGACGATTACGGGGCCATGGCCCTCTTCATGCGCGAACGATCGAGCGCCTTCGCCTTCAACCGAGAATTCGCGCATCTATGTGGCCGTGAGTTGTGGAGAAATGACCGTATTGTTTCCGCAACCTAGACAGTATGGCTGGGTGATGCCCAGCGGTCGGACAAGAGACCTGCCTCACGTAGTAGATCGTGGATTACGCGACGCCGATGAAGGTGTCGCGCCGGGCCACATACAACGGAGGCAGGCCATGACGAAACGTAGCATGTTCGTGGGGATGGATGTCCATAAGGAATCGATCGACATCTCGCTCGCCGAGGAGGGGCGACAGGGCGAGGTTCGGCGCTACGGGGTGATTCCCGGGTCAGACCGCGATCCGCGAGGAAATTGAACGGGTCCACCCGCGGGCGACCGGTCATCGTTGCGATTCCTGCGTACCCGGCCGGGGGCGACAATCGCAGAACCTGCCATCCCGGATCGCCGTTGCCGCCGAGCGTGGCAATGCCGTCGATAACCTCTGCCGGCTTCGGGGACCGGCGGGGATCGCGGTGCGAGGGATACCGGCGCTGCGCCCGCTGGCCGACTCCGAGCCCGGACCAGCCAGCGCTCACCGCCGCCGCCCGATGGGCCGAGAGGCTCCGAGCCGCTCACGGACGGCGCCTCGCCACGGCCTTGACGGTCCGTCGACGAAGAGTGACAATGTCACCCATGAAAGAGATCTCCATCCGCGAGCTGCACCGGAACACCGGAGCCTGGGTGCGAAGCGCGCGAAAGTACGGAGCCATTCTCGTCCGGGACCGCCGCCGCCCCGTCGCCCGCATCACCCCAGCGAGCGAGGAGCCGGAGGTGAACCGGTTCGCGGCGTGGCGACCGCTGAAACGATTCGCCGCCGGGATCGATCAGCCGGTCAGCGGGACGCCGGTGGAGGAGATCGTGAGCGAGGACCGGGATCGATGACCGTGGCGGCCGGCGAGCCGGCTGTGGCGCCCGCCTATTTCGACGCGGCGCTGGTCGCAAAATTCTATCTGAACGAGCCTGGCCGGGACGCGGTGCGGCGTCTCGCCCGCGCCTCCGGTGTCGTCGTGTCATCGGGTATCGCGGTCGCTGAAGTGTCGGCGGCGTTTCACCGCAAGTTGCGCGAGGAGGCGGTGACGCCGGCGGTGTTCAGGGCCCTGCAGGGACAGTTCGTCCACGATGTGGACGACGGGCTCTGGAAGCTCGCGGATCCAACCGCTGCCGTGCTTCGAGATGTCCAGACGGCCTTCACTCGGCTCAACCGGGCGGTCTTCGTTCGATCGCTCGACGCGATCCATCTGGTGACCGCGAGGGCAGAAGGCTTCGAGCGCATCTACTCGAATGACCGCCATCTGCTCGCCGCTGCCAGGAGCTTCGGCCTCGAGGGTGTGAACCCGACATCGCGCTGAACACAGACCGTGCGAGTCGTGCGACATCGCTGGTCACGGGGTGCATGGCGACGGCGGCACGGCGCGACTTGATGTCGCGCGCAGTCGACCGACATGTTTCCGATCGATCCGCTCGCGTGCCCAAGACCGCCCATCACGCTGCGCGCCTGTACCGAGGCTGCTCCACTGCGTCGGCGCGGTCGTGTTGAAAGGCCCCGACAGCCCCGATCGGCCTGATTGGACCGCAATGCGGCCCGGAGCGCCGGGACTTAATCAATCCCAGAAGTCACGCCGGTTGACGTGAATTACGACACACCGAGGCACCGAGACACCGAGGAATCGTTGGCATTCTTGCCTCGGTGCCTCAGTGTCTCGGTGTGACGTGATCGTCAATGCAGGCGAGGGGTGCGTAGGATCAGATCAACCCATTCTCGCGCGCGTAGTTGGTCAGCTCGACACGGCCATTGACGTCGAGCTTCTCGTAGATGTTGTGCATGTGCACCTTGACCGTGCCCTCGCTGATCGACAACCGATCCGCGATCGCACGGTTCCGCAGTCCGGCGGCTACCAGTCGCACGATCTCGCGCTCGCGGCTGCTCAGCAGGCGCGCAGCGTGGCTCGCCTGCTTCTCGCGCGCGAGCAGCCGTCGCAAGGCACGTCCGCCGAGCCCCTGTTCGAGCCACTGACCGCCGGAGTGGACCTCGCGGATCGCATTGACGAGCAGTTCCGGCGCCATGTCCTTCAGGACGACGCTCTGTACGCCCATCCGGATTGCCTCGAGGAGCCGTGGCCGCCCGCTCGGGCGGCCCCAGTGTCTAAGAATGGGACGTTATGTCGCCTCTAATGCGTCTTATCCCCCCCGTGAGGGTGGTCGGAAGATTGAAGAAGCGGCGCCGCCAATCGACTGCTGATGGCAGTTGCCACAGCGCTCGCCGGCCATCCGTGGACGCCGACAGCGCTCGACCATCGTCCATCGACACCGCGAGCGCAGTGACGCGACCCCTGTGTCCACTCAGGATCGCCAGCGGATCATCCGTGCGGGCGTCCCACACCTTCAGCAAATACTCGAAGTGGCGAAACGCGCCGCCCGACGATCGAGGTGTTGCGTTGGCGATGCGGACACCGGCATCGGCGAACACGCGACGCCCAGTCGGGAAAAAGCTACATACCGGCGCAAATGGGAAGCCCTCGTCGCTCGGGATCTCGGCACTTCGTTGCAGCGTTCTCACCATCGATCCCGTCACCGCGTTCCACAGCTTCACGCTGCGGTCGAACGCGGCAGACACGATCTGCGACCCATCTGGTGAGTACGCGCAAGTGGCGACTGGGCTCGAATGGCCCGACAGCGTGAGTAGCTCAGCGCCGGTCCGCGCGTCCCGCACCTTCAAGGTCTGCTGCGTGGCTGCCGACACGATGCGCTGACCATCTGGCGAGGATGCGGCGGCCACGACGGCGGAGCTGGCCACCACTTCCCCGCCCGGTAATGTCGTCACCTCCGCGCCAGTCGTCGCGTTCCACAGCGTCAGCATTCCGTCCTTCGAGGCTGAAAGAATGCGAGTGCCGTCAGAGGAGTAGTGGTGACCAACAACGATGCCGTCCGCTCGCCCAGCCAGGGTCAGCAAGCGGGGGGACACCGATCCTGGCTTCGCAAGCCGCCTCAGCCAGGGTCTCGATTCGAGTCCGCGCTCGAGTCGCAGACGGGCCGCAGTGGCGGGTGGTGAATCATCGGGCTGGTTCGCCGCGAGTTGGAAGAGTCCCGACGGGCATTTGCCCGAGCACATGGCTTTGAGCCGCGATCATCCGCAGCCATGCCTCGAGGCCAGGGCGTCGCGTCGCGGTACTCGGCATGGCGTCGTGCATGATACCGCCCGGCCACATCAGCTGTTGGTATGCTGCCGACATGAACGTCGCGGTGGTGGGCGATCTGCACGGTCATCTGCATCTGCTCTTTGCGATTCTCGGCCGCTGGCAGCGCGAGTCGGGACGTACCGTGTCGTTGATTCTGCAGTCGGTGACTTGGGAACCTTCATGCCGGACTCCACGCTCGATCACGCGACGAAGCGGTTTGCCGAACGTGATCCCGAGGAGTTGGGCTTCGGTGACTTCGCCGATCCACATCCGCCCACCACGCTGCTGGATCCACGTCCGCCGCTCGTGTTCATTCCTGGCAACCATGAAGACTTCGCGTATCTCGAGCGATGCGAAGCGCGCGTGCCGGCGAGCGCAGCCACCTACCCGGTTTCGAACGACGGACGCATTCAGGCGCTACGGTCCGGACGCATCCACACCTTCGAGCGTGGCGGCCAGCGCGTTCGCATCGGCGGCGTGTCCGGCGCGGCCAATCTGAAAGCCAAAGCAGGACGACATGAACGGTGTCACTTGAACGACGATGAGGCGATGGCGCTCGCGGCGAGCGGCCGGCACGGATTCGACATTCTGATTAGCCACGACGGTCCCGACTCGCTCTGGTCGGGCGCGCTGCGCAGCGGTTGGGGGAGCGAGGCGCTGAGGCTCGTCGTCGAAGAAGTGGCGCCGGCCTTTGCGTTCTTCGGTCACTACAACATCGGCGCCGAGTGGACGATCGGGCGCACGCAGGTCATCGCGTTGTCAGACTGCGGCTACGAGCGCACGCTCGAAGAACGGATCGATCGGAACGGCATTGGCATCCTCACGTGGAGCGATTCCCCCTCATTCGAGCGACTCGAGCCGGACTGGCTGCTGATGGCAACGCGCCGAACCTGGCGACATTGGGGGATGCAGCGATAGCCAAACGGCGCGACTAGCTGCCGGACGGTTCGCGGCCGTCGACAACGAAGGGATTGAAGCGGAGCGCTCGGTGGCAATGGGGGCACTCTGAGAGGAGCGCGTCTACCTCCCACGATTCTGGCGGCAGTGAGCAGCAAGCCGACGCATGCGGTTGTTGCTGGCTCGCGCCCAGGATACCCAAGATGGCATCGAGCACGGCGGGTCGAGGCACGAACTCGATGGCGCACCACCCACACCGCGCAGTCGGAGCCGCGTCCCATCCCTGAGTCGTCGATCGAAACATGTAGCCAACGGTGGCGATGGCGGGGCCAAGCTCGACTCCAATCGCGCGGAGCAGGCGGAGCCGTCCCGCCTTGTCGCCGACAACCATCGCCAGATCGTGGGCCGACGCAATCAGCGCGGTGATCGCCGTGTCCATGACGCGGAAAGTGCCGTGCTCGAGGCCCGTGTCGAGGTGCCACAGCTTGATCGTCCCATCACTCGAGCCTGACGTCACCCAGCCGGCATCGCGACTGACCATGCACGCAGTGACGTCACCCTGATGAGCCTCCAGTGTTCTGCCCACAGTACCAGTGCGCGCGCTCCATAGTGTGAGGACCTGGCCGCTCGCTGAAATGACCCGCTGGCCATCCGGCGTGCAAACCACTGGCGCCTTGTAGAAAAAATCACGCTCCCGCGCGGATCGCGGCCGTCGCGTCTCGATCGCCGGCTCGGAGCGAACACGGTGATTTGCAAACCAGAGCCCGGCCTCTCGCCGGCCTCTAACGTCCCACACCATCAGATGATCGTCAGGATTCACCGAGAGCAAGCGCGCACCATCCGGAGTAAATGCCGGCATGACGAACGGCGACCGTTGCTCGAGCGTCGCGATAGGCTTCCAGCCATCGACATCCCAACTCGCGATCGATCCGGCAACCGTTGTCGCTGCGAGGTGACGCCCATCCGGGGAGTAAACGCAATGAGTGACAGACCCCGGAGCCTTCAGCGCCACGAGCTCCCGTCCAGTGGACCGCTCCCAGACTTTGAGTTCCTCAGTTCGTGACCCGGTGGCCCATGTGGCTCCGTCAGGTGAATACGCGACCACCGATAGAGTCGTGATGTGCTCTTCCTGTAAGTCAAGACCGCCTTCCTCGAAAACGGCCCATCTGCGAAACGCCTGCAGATCCCCTGGGGTTTCGTGGGGCTGCCGACGTCGCCACCGTTGAAACTGATTTGCGTTGACAAGATCGGGTTCGGGCAGCGCGCCGGCCAGTTCCCCGCTTCGTCCACTCCATATCGCGATGCTTTGGTCGCTGCTGAGCGAGAGAATCTGGTGGCCCTCCGGTGAAGGCGCACAGGAGCGAATCGCACGCGCATGCGGCGGCTCCGCCTCCGATTCACCGGGATCGACAACGTCCCAGACCTTGATCGTCCCGTCGCCGTCGCCAGATGTCACGCGGCGACCGTCTGGAGAAAAGGCACAGGAAAGAACCGGCGTCGCATGTCCGATCAAAGACATCAGCGGGCGGGCGGGCGCCGCGTCCCACACTCTCACGCTCTTGTCGTAGGACGACGAGACGAACAGCCGGCCATCCGGTGAAAATGAGCAACTGGTCGCGGTCCTGGTATGGGTACCGCCTTGGGCAATCTGCTGACCGGTGGCTGCGTCCCAGAGCTGTACCGTTGATTCAAGTGTCTGGTCCGCGGTGGTGCACAGGACCGTGCGACCATCGGGAGAGTAAGCGCAGGCTGTGATCGCTGGTCCCCACTCGGCAGCGGTCCAGCGCAGTGAGCCATCGCGGGTGCTCCACGCCTTGAGATCGCCGGGGCTCTTCTCTTCACCACGCGCCGAAATGATCTGTCCGCCGTCAGGAGACCAAGTACACCGTGGATGCCCGAGGTTCCGTATGCTGCTCCCGTTCGGGTCTTCGTACGCCGGGAGCTCCATCAGCAGGTCTCCACGGATCGCGTCCCAGATGCGTAGCGTTCCGCTCGTCGAAGCGGTGACGAGACACTTCCCGTCTGGAGCGAACGCGCAGGACCGACTCCATTCGACGAGTGACAGCAGTTCAGCACCAGTCACCGCGTCCCAGATCTTGACCATCCCGTCACCAGCAGCCGAGGCAATTCGGCCATCTGACGAGCACACGCAGGCGTAGACGTCCCCGTCATGTCCCTTGAGGTCCTGGATCTCGACGCCGTTTCCAGCATTCAGGATCTTGATCGACCCGTGCTCGCCCCCGACGATGAGCCGGCGCCCGCCCGGAAGGTAGGCGCAACTCAGGATCCCGCCGTCAAGCACCGTGGCCGTCAAGAGGCAGCGGCCCAGGCGACTGGGCTTATTGATCCATTGGAACCACGGCCGAACGCTGCGACCGTCGTCCCATGTGGTCAGTGCTGCGGCCGCCGGGCTCGAAGTGTCCGGCTGGTTCGCCGCTTGTTGAAACAGCAGAGATGGAGTCTCACGCAGGACGTGGCTTTCACCGACCGCGAAGCGAAGCCATTGCTGCAGCGAATCGCGGCGATCCGTGGCACGCACCGGAGGATTCTACGCCTGCGAATTTGCCGGCGTACAGGGGTCGACGAATCGGCGCCTGATGGGTCGACAAATCACCGAACTGGTCGGTGCGGCATGGGGCGATTTCGATAGGCTGAGCCACGTCGAATTTGCAGAGTAGATAATCGTGACCATGACTCCTACCCGTCGCCTGGTGGTTCTCATCTGGCGCGCGCTCTTGTGGCCGTCCGCCACCGTGTTCGTCGTGAGCCTCGCGTTCGCCAGCCTGTACCACCTCTTCTACCGCGCTCCGATCGCGATCCTCGAGGTGTTTCAGTCAGGTGCGACGTACACACGTGGCTTCGAGGCATTCACTGTAATGATGTTCACCTACTTCATGGTCCCAGCAGGTTGGTGCCATCGAGGCCGCGCTGGTGTGCGGTGCGCAGGATCGTCGCCAAGACCTGTTGCGTCTCAGCCCCGCGCCGAGAGCGGTTGCCGCCGCGGCCTAGCTTCGTTCCAGGAGGACGGTCGATGCGCTACGGAGCCACGTCTTGTCGGACGCTGCGCCAATTGAATCGCTTGCGTGCGTCTCGACGCAGCTGCTCCCACGTATTCATGGCCAGCGCCGGTCGAGGAGCCGCTTCTCCTCTTCGCGTGAAATCCGCCGATCGCGAGCCGCTTCTGCTTTGGTATTCAACCGGACGCCGAAGCGGTGGAACGGCGACCTGTGGATGAGCGGCGGCGTCTGCGGCTGGCCCCAGCGGATTGCGGCGCGCAGGATAGCCAGCACTTTGTGCAGCGTGGAGATCTCGACCCGGCGCGAGTACTCGGATTCAGTCTTGAACCCGAATTCAGCTGGGCGCGGACGAGAATCCTGAGCCGTGCTGGAATGGAACCCGCTCAGCGGCTCCTCGACACCTCGCCCAGTGTTCACCCTGCACTGAATCCTTCATCGCGAACTCACGTAGCAACCATGTTTTGGCAAACTTCCAGTCGCGAGACACAGTGTCGGTTGATTCCGCAAGAGTAGCGGCCTCTAACGGCCTGTTAGCGAACGCCCAAATGCGGCCACGACCGAACGTCTGAAAACCGGCCACTGCAGGTAGGAGTGCTGCGACATCCTTGAGGGTTCCATTCCCCAAGGATGTTGATGCCTAACTACCTGAAGATGCCTAAGAAATCGCAAGTTCTCGCCCTGTTGGAGCTCGGGTGGAGTTACCGTCGCATCGAAGCCGAGACCGGCGTTCGTCGCGAGACAGTCGGCCGCTATGACCGTCTGCGTTTGGGAAATGCGGCCAAAACGTTCCCCGGCTCAGACCCACCCCCGACGGCTGATTCCTCTGATCATTCGCCGGCCGAGGGTTCAAATGCGGCCAAAACGTTCGCCGGCTCGGAGGGAAAACCGGCCAAACCGTTCCCCGGCTCCGCGCCGCGCCCGCGGTTCGCTGCCGCGACCTATCGCACGGCGATCACCGAGAAGCTGGACGCCGGTCTGAGTGTGCAGCGGGTGTGGCAGGACCTCGTCGAGGAGTACGGCTACGGCGCCAGCTACGAATCGGTGAAACGCTTCGTGCGGACGCTCGCCCCGGCGCGGCGAGCGGTGGGCGTCTTCCACGGTGCCCCTGGAGCTGAAGGCCAGGTCGATTTCTTCCGCGGCGCCCCGACGCTCGACGCCGCGACGGGTGAATGGTGGCGGCCGTGGGTCTTTCGCATGACGCTCGGCCATTCACGCCACGGCTACGAAGAAGCCGTCTGGGATCAGAAGCTGGAGACGTTTCTGCGCCTGCACGAGCGCGCCTTTCACGATCTCGGCGGCGTGCCACTGGTCGTCAGGCACGACAATCTCAAGGCGGCGGTCGTCCGCGCGTGCTTCTACGACCCCGACAGTCACGACGTCTACCTGGCCTTCGCCGCGCACTGGAGCTTTACGCTGTTGGCGATCTCCAGGAAGCGCGTAAATCTGGACTGAAGTCGGCGGCCCGTGTGGGCCGCCGTCGTGGGGGTCACGAAGCGCGGCGAGCGTTCTGATCCCGTTCGGCCTCGCGCAGCCGGTAGCTCTCGCCAGTGATCTTGATGAGGGCGGCGTGGTGGGTCAGCCGATCAATAAGCCCGACGGCGCACGAGGCGTTGGGGAAGATGGTGTGCCAGTCGCGGAAGGCTAAGTTGGTGGTCAGCACAATGGACGTCTGCTCGTAGCGACGCGTCACGATCTGGAAGAGCAAGTCTGCCGCGTGAGCGTCGTAAGCCAGGTAGGCAATTTCGTCGACGCAGAGCAGTGGCGGGCGGGTGTAGTGGCGCAGGCGACGGTCGAGGCCCCGTGCCGTCTCTTGGCCGCTGAGGTCGAGGAGCAGATCGGCGGCGGTCGTGAAGAGCGCGGAGTGGCCCTGTCGGATCGCCTGGTGGACCGTGTTCTTGGCGATCATCGTCTTGCCGAGCCCTTGCGCGCCGACGAGCACAAGATTCTCGGCGTGCGTGAGAAAGTCGAGGCGTAGGACACGTTCGACCAAGGGGCGATCGATCGGTTTGGGCCAGTCCCACGCGAAATCGGCGATGGAAGCGGCCCAGACGTGCGCGCTTGAAGCGGCGTTCGAGACTGCGCCGGGCGCGATCCTCGAGTTCGGTCGTGGCGAGCGCCTCGAGGAGCGCGACGGGCGTCCACCGATCCTTGGCGGCGCGCGCGAGCAGGTCATTGAGATCGTCGGCGCTCCGGGTGAGGCCGAGGCGACGCAGGTGATTACTCAGGGTCGGGGGGACGGTCGGGGCTGAGGGCATCGTAGGACTCCAGGTTGTGGGGTTGGACGGTGAGGTCCTGGACCCCGGGGTGATTCGGCAGCCCGAGAGGCACCGGCGGCCGGAGGCCGCGCTGGCGTCGCTGCTGATCGAGCAGGTGGGCGATCGTGCCGGCACTGGGCGCCTCGCGCGTGAGCGCCGCGTCGACGGCGGCGCCGAGGGCGGGGGCGCCGTAGTCATCGAGCAGATCCAGCAGGCGCCGCAGCTGCGAAACGCCCGCATCGCCGTGCGCGGCCCATTGGTCGAAGAGCCGGTCGAAGCGCGGCACGGCCTGACGGAGTCGCTCCGGCGCGGTCACCGGTCGTGCCGCGGCCTTGGCCGCCGTCAGCGCGGCGACATGGGTGGAGTCTTCCACCACCACGCCGCTGTCGTAGCTGCGGACATGGCGCGCAATCTCGGTGGGTCCGTCCACCACGCGCACGAGGGTCGCGTCGGCGAGGAGGGTGACCGGCCGCTGCACGAGCGTGTGGGGGATCGAGTAGCGATTGCGATCGAAGCTGACGTAGGGCTGCTTGCCGGTCCGGAGGGGCCGGACGAGCGTGGTCTCGAAGGGATGCGCCGGCGGCGGGAGCAGCACGCGTTGCGCCTCGGCGAAGACCTGGGCGACCGTCTGGTCGCGTTGGTCAGGATGGCGGCGCTGATGCGCGACGGTGTCGCGCCACGCGACAAATTGCCGGTGGAGGTCGTCGAGATCGCGGAACGGGCGCGCGGCGAAGCAGGCATGCCGGAGGTATTGAATTTGGCGCTCGACCTTCCCCTTCTCATTTGCCCGCGCCGGTGCACAGGGCCGTGGAGAAAAGTGAGAATGCCCGGCGAGCTCCAGCAAACGCGGATGGAAATGCACGGCGCTCCCCTGCCGATCGAGCACCGCGGTCTTCAAATTGTCGTACACGAGGGAACGGGCGCACCCGCCCATCGCGTCCACGGCCTCGACGTGGCCGCGCAGGACACTCTCGAGCGTCTGGTCGAGTGTGAAGACTGCGTGCAGCGCCCGCGAGTAGCCGAGCACGAGCACGAAAGCGGACAGCGGCCGGACGCCGCGGCCGATGCGGATGGTGCCAAAGCTGCCCCAATCGACTTGGGCGACCTCCCCGGGGAGCGTCGTGAGCCGGAGATACGCCTCGCGGGGCGGCGCGGGCCGCAGGCGACGTACGGCGCGCCGCACCTGCACCGCGGAGCCCGGATAGCCGCGCTGTCGCACCATCTCGTGCAACCGGGTCGCGCGCCGGCGCGGATACTGCGCGAGCGCGTCGCGCAGGAACGGGAGGTACGGGTCGAGCGCCGTCGAGCGGCACCGCCCGCCGCGCGTGAGCACACTCGCGCGATTGAGCGCGGCGGCAACGGTCTCAGGATGGACGCCGAGCTGGGCCGCGATGGTGCCGACTGTCCAATGCTCGGCGTAGTAGAGGCGACGGATCTCGGCGTGCTGCTCGGGCGTGATCATGGCGCGGCTCCAGGGACACGCGACGGATCTGCCAGGGCGGTGGAAGGAGCCACGCGCTCTCGCGGCCACAGACCATGCAACGCGACGCTCCCACCTGGGGAGCGGTCGGCACCGGATCCATCGACGTGTCGGCAGCCAGTGTGCGGGGCGGCGCGGCTAGCTGGGAAGTCTGATCCCTCACGCGCGCGCGATACGCGCGCTGGTGATCCCGATGATCGAGGCGGCCTTCAGGGCTCGCGCGATGCCGTCGGCGCGCGGCTCGGACCGAGCCCTGACGGCCCGCGGTCCGGCACGGCGTCGAGCAATAGGCGTGGCCGCGATCACACGACGAACAGATCGCGAAGGAGCGGCTACAACGCCGACACGTTTTCTGCCGCAGCGGGGTGTCCACGACGTCGGCGCGACGACGTGGGCCGACTGGACATCACTCGCAAACCGTGGCACAACAAAGCCGATCGGCTCGGTCCGTCGGAGCATCGAGGCGGTCACCGAGGGGCTGGAGGGATCAGCTCCAGACCCTCACCTCATTCGCCGCACCGCGCAGCGTACGCGACCCCGGCCCGCTTTCAAACCCCGAGGCTATGGACGCTGCCACCCCTGCGGACGCACAGCACGCGCCCACAGGGGTGTGGAAAACCGCAGACGGTTTTCCACAAGCGTCCACAGCCCTCATTCTTTTGTCCCTGAGAGAACGAACGAAGAACCTCTACGACGAGATCTGTCTAGACTTACGCGGTTTCAAGTGACCACCGACACCGTCGTCCCGTCCTTCATCCGGGCGTTGACGGCGGCTCCGCGATCGAGGAGCAGTCGGACCTTCGCCGAATCGCCTGTCGCCCACATGAGCGCGCTGGCGCCGCTCTTGCTCGAGGCGTTGACGTCGGCGCCCGCCTCCAGCAGCGCGCGAACCGTGTCGCCGGAGGCGACAGCGGACGCCTGCATCAGCGCCGTGGCGCCACTCTCATCGCGCGCGTTGGGATCGGCACCGCCCTTCAGCAGCGACTGCACGGCCCTCGTGTCATCGCGGCGAGCCGCGTCCAGCAGATCGCGGTTCTGGTTTTGAGCACGTACCGCCGCGTCCGTGACAAGGACGCATAGTCCGGCCAGAACGATCGTCACGCGTCTCACTGCCTTGGATGTCATAACTCGCTCCGCGACTCGCGTTACTCCAGAAACGGCCCGTTGCAATCCGACGAGTGGGTTCCTGACGAGGCGCGCCCTCCTGACGTCCGGATGGATCAGCAGAAGCGCCGCCGGTGGGTCGCGATTTCGCGGAAAGCTTAACGCGGCCATCTGAAAGTCACCTGAAAAGCGTCGGCGGCTCGTTCGGGCGAGCCCTTTCAGGTCATTTTCAGGTTTGAACCCTACCATGTCCCGGCATTGCCCGTTCAATCTCATATCGCTCCAGCGAGAGCTCGTCTGGAAACGATCGTCCACTAGAAAACTTGACTCTGCAGATTCCCAACCATTTGAGTCAAGTTTTCTCGCCCGGCCGGAGGCCGGGCCAGCCAACACTGTCCCTAGCGAGGCGGAGCCGCCGCGGCACATGCTCGACGGTCTGAGGCGGAGCCTCGCTAGGATATTGCCCCGATGACAGCGATCGAACAACGTCGGTTCGTGCAGATGGTTGTCGTGTGCGTATGGCTCGGCGCCAGCGGAGTGTCACTCGCCATCGCCCAGACGGTGGCGACGGTCCCAGAGCTGACGGTGGGTCGTGCGGGCGACGGCGCGAGACCGGTCGTCGACGGCCGCGTCGACGATGACGTGTGGGCGCTGGTAGAGTCGTTCAGCGATTTCATTCAGCAGGATCCGAATGAAGGCGAACCCGCCACCGAGCGCACGGAGATTCGGTTTCTCATCGATCAGCAAACCCTGTTCATCGCGGTCGTGTGTTTCGACTCGGCGCCCAGCAACCTAGTCGTCACCGAGAGCCGCCGCGATGCCGATCTCGGCGACACCGACTCGATCCGGGTCCTCCTCGATACGTTCAACGATGGCCAGAATGCGTTCGTGTTCGGCACCAATCCGTTCGGCATCGAGTACGACGGTCAGGTGAGGGCCGAGGGCCAGACCGGCCAGGGCGGCGGCGGTGGTGGCGGCGGGGGCATCAATGTGAACTGGGACGCCGACTGGACGGTACGCACGCAGCGGACCGAGCGTGGCTGGGAGGCGGAGTTCGCCATTCCGCTGAAGACGCTAAGGTACAACCCGGGAGAGAACCGAACGTGGGGCGTCAACGCGATGCGAAATATCCGCCGCAAGAACGAGCAGGTGTTCCTGTCGCCGGTGCCGCGCGGGTACAACCTCCACCGCGTCTCCGTGGCGGGGAAGCTCCATGGTCTGAGCCTTCCGCTGCGTCGTGACCTGCGACTGCTCCCCTACATCGCCGGCTCGATCAACGACGACCGCACGCTGCAGACCGACACGGTCCGCCGCACGGGAGACATCGGTCTCGATCTCAAATGGGGCGTGCGCGCGGATCTCACGCTCGATCTGACGGTCAACACCGATTTCGCGCAGGTCGAGGCCGACGTAGAGCAAGTGAATCTGACGCGGTTCCCGCTGTTCTTTCCCGAGAAGCGCCCGTTCTTCCTGGAGAACGCGCAGCTCTTTCAGTTGGGGCAGCCGCAGAACGTCGATCTGTTCTTCTCGCGGCGCATCGGCCTTTCACCCAGCGGCGAGCCGATCGACATCCTCGCCGGCGGACGGTTGAGCGGGAAACTGGCTGGCTACAACGTCGCCCTGCTGAACATGCAGACCGACTCCGCGGTCGACGAACGTTCCGGACAGACGGTGGCGGCGGCCAACAACTTCACCGTCATGCGCATTCAGCGCGAAGTTGGCCGGTCGAACTTCGGCGCGATGTTCGTGGGCCGTCAGGGCGTGGGCAGTCGTGCCGTACCTGATGACTACAACCGTGCCTACGGCGTTGATGTGGGGTGGCAGGCGACGACAAACGGGCGCGTGTCCGCGTTTCTGGCGCGGACAGACTCGGCGCGCGAGCGAGGTGCGTCGGACTACGCCGGGCGCGCGT